>NZ_JACVOO010000018.1 GCF_018882405.1 Polynucleobacter sp. 31A-FELB | reverse complement strand
CAATTGTTTTAGACCGCATTCATCGCTGGGGGATCTCCCACCAGCGATGTTTGCAAAGTCATTTTGTAGTTCAACCACACCGCCCGATTTTCTGGCTCAGAGCTGACCGGTTTGTGGGAGGAGGTCAGCATTTTCTCCGGCGAACCATCCTACTGCTCCATTTATGGGGTCTACCTCCATTGGGGGATCCGCAGTACTCTTTGGCTTTAGTGCCGGCTCATCCTGGGAGGCAACGGAATGCATGACTTTTGAGGCGGCAAGATCATTTGATCAGGCGGGTATGCATGAAGATGCTTTAGCGATTAAATGCACTAGCAAGTATTCTGCGGCAGCACCTAGTTGCATTAGGTTGCGCCAACAATATGAGAAGGAGTTACAAAAATCTCAATCTGCTCAATATGAAAAACCTCAGCAGCTTGTGTCGGCCAACCTATTGGGCGCCTATACGGAGACTATCGATCCAGTTACCGGGTATAAAACGATCATTGATACTCGAGGAACGCTTCCGCGCCCTATTGTCACGCGATGATTAGGCTCTACCAGTACTTCCAAACCCACCAGCTCCGCGACTACTCTCGGTGAATTCGTCAACCACCTTGAGTTCTACCTGTTGGACTGGCATGACTACTAGCTGAGCTAGACGTTCCATTGGTTCGAGTTTGAATGCTGTAGATCCGCGATTCCAAGTGCTGACCATCAGTTGGCCTTGGTAGTCGGAGTCAATTAATCCCACTAGATTTCCGAGGACGATTCCATGTTTATGGCCTAGGCCAGAACGTGGGAGTATGAATGCTGCATAGCGTGGGTCTTCCACATAAATCGCTAAACCTGTTGGCACGAGCACGGTTTGGCCGGGAGCAATTTCAATAGCATCATCAATGCAGGCGCGCAGATCTAATCCTGCGCTACCAGGTGTTCCATATGCGGGTAATTGGTCGCGCATACGCTCATCGAGAATTTTGACTTGAAGTTGTTGCATGGAATTTCCTAAAGCGGGATAAAAATAATTGGAATAAATGTTGGGTGAGACTAGATTTTTTTGGCGATCAGCTGAATTAGTTGACGTGCGAGCTGCAGCTTTTCAGCTTTGGCAATTTTCTTGCTACCACCCTCATCAATGATGAGGAGTTGGTTGAGATCGCTGCCAAAAGTATCTGGGCCAATATTGCCAACCACCATCGGGATGCCTTTGCGCTTACGTTTCTCTTCGGCATGCTTTTGGAGGTCAATGGATTCAGCTGCAAAGCCCACGCAATAAGGGTGTGCCTTGCCACCTTTGGTTTTGACCGTTTTAGCGACATCAGCAAGGATGTCTGGGTTGGCCACAAACTCTAAGCTTGGAGCTTGCTTACCCTGGCGTTTAATCTTTTCTTTCGCTGGCTTGGCAATACCCCAGTCAGCCACCGCAGCAACTGCAAAGAAAATATCACAGTCAGAAGATTGCATAGTGGCTGCATGCATTTCTTTAGCGTTGACTACGTTAGTGCGGGTAATTTTTCCGGTTGCGGCTAGTGGAGTATCTAAATCGCAAGGTCCTGCGACTAGATGAACCTCTGCTCCAGCCTCAACAGCTGCACGTGCGATCGCAAAGCCCATCTTTCCAGAGCTGCGATTTGTGATGCCGCGTACAGGATCAATCGCTTCAAAGGTAGGGCCCGCAGTAATGAGCACACGTTTTCCGGCTAATGGTTTCTTCTGAAAGAAGGCAATCAGTTGCTCGGTAATTTCAGCGGGCTCGAGCATACGTCCATAGCCTACTTCGCCACATGCCTGAAAGCCACTTGCTGGGCCGAGTAATGTGACTTTATCCGCAACGAGTCGCTCGGCGCTTCTTTGTGTCGCCGCATGTTCCCACATTTGTTTATTCATGGCGGGAGCCAGCAACAGCGGGCAATCTCTTGCTAGGCAAAGAGTGGAGAGTAAGTCATCTGCCAAGCCGAGAGAGAGCTTGGCCATCAGATCCGCGCTTGCTGGCGCAATCAAAATCGCGTCTGCCGCTCTAGAGAGCTCAATATGAGCCATGTTGTTAGCAATACTGCTATCCCATTGACTTGTGAAAACCGGATTACCTGTCAGTGCCTGCATGGTCACTGGCGTCACAAATTGCTGAGCAGCTTCAGTCATCACTACTTGGACACTGGCACCCTCTTGCATCAACTGGCGCGCTAGCTCAGCAGACTTATAGGCTGCAATGCCACCAGAGATGCCAAGAACGATTTTCTTATTTAAAAGTGATTGCATGGCGCCAGCTTAAAGGGATTGGGAAGTTTTGCCAAATGACTTGCGTAGCTCACCCCAAATGATGAGGGCCGCACCGATGCAAATAGCGCTATCAGCAATATTGAAGGCTGGCCAGTGCCAATTGGCGTAATGCAGGTCAATAAAGTCCACTACAGCGCCATACATGATGCGATCGAGGACGTTGCCCAGTGCGCCGCCCAGAATGAGGCTGAGAGCCCAGCAGAGCATTTTGTCGCCTAGGCTCTTGCGCAACAACCAAACGATATAAGCGGAGGCTGCCAAGCCAAGAGCTGTAAAGAACCAACGCTGCCAACCAGAGCCCTGCGCTAAAAATGAAAACGCAGCCCCTGGATTAAACAATAGGAGCCAATTCATAAATGGCAAAACAGGTTCAGGCACACCTAACTGCAAATTACTTAAGGCAGACCATTTGCTCAACTGGTCTAGCAATAGCGTAACAATTGCAATCGCTAGATAACGGAGAAATGATAAGTTTGCGTTCATAGGTCTTGATTGGTCTGCGTATATTTTATTTACGCAAACAAGCGTGATTCGCCATCACCAAAGAGATTGCTAATGCAGCGACCACATAACTCTGGATGTTCAACATTGGCGCCAACATCGGCAGTGTGATGCCAGCAACGACCGCACTTCTTATATTGGCTGCCACGAACAAGCACTTCAAGACCTGCATTGCTGAGTTCGAGATTAGCGCTGGAGGTGATGGTCACAAAGCGCAAGTCATCTTCCAGGGAATGCAGAATTGCGAAATCGACGTCACCAACTTTGATAGTGAGTTCGGCTTGTAAGGATGAGCCTACATTACCCGCTTCCCGTTCAATCTCAATTGCCTTAGTCACTTCGGAGCGAATTTCACGAACACGATTCCATTTGGCAAGTAGTTCAGTGGCTTGGGCAATTTCTGGGAAAGTGCCAAACTCTTCCATGAAGATGGATTCACTTAACTTCTCATCCGAACCATGCGGGAATGACAACCATGCTTCCTCAGCCGTAAAGGAGAGGAAAGGAGCAAGCCACTTGAGTAAGTTGCGGGTGATATGGAATAGGGCGTTCTGTGCTGCACGACGCTCTTTCGAATCTGGTGCGCTCGTGTAGAGGCGGTCTTTCAGAATATCTAAGTAGAAGCCACCCAAATCTTCTGAACAGAAAGTGAGCATGCGCGCTACAGCCGGCTGGAATTCATAAGCCTTGTAGTGAGCCTGAACATCTTGCTGCAACTGATTGGCCAGTGCAACAGCGTAGCGATCAATCTCCAGCCATTCACTTGGGGGCATCGCATGCTTGCTTGGATCAAAGTCGGAGAGGTTGGCTAGCAAGAAACGCAATGTATTGCGAATACGACGATAGCTTTCCACCACCCGTTTCAGAATCTCATCTGAGATGGTCATCTCACCGGAGTAATCGGTAGACGCAACCCAGAGGCGAATAATTTCAGCGCCCAACTTATCGGCAACTTGCTGTGGGGCAATCACGTTACCTACAGACTTACTCATCTTGCGGCCTTGACCATCAACGGTAAAGCCGTGGGTCAGGAGTGCCTTGTATGGTGGCTTGCCATCGAGCATAGCGCCCGTAAGCAGGGAGGAGTGGAACCACCCGCGATGTTGGTCTGAACCTTCGAGGTACAAGTCAGCTAAACGACCATCTGCATTTTCAGCTTCAGGGCGATAGAGTTCATTACGGTGTGATCCACGAATAACGTGCCAGTGTGTAGTGCCGGAATCAAACCAAACATCCAAGGTATCGCGATTCTTTTCGTATTGAGCAGCTTCTTCACCAAGCAATTCAGCTACCTCAAGTTTTTGCCAAGCCTCAATACCTTCTTTTTCAACACGCTTTGCAATTTCTTCAAGCAATTCAACTGTGCGTGGATGAGGCTCACCGCTTTCCTTGTGAACAAAGAAAGCCATTGGAACACCCCATTGGCGCTGACGTGACAAGGTCCAGTCTGGGCGGTTGGCAATCATGCTGTTGAGGCGCTGCTTACCCCAAGCTGGGAAGAACTCCGTGTTCTCGATGCCTGCCAATGCCGTCTCACGCAAACTTGCGCTGCCATCAGATGGTTTTTTGTCCATACTCGCAAACCACTGTGAGGTCGCGCGATAAATGATCGGCGACTTGTGGCGCCAGCAGTGCATGTAAGAGTGGGTGTAAGTTTTATCTCGCAAGAGGCTGCCTGCTTCACGCATGGCTTCAACAATCTTCGGATTGGCTTTCCAAATATATTCATTGGCAAAGAGTGGCAACCAGGATGCGTAGACGCCATTACCCATGACTGGGTTCAAGATATCTTTATCAGCCAGATGATTCGCCTTGCAAGACTTAAAGTCTTCCTCGCCATAGGCTGGAGCAGAGTGCACCACACCTGTGCCAGTATCTAGGGTGACATATTCAGCAGGGTAGATTGGTGAGAGGCGTTTGTATCCCTCATGCAATGGAGCAAGTGGATGCCAGAAAGAGATATTAGCTAACTGGCTGCCCAAGCAAGTGCCAATCACTTTGCCTTCGAGACCAAAATCTTCCAAGCAAGTTTCTACGCGGTCTTCTGCCAAGATGAGTAACTTGTCGCCAGTGTCCACCAAGGCGTAGCTGAGCTCAGGATGAACATTGACTGCTTGGTTTGATGGAATGGTCCAAGGTGTTGTAGTCCAAATCACAATCATTCCAGGCTTCGCTGGAATCTCAGGCAGACCAAATGCTTTTGCAAGCTGTGGGCGCTGCGCATCATCAAATGCAAAACCAACATCGACTGTTGGATCGGTTTTATCTTGATATTCCACTTCAGCTTCAGCTAATGCAGAGCCGCAATCAAAACACCAGTTCACAGGCTTTAGGCCACGGAAAACATACCCCTTTTCCCAGATCTTCCCAAGCGCACGAATTTCATCGGCTTCATTGCGGAAGTTCATGGTGAGGTAGGGGTTGTTCCAGTCGCCCAGAACACCTAAACGCTCAAAGTCTTTCTTCTGTTTATCTACTTGCACCTTAGCGTAAGCGCGCGCTTTTGATTGAACTTCAGCGGTCGGTAAATTTTTGCCAAATTCTTTTTCAATCTGAATCTCAATTGGCATGCCATGGCAATCCCAACCCGGGACATACGCAGAGTCAAAACCCATTAACCAGCGGGACTTCACAATCATGTCCTTGAGGATCTTATTTACCGCATGACCAATATGAATATCACCGTTTGCATATGGGGGGCCATCATGCAAGATGAACTTCGGTTGATTAGCATGCGCCGCACGAATCTTTTCGTAGAGTTTATTTTTCTGCCATTGAGCAACCCATTGAGGTTCGCGCTTTGGTAGGTCTCCCCGCATTGGGAACGACGTCTCTAGAAGATTGACGGGGTAAGAGTTTTCTTTTTCAGACATAAGCTTTTTTCTGGAAATAATTTCTGGCATGCGCTGCATCGGATGCAATCGCTTTGGTAAGAGTTTCGAGGTCAGAGTACTTCGCCTCGTCACGAATCTTTTCTAAGAGTTCTACGGTAATAATTTTTCCATAAACATCTGCGTTGTAATCAAAGATGTGCGTCTCCAGGAGAACGCGACCTTCATCTTCGACTGTTGGTCTTACGCCAAGACTAGCTACGGCGGGAAGTGGTTTATCGCCAAGCCCTAATACTTGCGCGGTGAAGATGCCGGAGCATGCAGGCTTACGATGATGCAGGTGATTGGCTACCGCCAAGTTCAGTGTTGGGAAGCCCAAGGTGCGCCCTAACTTTTGACCATGAATTACATGACCAGAGATGCCGTAAGGCCGACCTAATAATTTGGTGGCTTGATCCATATCCCCATTAGCTAAAGCATTGCGTAATGCTGAGCTAGAAATTCTTTCGCCATCTTCCTGCACCGTATGAATGCTGGAAACTTCAAAACCAAATTGCTCACCAGCAGCTTTAAGGCTTGCAAAGTTGCCGGCGCGTTTGGCACCATAGCAAAAATCATCTCCAATCAAAATCCATTTCGCATGAAGTTGTTTGACAATGATTTCAGAAACAAACTCTTCTGGAGTGAGGCGAGCAAATGCTGAATTGAAATGCTCCACCACGACGCGATCAATACCAATGTCCGCAAACGCAGCAAGCTTGTCACGTAAATTCAGAATCCGTGGGGGCGCTTGTTCTGGGGAAAAGAATTCCTTGGGGTGCGGCTCAAAAGTCATGACGCAACTCACCAAGCCACGCTCCTGGGCGCCGTCCTTCAGTTGTTTGAGCAGGGCGCGATGACCCCTGTGCACGCCATCGAAATTACCGATGGTTAAGGCACAAGCTGGTCCTGCAGAAAACTGGGTAGGGCCACGGAATACGTTCACTAAATCGCTTTCAGGGTCGCTTTCGGGGTAACCATCAATTATATTGTGGGCATGCCATCTATCGTTACCTTAATCTCAGGCCGCGGATCCAATTTCGAGGCCATTGTCAAAACAGCTCAAAAAGAGCAGTGGCCCGTCACTTTTGCAGGGGTGATTGCTAATCACTCTGCGGCTAAGGGCCTTGATTTTGCTCGCTCCCAGGGTATTCCTGCCTTTGCTATTGAGCACAAAGAGCATGCCACGCGTGAGTCCTTTGATGCTGCCCTAATCGAGAAAATCGATGAATTGGGTGCGGATTTGGTCGTTCTAGCCGGTTTTATGCGCATTCTGACCCCGGGCTTTATTCGTCATTTTGAGGGTCGACTCATCAATATTCACCCTGCCTTGCTACCAGCCTTCCCGGGTTTACATACCCACGAGCGGGCTTTGGAGGCCGGCGTAGCCGAACATGGAGCCAGCGTGCACTTTGTGACCGAAGGTGTGGATGAAGGCCCCATCATCTGCCAAGCCTCAGTTCCAGTGCTTCCAGGCGATGATGCGGATAGTTTGGCGGCACGAGTTTTGGCTGCTGAGCATCAGATTTACCCGCGGGCCGTAAAATGGTTCCTAGATGGACGATTGCGAATAGAAGGTAATCAAGTTCAGGTTCAACCACCGGAGTCGCAATTAATAAAATTATGAGTAAAGAACGTTCATCCCGCGGAGCTAGCGCTGGTAGTAAATCCGGGTCCAGATCTGGATCGCGCCTAGGCCCACAAAAAAGTTACGCCGCTAAATCCAAAGACCCATTGCGTCGCCCAGAGCGTCGTAATGCGAGCGGAAACATCATTGCGCCCGAAGGCCAAAAAAACTTTTCCAATGCAAAAGCATTGCCACAGCATGCGATTCATTTAGAGCGCTTGCTTCCAGAGTTATTGAATTTTGAGCAACCAGCAGATCGTGTTGTGAGTCGGTATTTCCGCTCTGAACCTCAGCTAGGTAATCGTGATCGAGCCTTAATTGCTGAGAGTGCTTTTGCTATCTTGCGTCGTAAAAATGAGTTCTCACAGTTCGCTTCCAGTGGCGAGGGTTCACAGGCTCGACGCTTAGCCCTATTGGGTTTGCTGTCTGCTTTGTCTGAAGGTGGATTAGGTTCCGCTAACCGTGCTGAGAGTGCGATTGCTGATTTAGCTCACGTATTAAAGACAGGCGAGTACGAGTGGTTACAACGTTTTGCTACGGTCGATCCATCAGCACTTAATCCCTTAGTTCGGAATAATTTGCCTGAATGGTTATGGGATGCTTTTGGAAAATATCCAGGCGAAGAATCTCGTGAAGAGTTGGCTAAATCACTCATGCATCCAGCACTTTTGGATTTGCGTGCGAACACCATGAAGACAACTCGCGAGCAACTGCTTGCGGAGATGAATGCTCTTGGTGGTCGCTATCAAGCAATTCCAACCCCTTACGCTCCTGATGGTGTGCGCATCATGGGTAAGCCCGCTTTGCAAAATACGGTTGGTTTTAAAGCGGGGATGTTTGAGGTTCAAGATGAAGGCAGCCAGCTATTGGCTTATTTGCTCGCCCCTAAACGCGGTGAGATGGTGGTGGACTTTTGTGCAGGTGCTGGCGGCAAGACTTTGGCGATTGGGGCAATCATGCGCTCTACAGGCCGTTTGTATGCCCTAGATACATCTGAGCGTCGCTTGGCCAATTTGAAGCCACGACAAGCCCGTAGCGGCCTCTCTAACGTGCATCCCGTATGGATTGATAGCGAGAACGACTCTAAGATCAAACGCTTGGCCGGCAAGATTGACCGCGTTTTGGTGGATGCTCCTTGTAGCGGTATGGGCACTCTGCGCCGCAACCCAGATCTCAAATGGCGTCAGACCCCAGAAGGCGTTCTGGAGCTCAATCAAAAGCAGATGAATATCTTGGCCTCCGCAAGCCGCTTGCTCAAGCCAGGTGGTCGCTTGGTTTATGCCACCTGCAGCCTATTGCCACAAGAAAACCAGCAAATTGCAGAAGATTTCTTGGCAAAGCACCCTAATTTTGAGGCTGTTCCTGCGGCTGAGGTTCTTAAGCCATTGTTTCCAAAGGATAAAATGCCTTTGGGATGCAGTCCTGATAACCCTTGGTGGCAGTTATGGCCCCATATTCACGGTACAGATGGCTTCTTTGGGGCTGTTTTTCAGAAAAAAGCGGCTGTTTCTGCGGTAACTGTCGATAAAGATGACGAAAAGTCGGTAAAAGTCAAAAGCAAGAAAGCCGTTAAAGAACTAAAATAAGGGTTTAGACCTCTCTGGGGATACCCTTTTGAATACAGTTTCAGGTTTTGATGCATTTCTCAGTTGGCTTGCTAATGGCTACTTAGATTGGGCATGGTGGCAGATCCTCGTTTTTACGCTGGTGGCTACCCACATTACTATTGCTAGCGTCACCATCTTTTTGCATCGCTGCCAGGCGCACCGCGCTTTGGAGTTGCATCCCATCATGTCGCATTTTTTCCGCTTTTGGCTCTGGCTGACAACGGGCATGGTCACTAAGGAGTGGGCAGCGATTCATCGCAAACACCACGCCAAGTGCGAGACTGTGGATGATCCACATAGCCCGCAAGTTCTCGGTATCAAGACCGTACTTTCTCGCGGTGCTGAGTTGTATAAAAAAGAATCACGCAATCAAGAGACCTTAGATAAGTTTGGTCATGGCACGCCGGATGATTGGCTTGAGCACAACATCTATTCCAAGTTTTCTTGGCAAGGTGTTGCCTTGATGTTGATCATCGATGTGTTCTTGTTCGGCGCAATAGGTTTAACAGTCTGGGCAGTGCAGATGTTGTGGATTCCAATTACTGCTGCCGGAATTATTAATGGCATTGGTCACTACTGGGGTTATCGTAATTACGACTTCGAGGATGCCTCAAGAAACATTTTCCCTTGGGGTATTTTGATTGGTGGTGAAGAGCTACATAACAACCATCACACCTTTGCTACAAGCGCTAAGCTCTCTAGTAAGTGGTACGAGTTTGATATTGGTTGGATGTACATCCAGATGATGAGTGCAGTAGGCTTAGCCAAGGTGAAGAAGACTTCTCCAAAGCCAGTGCTAAGCGACTTGCGTCCTGCCGATCAAGGCACGCTCGAAGCCATCATTGCTAACCGTTATGAAATCATGGCTCGCTATAGCAAGACCCTGAGCACATTCTTTAGTAATGAAGTTCAGCATATGCAGGTGTTGGCAGCCCACTTAAAGGACGCGCGCGCCTGGTTGGGCAAAGATGAGTCTCGTTTAACCGCGGATGAAAAAATCAAACTGGAAGAGCTGATGGCAACGAATGCGCAGCTACGAAAGATGATTGAGATGCGTCGTGATTTGCAAGCTATCTGGAGTCGTTCTAATGCCACGGGTGATCAATTGGTTTCTCAATTGCATACTTGGTGTCAGCGTGCAGAAGAGAGCGGGCTATCGAGTTTGCGCGACTTCTCATTGAGATTGCGTCGCTACGCTTAAGAGAAAAATCTAGGCAATAAAAAACCCGCTGATGTAGCGGGTTTTTTATTTGCTGCAAATAAATATCGAATCGATAAATTACTTGAGCTTTGTTTCTTTGTAAGCAACGTGCTTGCGAATGGTTGGATCGAACTTCATGATCTCCATTTTCTCAGGCTTTGTACGCTTGTTTTTTGAAGTTGTATAGAAGTGACCAGTACCAGCTGATGACTCTAATTTGATTTTTTCTCTGCCGCCTTTAGCCATTTGTGCGCTCCTTAAATTTCGCCACGTGCACGGAGATCAGACAACACAGCATCGATGCCGTTCTTGTCGATAACGCGCAAACCAGCATTGGTTAAGCGCAAGCTAATCCAACGGTTTTCAGATTCAACCCAGAAACGACGGTTTTGCAAATTCGGCAAAAAGCGACGCTTCGTTTTATTGTTTGCATGGGATACATTGTTGCCAACCATCGGCTTCTTCCCAGTGACTTGGCAAACTTTTGCCATGACATAACTCCATTAATTGCGAAAAAAGAAGATTGTATCAGTCTCCGAGCACTTTGATCTACCCCTAATTCGCTTTAGTTTTAAGGATTTAGCCCTCGAGCAGCTTTTATGGGTCAAAAATACCCGATAAGTTAGTGATTGCTTCTAATTAAAGTCTTTTTTCATAAGGCCTGAATCTGAAAAAGAGAAAAAACCACTCTCACTAACAATGCAATGGTCCAGGAGGGGAATATCCACCATTTGCAAGGCTTTAGACAGCATCTTGGTCAATTCCTGGTCGGCTAAGCTTGGAAGTGGGTTTCCGCTTGGGTGGTTATGGGCCACGATGAGGGCGCTGGCGTTCCTTGCAAGGGCTTCCTTGAGGATTTCTCGGGGATAGACGGCAGTATGGGTCAGGGAGCCTCTAAAGAGCTCCTGGCACTCAATCAGGTGCAGGCGGGAGTCAAGATGCAGGCAAAGGAAGACTTCATGTGGCAGGCGCCCAAATCGGGCTTGCAAGAACTCTTTGACATACCCGGGCGATGAAAAAACCGAGTCCTGGGAAAGAGATTCCTCGAGACTGCGCTTCACGAGCTCATAAGCAGCTTGAATTTGTGACCACTTGGAAATACCCATGCCATGAATCTGGGTTAATTCCTCTGGGGCGCACGACAGTAAGCGTGGCAAATTGCCGAAATGATGGAGTAGATCCTCGGCTAGTGCCACCGCAGATTTACCTTTGAAGCCAACTCGTAGAAAGATCGCAAGTAGCTCAGCATCGCTCAGTGCTGCTGCCCCAAGGGCGCGGAGCTTCTCCCGGGGCTGATCCATTTTTGGCCAGTCCGTGATGGGTGAGTGCACGCTGGGGTCAGGCCTAGATACAATTACCTTATGACTAAGCTTACGGTTTTGCCCAACTCCTTCCTGACTCTCAACTATCGGCTGACTTTGCCTAGCGGGGATGATTACATCAATACTTTTATCGATCGCCCTGCGACGGTGTTGATGGGTTCTGGACAATTTGCGCCTTGTTTTGAGAAGGTGTTAATCGGATTGGCTGTGGGTGAAAAGAAAAGCGCCTTGCTGCCGCCGGAAGAAAGTTTTGGAGAGCGCAAGGAAGAATTAATTCAGTGGGTTTCTTTGGGCGCGCTCAAAGAAGGTCGGGATGATGATGTGGAATTTAATCCTGGCGACGTGATTGAATTTAATGCTCCTGGTGGCGCGCAATATGCCGGTGTATTGCAATCGATTAATGAAGAGGGCGCTTGGTTTGATTTCAATCACCCGCTTGCTGGAAGGCCTGTCACCTTCGAAGCAGAAATCGTCGCGATTCTCTAACGAATGAGTAATCAAGCCCCAGCAGAAATTTTGATGGCGCAGCCCCGCGGCTTTTGTGCGGGCGTTGATCGTGCAATCAATATCGTCAATGAAGCGCTGACACGCTTTGGTGCGCCGATTTATGTACGTCATGAAATTGTTCACAACGCCTATGTCGTAAACGGTCTGCGTGAAAAAGGTGCCGTGTTTGTAGATGAGTTGCATGAAGTGCCCAAAGGCGGCATCGTCGTGTTTAGCGCTCATGGTGTTTCTCAAGAGGTGCGTAAGGATGCTGAGGCACGCGGACTGCAGGTGTATGACGCTACTTGCCCCTTGGTTACTAAGGTTCATCTTGAGGTCGTCAAGATGTGCAAGGATGGTTTCACGGTCTTGATGATTGGCCATGCTGGGCATCCGGAAGTTGAAGGTACGATGGGGCAGGTGAAAGAAGGTGTGCATCTGATTGAAAAAGTAGCTGATGTTGCTAAGCTGCCTTTTTCTGAGAATGAAAAAATTGCTTTTGTAACGCAAACCACACTCTCCGTAGATGAGACGAAAGAAATCGTCGATGCTTTAACTCAAAAATTCCCAAATATTGTTCAGCCACGTAAGCAAGATATTTGTTACGCCACTCAAAACCGCCAAGATGCTGTGAAATTTATGGCGCCCCAAGTTGAGGTGGTTATTGTGGTGGGAAGCAAAGCAAGTTCGAACTCGAATCGCTTGCGTGAATTAGCTGAAAAACTGGGCGTACCGGCTTACATGGTCGATGCACCAGAGCAACTTGAAGCCCAATGGTTTGAGGGTAAGAAGCGAGTGGGGCTCACTGCTGGTGCATCAGCCCCTGAAAGTCTAGCGCTCGCAATTGTGGAAAAGATTCAAGAATTCGGCCCTCGTAGTATTCGTAATCTAGAGGGTGTTGTCGAAGACGTTACATTCTCGTTGCCAAAGAATTTAGTTGGCTAGCTATAAAAAATAAAGGGGCTCAAAGCCCCTTTATTACATTGCACCCATTTGTTTCTAGGCAACCTGCTTGAGCAACTCTCTCAAGATGTTACACATCTGGCGGATTTCATCATCAGATACATTCAGTGCTGGCATGAAGCGCAACAGATTAGGTCTTGGTGAGTTAATTAGCAATCCCTCCGGACCTCTATCGCGAGCTAGTTCAACCAGCTTGCCGCCAATATCACCGCTCAACATCAGTGCACGCAATAGTCCTTCGCCACGCTCGCCATTCAGATTAAATTCTGCTGAGATAGAAAGTAATTCTTTGCTGAGCAATTCACCCTTTGCGCATACTGCATCCAAAAATCCTGGCGCCAGTAATTGTTCGATCACGCTGATACCAACTGCAGTCATGAGCGGATTGCCGTTATAGGTACCACCTTGGTCGCCGGGCACGAAACAAGCGACAGCATCAGTAGCCATCAGTGCTGCCAATGGAACACCGCCACCAATACCTTTACCTAGGGTCATGATGTCTGGTTCGATACCGTAATGTTGATAAGCGAACAGTTTTCCAGTGCGACCACAGCCAGCCTGCACTTCATCCACGATCAACAAAATATTATTTTCTTTGGTGAACTTACGCAGACTTTGCATAAATTCTTTAGTGACAGGGATTACGCCACCTTCACCTTGCACTGGCTCAAGCATTACTGCAACCGTTTTATCAGTCACCAGTTTTTTAACGGAGTCCAAATCATTTAAATCCGCCTTCGGAAAGCCTGGAACTTGTGGAGCAAACATCGTGTCCCAGCCCGGCTTACCAGATGCACTCATCGTCGCTAAAGTGCGACCATGAAAGCTGTGATCAAAGGTGATAATTTCAAAGGCGCCAGACTTATTGAGTTGACCCCATTTGCGTGCCAGCTTGATAGCGCCTTCATTTGCCTCGGCGCCGCTATTGGCAAAAAACACTTTGTTAAAGCAGCTGTTATCAGTCAATAGATTGGATAAGCGAATCATCGGCTCGTTATAAAAAGCCGGACTCGGATTAATGAGTTTCTTAGCCTGTGCATTGAGCGCTTCAATCATGCCGGGATTGCTATGACCCAGACAGTTCACTGCCCAACCTTGCAAGAAGTCTAAGTAACGCTTGCCATTGTTATCGGTGAGCCATGAGCCTTTACCCTCAACCATCACTACTTCTGGTCGTGGGGTAATAAACATCACTGAATGGGCATCTACGGATTGGGCTGGCTTATTCATATCGTATGCAAAGTGAGATCAAATGAGGTTTCTATTATCACGCTTAGTAAGTTAGTTTGTAGCGAGATCTGCTGCGCTGGTAAAGGAGTCTGCAAAGAATTCGTCCTCAGGCAGCTTGCATTGAGATGCAAAGTCCTGGCGGGCTGCATTGACCATGACGGGTGCGCCGCAGGCATAGACCTGGTAATGGCTCATATCAGGATGGTCGGCGATTACAGCTTGATGGACAAAGCCTGTACGTCCAGTCCATTGATCCTCTGGAAGGGCATCAGAAATAACCGGGACGTACTTAAAGTCAGGGATTTCTTTAGCCCATGACTGGCAGAGCTCATTGAGGTAGAGATCGCTCGGGCGACGGCCACCCCAATACAGGTGAATAGGGCGATGAATCTTTTTGAGCTGCATTTGCTCAGCGATAGACTTGATGGGTGCAAAACCAGTGCCTGCAGCAACAAAAATAATGGGCTTCTTGGAATCTTCTCTGAGGAAGAAGCTGCCTAAAGGCCCTTCAAAACGCAGGATATCTTTCTCTTTTAGTGCTGGATCTTTTGCACCAAAAACAAAATCGGTAAAGAGTCCGCCTGGTAAGTGGCGAATATGTAGCTCGAGAGGACCTTCTTGATCTGGGGCATTCGCAATCGAATAAGCGCGACGTTGTCCATCCTTGAGAAGGAACTCTAAATATTGCCCGGCCAGAAATTGAAAGCGCTCAGCAGCTGGCAATTGCAATTTTAGAATCGCTACATCGGTACTCGGTTTTGTAATGGTGTTCACGCGACAGGGAACCTTGCGGATAGCAATATCGCCAGCACCTTGAACTTCGCGAGCCTCAATGAGGAGGTCTGATTTAGGGTGGGCACAGCAAAACAAGGTACCCCCAGCGGCTTCATCAGTAGGGCTTAAGGCGGCAGCGCTATGTTGGCCATGCTCTACCTGACCCTCTAGTACCTTACCCTTGCAAGAACCGCAGGCACCGTTTTTACAGCCATAGGGAAGGGTGATGCCCTGTTGTAGCGCTGCTTCAAGTAGGGTTTCATCCTTCTGGACAGTAAATTGTTTGCCGCTCGCCTTGAGCGTGACTTGGTAAGACACTCTCATTCCTTTCAATAAATCGTTACGATGTGATCTATGCAATCTTTTGGTAAATCTCGAATCCTGATCGTCGGCTGCGGCGACATTGGCCTACGTGTTGCCAAGCAGCTTGCCCGAAGTCATCGCGTATACGCCCTAACTTCCCAGAAAGCACGTTTTCAGGAGTTGAGAGCGGTTGGCGCGATTCCGATTTTGGGGGATCTGGATAAGCCCGATAGCTTGTGGCGCTTAGGTAGATTGGCACAAACCGTAATCCACTTGGCACCACCCCAAAATACAGGTCATCGTGATTGCCGAACTCGCAATCTCTTACGAATTTTATCCCAAGGCTCCGATACTGTTGGGCGCTTGATTTATGTGAGCACTACCGGTGTGTATGGGGATCATGCGGGCGGGAGGGTGAGTGAAGTGACGCCCGTGAATCCCCAAAGTGAACGCGCCAAGCGACGGGTAGATGCGGAAAATTGCCTACGGCTTTGGGCGCCGGCTCACGGTGTTGCCCTGACCATTTTGCGTGTGCCTGGGATTTATGCTGCCGACCGATTGCCGGTTGAGCGCATTCAGTCGGGAACACCTGCCTTAATTGCAGCTCAGGATGCCTACTCAAACCATATTCAAAGTGATGACTTGGCGAGATTAGTTTGTGCCGCTGTGTATCACGGTAAACCACAGCGAGTCATTAACGCCTGTGACGGTGGTGAGACCAAGATGGGTGATTACTTTGATCAAGTGGCTGATGCGTTTGGTTTAGATCGACCACCAAGATTGCCAGCTGAGCAGTTGGAGAAAATCGTATCCCCGATGTTGTGGTCGTTTATGCGGGAGTCACGACGCGTAACGAATACGCGACTAGCAGAATTAAAAACTCCGCTACGCTATCCGAGCGTGGCAGAGTTTCTAAAAACTATTTCCAAGAATCCTTAAGTCCGACCGTGCGATTGAAGACTGGTTGACCTGGTTTAGAGTCGCTTTGGTCTGCAACAAAGTAGCCATGACGCTCAAACTGAAAACGATCTTCTGCTTTAGCATCTTTCATGCAAGGCTCTAAGTACGCAGTAATCGTTTGCTTAGAGTTTGGATTGATCGCATCAAGGAAATTTTTATCGCCACTATCCGGATGCGGGTCATTAAACAGATGGTCATAGAGACGCACTTGTGCCGGCACAGCTTCTGCTGCGCTAACCCAATGAATGTTGCCCTTCACTTTGTAATTATTTGAGCCGGGAGTACCGCTCTTACTATCAGGGAAGTGAGTGGCGTTCACTTGAATGACATTGCCGTTGCCATCTACTTCAAATCCAGTGCACTCAATGACAAAGCCGTGACGAAGACGCACGCGTCCACCGGCTTGATCACCAATCGGTGGATAAAGCCGGAAGAATCCTTTAACAGGCTCCTTCATAAAGTCATCTTCTTCGATCCACAATTCTTTTGTGAAATGAAACTCGCGGTTACCCCACTCAGGATGTTGTGGATGACGCGGAGCAGAGCAAGACTCACTTGCTGAAGCATCAAAGTTTTCAATCACGAGTTTGAGTGGCTTGAGAACTGCTGTGGCCCGTGGGGCCTTGGCTTCAAGATCATCGCGTAAGGCTTGATCCAGAGTGCTCATATCAATCCAGCTATCTGCTTTAGAAACGCCAATGCGCTCACAGAACAAACGAATACTCTCGGGCGTGTAACCCCTGCGTCGGATACCTACGATGGTTGGCATCCGCGGATCATCCCAGCCATCAACATGTTTTTCTTCTACCAATTGCAGTAACTTGCGCTTGCTGGTGATGGTGTAAGTGAGGTTGAGGCGGGCGAATTCATACTGATGTGGAACGGGATTTTTGAATATCCCTAGCTCTGCCAGTGAGGCTACGATCCAGTCGTAGAGCGGGCGATTATTTTCAAACTCCAATGTGCAGATAGAGTGTGAAACATTTTCCAGCGCATCAGAAATGCAGTGTGTGAAATCATACAAAGGATAGATGCACCACTTACTACCGGTACGGTGGTGATCGGTATGGCGAATGCGATAAACCACCGGGTCACGCATCACAATATTCGGATGCGCCATATCAATCTTCAAGCGCAGAACATGTTCGCCATCTTTGAATTTGCCATCACGCATCTCGCGGAATAGAGTTAGATTTTCATCGGGCGTGCGATCGCGGTAAGGACTATTTTTTCCAACTTGGCCAAAGTTGCCGCGATTGGTATGAATGTCATCCGCGCTTTGACTATCCACATACGCTTTGCCATTCTGAATCAGGATTTCCGCAAACTCATAGAGTTGGTCAAAGTAATCGCTTGCGTGATAGAGGTGCGTGCCCCAATCGAATCCCAACCATTTAACGGCATCCAAAATACTGTCAGCGTACTCAATATCTTCTTTAACTGGATTGGTGTCGTCCAGGCGCATATTGCAACGTGCACCACCCGCTTGATTGTTGTAATCGGCAGCTAAGCCAAAGTTCAGACAGATACTTTTGGCGTGACCAATATGAAGGTAGCCATTAGGCTCTGGTGGAAAACGCGTAATGATGGAAGGGATAGCTTGACCGCTACGATCGCTACGGTTCTGGTAGGCGCCACTCGCCAGGTCATGGTCGATGATCTGGCGCAAAAAGTTAGAGGGCTCAGCAACAGTGCCGGCAGGCGATTTGGAGGGTTTGCTATCTTGGGACATGCGCCCATTGTAGAGAAAAGCCCTGCCTATAAAGAAAAAAGCCCGCAAACTGCTGCGGGCTCGTTTCTGGGAAGCGTTCGAGAATTAATCTTCTACGAAAGCCTCTTCACGGGTTTTCTTAACCGCAGGCAGAGCCACGATCACAACCAAGAGGGCTGCTGCGATGAGCAGGCCTAGAGATAGTGGGCGGGTTACGAATGTTGAGAAATCACCGCGTGACAACAATAGAGCGCGACGGAAGTTCTCTTCCATCATTGGTCCGAGCACGAAGCCGAGTAGCAATGGAGGAGGTTCGCAGCCGAGTTTGAAGAATAAGTAACCAATCAAGCCAAAGCCTGCAGTTACGTAAACATCAAATACCGTATTGTTTACTGTGTAAACACCGATACAGCAGAACACCAGAATCGCTGGATAGAGGAAGCGATAAGGAATCTTCAAGAGCTTTACCCAAATACCAATGAGTGGCAAGTTCAAGAGAATCAACATGACGTTACCAATCCACATGGATGCGATCAGGCCCCAGAACAAAGCTGGGTTGCTGGTCATCACTTGTGGACCTGGCTGGATGTTATGAATCGTCATTGCGCCAACCATCAAAGCCATCACGGCGTTTGGTGGGATACCCAAAGTGAGTAATGGAATGAAGGAGGTTTGAGCTGCAGCATTGTTAGCTGCTTCTGGACCTGCTACACCTTCAATCGCGCCCTTACCAAACTCATGGCTGTACTTAGAGGATTTCTTCTCAACTGAGTAGGCACCAAAGGCTGCCAAAGCTGCGCCGCCACCTGGCAGAATTCCCAAGATTGAGCCGATAGTAGTACCGCGCAAGATTGAAGGAATCATGCGCTTAACGTCTTGTTTGGTAGGAACCATGCTAGTGAGCTTATTGAGGAAGCCCTCGTCGTCACCGGTCTTTTCAAGGTTGCCCATGATTTCTGCAAAACCAAACACGCCCATTGCAACGGCTACGAAGCCAATACCATCACTTAATTCAGGGATGTCAAATGCATAGCGGGATACACCGGAGTTCACGTCCGTACCAATCAAGCCCATCAAGAGACCCAAGATGATCATGCCGATCGCCTTGATCAAAGAGCCTGAGGCCAGAACCACCGCACCAATTAACCCTAAAACCATTAGGGAGAAGTATTCGGCAGGACCAAACTTAAAGGCTAGCTGAGAGAGAGGGGCGGCAAAAGCAGCCAAAACCAATGTAGCTACGCAACCAGCAAAGAAGGAGCCCATACCTGCAGTAAAGAGCGCTACGCCCGCTCGACCATTTCTGGCCATTTGGTAGCCATCAATCGCCGTCACCACCGAGGACGTTTCCCCTGGGATATTGAGCAAAATTGCAGTTGTAGAGCCGCCGTATTGGGAGCCGTAGTAAATACCAGCCAACATGATCAGAGCGGCAATTGGAGGCAATGCATAGGTAGCTGGCAATAGCATCGCAATTGTTGCGATTGGGCCAAGGCCTGGCAAAACACCAATCAATGTACCCAAAATACAGCCAATAAGGCAGTACATGAGGTTTTGTAAAGTAAATGCGGTATCAAAACCGAGGGCTAAGTTAGCAAATAAATCCATTTTTCAGAGTCCCGGTTCGTTATTGTTGTAGGAATACAGGCAGGAGTGGGAACTGAAGCTTGAGGCCCACAACAAACACTGAATAAGTAAAGATCACCAGGAAGCCTGCATTGAGCAAGGAACCTTTCCAGGTGAATTCTTTGCTAGCGCTGGCAGAAACAAGTACCAAGACCACCACGGCCACCAGGAAGCCCATACGTGGGAGAAGCAGGCCGTAGAGCACCACAGAGCCTGTGATTTGAGCCATGACCTTCCAGTTGAATTTAGGAATAGTTTCAATAGCCGCCTTTGCGCCTAGCGACTTAATTAGAACTAGTAGTCCTAAAAGTGTCATGAGGATGCCAAGGAAGAATGGGAAGTAGCCTGGGCCCATTTTGGCTGCCGTACCCATTGGGTACTGGGTAGCTACTAGGGTAAAGAATAGGCCGATCACCATGTACATGATTCCAGCGCCAAAATCCCGTTGATTGCGAATTTTCAAGTTGAGCTCCTTATATCGACTTAAATGCCGATCTATTTATTGATGTTACGGGATTGTAAGGCAGGATTGAGGAGCTTTGCCTAGGGTTTGCCCCCGACTAGTGCCAATGCGATAATTATTCGCATGAAAGTCTCCCAAATTCGCCAGGCGTACCTGGACTACTTCGCCCAAAAAGGCCACCAAATTGTTCCTTCCAGCCCAGTGGTGCCTGGAGACGATCCAACCCTGTTGTTTACCAATGCGGGGATGAATCAGTTTAAGGACGTCTTTTTAGGCTTTGATAAGCGCCCCTATAACCGCGCAACAACCGCCCAGAAATGCATTCGTGCCGGCGGCAAACACAATGACTTGGATAACGTCGGCTATACAGCCCGTCATCACACCTTCTTTGAAATGCTAGGCAACTTCTCTTTTGGGGATTACTTTAAAAAAGATGCCATTCAGTTTGCCTGGGGCTTGCTAACAGAAGTATTTAAGCTGCCAGAAGAAAAGCTGCTCGTCACTGTCTATGCGGAAGACGATGAGGCTTATGAAATTTGGAACAAGCAAATCGGTGTTCCAGCAGAGCGCATTATTCGCATCGGCGATAACAAGGGTGCTCGTTACGCTTCAGATAATTTCTGGATGATGGGTGACACGGGCCCATGTGGTCCTTGTACTGAAATCTTCTATGACCATGGCCCTCATATTGCCGGCGGTCCTCCGGGAAGCCCTGACGAAGATGGTGATCGCTATATCGAGATCTGGAATAACGTATTCATGCAGTTCAATCGCGATGAAGCGGGCAATATGCATCCATTGCCTAAGCCTAGCGTAGATACCGGCATGGGTCTTGAGCGTATTGCCGCAGTTCTGCAGCACGTGCACTCTAACTATGAGATCGATCTCTTTGTGAATTTGCTCAAAGCGGCTAAGGAAGCTGTTGATGCGGCCGGTGGTGAGAATTGCGATCCAACGAGCCCATCACTGAAAGTCATCGCAGACCATATTCGTGCATGTAGTTTTATTGTGGTGGACGGCGTGATTCCTGGTAATGCTGGTCGTGGCTATGTTCTACGTCGCATCACACGCCGTGCAATTCGTCACGGCTACAAATTGGGTGCACGTAAACCGTTCTTCTATCAACTCGTTCCTGCTCTTGTAAAAGAGATGGGTCAGGCTTATCCAGAGTTGCAGGCAGCAAAAGATAAAGTAAGCGAAGTAATTAAGCAGGAAGAAGAGCGCTTCTTTCAGACGATCGCTAACGGCATGGAAATTTTGGAGGGCGCGCTTGCTGGTGGCGCCAAGACGGTTGATGGCGAAACTGCTTTCCGTTTGCACGACACCTTTGGTTTCCCATTGGATTTAACTGCGGACGTTTGCCGCGAGCGAGATGTCACGGTGGATGCTGAAGGCTTTGATTTGGCAATGCAAAAGCAGCGCGATCAAGCAAGAGCAGCCGGTAAGTTCAAGGTAGCTCAAGGCTTAGAGTATTCCGGTAAGCCAACTCAGTTCCACGGCTACGACACCTTGAAACATGACGGCGCTAAAGTAACTGCGCTTTATGTTGATGGCTCTGCTGTGCAGTCTGTCAAAGCTGGCGATGCGGCAGTGATCGTTTTAGACAACACCCCTTTCTATGCTGAGTCTGGTGGACAGGTTGGCGATAAGGGTGAGTTGCGCAATGAAGCAGTGCGCTTTGCAGTTGAAGACACTTTCAAGATCCAAGCCGATGTCTTTGGGCATCAAGGTGAAGTACAAGAAGGCGAACTCAAGGTAGGTGATGTAATCAATGCCTTGGTAGATATTGAACAAAGAACTGAAACGATGCGTAACCATAGCGCTACGCATATTTTGCATAAAGCATTGCGTGAAGTATTGGGTGACCATGTGCAGCAAAAAGGATCTTTGGTTGATGCTAGCAAAACCCGTTTTGACTTTACTCACAACGCACCTATTACCGCACAAGAAATTCGTCGGATAGAAGATATTGTGAATGCCGAGATCCTCGCTAATACTGCGACCTCTGGAAAAGTAATGTCTTTGGATGATGCACAAAAGACTGGCGCCATGATGCTCTTCGGTGAGAAGTATGGTGACGAGGTACGCGTTCTAGAAATCGGTAGTTCTAAAGAGTTATGTGGTGGAACCCACGTTGGCCGTACCGGCGATATTGGTAGCTTAAAGATTGTTTCTGAAGGTGGTGTTGCAGCAGGCATCCGTCGCGTTGAGGCTGTCACTGGTAGAAATGCATTGAACTTCCTGCAAGGCTTAGAAGATAAGATTAACGAGGCAGCGACGATCCTCAAAACCCATCCGGGTGATTTGGTGAATCGTGTTGCTCAGTTGCAAGAAAGCCTGCGTCAGGCTGAGCGCGAGTTGGATAAAGTGAATTCCAAGCTCGCTGCTAGCCAAGGTGATGAATTGGCGACACAAGCAATCGATGTCAATGGTTTGAAAGTATTAGCAGCGCGCTTGGATGGTGCGGATGCGCAAGTTCTACGTGAGACTATGGACGCCTTGAAGGCGAAACTTAAAACAGCCGCCATTGTCTTGGCTTCTGTGCAGGGCGATAAGGTGAGTTTGATTGCTGGCGTAACTGCGGACTCGATTGCAAAAGTAAAGGCGGGTGACTTGGTGAACTTTGTGGCTCAGCAGGTGGGTGGTAAAGGCGGCGGCAAGCCAGAGATGGCGATGGCTGGCGGTACCGATCCTAGTAAGTTGGGCGCGGCTTTAGCTGGTGTGAAAGATTGGGTGGCTTCTAAGTGAGTGATGCTATCCAATTCAATCTCGAGGTAGATGCGATTGGCATGAACTGCCCGCTCCCAATTTTGCGTACCAAGAAAGCTTTAGCCACAATGCAGTCTGGAGAAGTGCTCAAAGTAAAGGCAACGGATTCTGGTGCAGCCCATGACTTTCCTGCGTTTGCTAAACAGACTGGTAATGAGCTCTTGTCCAGCACGACTGAAGGGGATGTACTGGTTTTCTTCCTCAAGAGAAGATAAAGGGTTTTAAGTGCTGAATAATTTCAGCGCAAAAGAAAAAGGCAGAAAGTGATTTCTGCCTTTTTTATTTTTATCTCAGGGGAGATGGCTGTGAGAACTAAGTTAAAGAGCGACTCTTCAAATACGCTGCAAACTCAGTGCTCACCTCAGGGTGGCGTAAAGCAAATTCCACGGAAGCTTTGAGATAACCTAGCTTGCTGCCGCAGTCATAACGCACGCCATCGTATTCATAGGCGAATACTGGCTCTTCTTTAAGTAATGAAGCAATGGCGTCAGTCAGCTGAATTTCGCCACCAGCACCTGGCTTGAGATTGCGAATATGTTTAAAGATATCCGAGGACAGGACATAGCGACCGACTACCGCCAAGTTAGATGGCGCATCTTTAGGCTGCGGTTTTTCTACGATGCCATTCAGGTGATAAATACCTTGGGATACTTCCGTCCCATCAATAATTCCGTATAAACTGCTTTTGGATGGATCAATTTTTTCTACCGCCAAGACTGAACCATTCTGCTCATCAAATACTTTGAGCATCTGCTTGAGTACTGGCGGTTGACCATCTAGTAAGTCATCCGCCAGGATGATGGCGAAGGGCTCGTCACGAACAAGTTTTTCTGCACATAAAACCGCGTGACCTAAACCTAAGGCCTCGGGTTGGCGTACATACACACAATCAACATGGCTTGGTTTCACGCTACGCACAATCTCTAAAAGAGCCTGCTTATTTTTTGCTTCGAGCTCAGCTTCTAATTCATAGGCCTTATCAAAGTGATCTTCGATAGCGCGCTTGCTGCGACCGGTCACGAAAATCATTTCAGTGATACCGGCAGCAATCGCTTCCTCAACCGCATACTGAATGAGGGGTTTATCCACTACATTGAGCATTTCTTTCGGACTAGCCTTAGTGGCTGGCAAGAAACGGGTTCCTAGTCCAGCAACAGGGAAGACGGCTTTGGTAACGGCTTTAGTACTTAATGGCATGGCAATTCCGATCGTTTTATTGCTGCTTTATTTCAGTCGCTCTAATTGTGCAACAAGCTTCTCATGATTTTGCTCAAAGCCAGCAAGGCGTTGTTTTTCTTGTGCAACAACCTCTTCTGGGGCGCGAGCCACAAAGCTTTCATTACCAAGCTTGCTGCGTGCTTTAGTGATTTCATTGGCCAGGCGCTCAATTTCTTTGCCTAGACGAATTCTTTCAGCTGCCACGTCAACTTCAATCTTTAAGAGCAGCTTGAGGTTGCCAACTAAGGCCATCGGTGCGCCTGGAGCATCTTTTTCTAAAGCCGACTCGTCATCGTAGATTTTGACTTCAGACAGCTTTGCTAATGCAGTTAAGTAAGGGCTCGCCTGCTTTAAGAAATCTTTCGGCCCATTAATCCAGAGGGGTACTTTGAGTGCGGGTGAGACCTGCATCTCGCCACGTAGATTACGGCAAGCATCCACAATCGATTTAATTTGGGCAACCCAAGCTTCGCTTTGCTCATCAATCTTATCGAGTTGAGCAATAGGGTAGGGCTGCAAGGCAATCGTTTGCTTATCTTGCTTGGCCAACTCTTTACCAACCTTAGGCCCTACGGTTTGCCAGAGGGTTTCAGTGATAAACGGAATCAATGGATGCGCCATGCGCAAGATCGTTTCTAAAACGCGTAGTAGGGTACGGCGAGTCGCCCGTTGTTGTGCGGGTGTACCAGTCTGTAATTGAACCTTTGCTAATTCCAAGTACCAATCGCAATACTCATCCCAAACAAATTGATAAATGCTGGTGGCGATATTGTCAAAGCGATAGTTTTGGAAGCCCTTAGCAACATCAGCTTCCGTTCTTTGCAGTAAAGAAACAATCCATTTATCTGCTTCTGAAAAATCGAGATAACCTTCTGGGCCGCATTGGTTGTCACACGGCGCAAAGCCATTCTCCTCATCATTGCCAGGGCAGTTCATGAGAACGAAGCGGGTAGCGTTCCACAGCTTGTTGCAGAAGTTGCGATAACCCTCACAGCGTTTTTGGTCAAAGTTAATGTTGCGACCCAGTGATGCGAGTGAGGCAAAGGTAAAGCGCAGGGCATCCGTACCAAATGCAGGGATACCCTCTGGAAATTCTTTTTTGGTTTTCTTGCCAATGCTTTCGGCTTGCTTTGGGTTCATCAAGCCGGTAGTGCGCTTGGCAACTAAGTCTTCAATCTTGATGCCATCAATCAAATCAATTGGGTCCAAAGTATTTCCTTTGGACTTACTCATCTTCTGACCTTCCGCATCACGAACTAAGCCGTGTACGTAAACAGTATTGAACGGAACCTTGCCAGTAAAGTGGCAAGTCATCATGACCATTCTGGCTACCCAGAAGAAGATGATGTCAAAGCCGGTTACCAGTACCGAGGATGGCAGGAAGTGATTGAGCGCAGGCGTTTCTTCTGGCCAGCCTAATGAGCTAAATGGCACAAGTGCTGAGCTAAACCAGGTATCCAAAACGTCAGGATCGCGATTTAGTTGCCCGTGATAACCGGCAGCAGCAGCCTTAGCTTTAGCTTCCTCTTCAGAGCGGGCTACAAAGATCTGACCATCCTCGCCATACCAGGCGGGGATTTGATGGCCCCACCAGAGTTGACGGGAGATACACCAGTCTTGAATGTTCTCTAACCACTGGGTATAAGTGCTAATCCAATTTTCTGGAACAAGTTTGATGTCGCCTTTGGTAACGGCATCTAGTGCAGCACCAGCGATGGATGAGCCTGGTTGATATTTGTTATCAGGGCTTGGCTTGGATACTGCAACAAACCATTGGTCAGTGAGCATTGGCTCAATGATAGTTTGAGTGCGATCGCCGCGTGGGACCATCAATTTATGTGGCTGTACTTTTTCTAGTAAACCGGCAGCATCTAGATCGGCAACGATTTGTTTGCGTGCAGCAAAACGCTCAAGGCCTTGATAAACAGCAGGTGCGTTTTCATTAATCTTGGCATCGAGTGTCAAAATATTAATGAGAGGCAATTGGTGGCGTTGTCCGACGGCATAGTCGTTGAAGTCGTGCGCAGGCGTCACTTTCACTACGCCAGTACCAAAGGCTAAATCAACATAGTCGTCCGCAATAATCGGAATCTCACGATTGCACAGCGGGAGTTGTACTGACTTACCAATGAGGTGTTTGTAGCGTTCGTCCTCTGGGTTGACCATGACGGCAACGTCACCCAATAAGGTCTCCGGGCGAGTGGTAGCAACGGTCAGGTGTCCAGAGCCATCTGCCAATGGATAGCGGATGTGCCACATCGAGCCATCTTCTTCTTCGCTCACCACTTCTAAATCTGAGACTGCGGTTCCCAAAACGGGATCCCAGTTCACTAAACGTTTGCCGCGGTAAATTAAGCCTTGCTCATGTAAACGAACGAATACCTCGACAACCGCTTTGGACATCTTGCTGTCCATTGTGAAATATTCTTTACCCCAATCAATCGAAGCGCCTAAGCGACGAATCTGACGTGTGATGGTGTTGCCGGAAGTTTCTTTCCACTCCCAGACTTTTTCTAAGAATTTCTCGCGACCTAAATCATGACGAGAAACTTTCTGTGCATCGAGTTGGCGCTCAACAACAATTTGTGTGGCGATGCCAGCATGGTCTGTACCTGGAACCCACAAGGTATTTTTGCCAGACATACGGGCATGACGCACCAAGCCATCCATGATGGTTTGATTAAAGGCATGACCCATGTGAAGGGTTCCCGTCACATTCGGTGGTGGCAACTGAATCGAGAAATCTCCCTTGCCCTCATCTAGGGTGGCGTCGGCAATGCCTCGGCGTTCCCATTCCGGACCCCAATAAGCTTCAATTGGAGCAGGTTCGTAGGATTTGGCTAGTTCGTCTAAGGAGCTGGCCGCTGGTGAATTAGGGGTATTCGAAGCATTTGGCATAAGAGGCAAATTATAATTGGGGCGATGTACTCAGACCTACTCGCAAACCTTAATCCAGAACAACGCGAGGCAGTGACCCTCCCGCCAGTAAATGAAAATGGCCAGGCCCAGTCAGCCCTGATTTTGGCTGGTGCTGGTAGCGGAAAGACCCGCGTCCTCACGACCCGTATAGCTTGGTTGATCCAAACAGGTCAGGTTTCACCCATTGGCGTCCTGGCGGTGACCTTCACCAATAAGGCTGCTAAGGAGATGATGTTGCGCTTAAGCGCCATGTTGCCCATCAATACTCGGGGTATGTGGATTGGCACTTTCCACGGTCTTTGTAACCGTTTATTGCGTGCGCATCATAAAGAAGCAGGTTTGCCATCCACTTTCCAGATTTTGGACACCCAAGATCAACTTTCCGCCATTAAGCGTCTTTTGAAGGGCTTAAAGGTTGATGATGAGAAATACCCCCCTAAGCAGTTGCAGTATTTCATTGCGCATGCCAAAGAGCGTGGTCAGCGTGCCAAAGAGCTATCCGTAGGCGATGACTTTCAAGCCAAGATGGCCCAGTTATACGCAGCTTACGATGAGCAGTGTCAACGTGAGGGCGTAGTCGACTTTGCCGAACTCTTATTACGTAGCTATGAATTACTTAAACACAACGAAGCGATTCGGACGCATTACCAAGAGCGCTTCCGTCATATTTTGATTGACGAGTTTCAGGATACCAATGCCTTGCAATACGCCTGGCTCAAATTACTCTCCGGTCACGATGCTAGTCGCGTCAATGTCAGTGGTATGGGAAGTAGTGCGGTATTCGCAGTGGGCGATGATGATCAAAGTATTTACGCTTTCCGTGGTGCAGACGTTGAGAACATGCGTCTGTATGAAAAGCAATATCGCCCGATGATGGTTAAGCTTGAGCAGAACTACCGTTCGCATGGCCACATCTTGGATACGGCCAATTACCTTATCTCTAACAATACGGATCGTCTTGGCAAAAACCTACGCACCGATGCTGGTCATGGCGAGCCAGTCCGCATCTATGATGCGCCGAGCGATCACGCAGAAGCTGCTTGGCTCGTAGATGAAATCAAAGCTTTAGTGAATAGCGGTATCAAGCGTACTGAAATTGCTTTGCTCTATCGCAGTAATGCCCAGTCACGCATCATCGAGCACGCCTTGTTTTCTGCGGCGATTCCATATCGTGTGTACGGTGGGCTCCGATTCTTCGAGCGCGCTGAGATTAAACACGCTTTGGCCTATCTCCGACTTTTGGAAAATCCAAATGACGATACTTCTTTCTCGCGTGTCGTGAATTTCCCGACACGCGGCATTGGTGCAAGATCGATTGAGGCTGTGCAAGATGCAGCACGTGCGCAAAATAGTTCTTTGTATTTGGCGGCATCGACATTGGATGGTAAGGCGGGCGCAGCTTTAGGTGGCTTTGTACGTTTGGTAGATCACATGCGTGAAGCTACTCGTCACAATACTTTGCCCGAGACAGTGGAGTTCGTCATTCAACATAGTGGTCTGATTCAACACTATCTTTCGGAGCGCGAAGGTCAAGATCGCGTAGAAAACTTACAAGAGTTAATTAATGCTGCGACCGCATTTATTGCTGAAGAGGGTTATGGTCAAGATGCCACTGCTGCCACACTACCGGGTGAGAACACACCTGGCGTAGTGGAGGTTTTACCATTAGCAGCATTCCTCTCACACGCATCGCTCGAGGCTGGTGATAATCAAGCCCAAGCAGGCCAAGATGCTGTTCAGCTCATGACGGTGCACTCTGCCAAAGGTCTGGAATTCACCTCCGTATTTATTACTGGGTTAGAAGAAGGTTTGTTCCCGCATGAGAACAGCATCAATGAACAGAATGGCTTAGAAGAAGAGCGACGCTTGATGTATGTTGCGATTACCCGCGCCAAGGAGCGTCTCTACCTCTCTCATACGCAGTCGCGGATGCTGCATGGCCAAGTGCGTTACAACATGCCTTCTCGTTTCTTGGAGGAGTTGCCATCCGATTCACTGAAGTGGCTTACGCCAAAAGTAAAAGATGCGCGCTGGGGCGGTGCTACCGGTGGAAATGGTGGTCGCTCAGGATCAACTTGGCAAGATGGCTACACTCGTCAACGCGAGTTTGGATCGAATGACTTCTTTGATTCTGGTAATGAGCGTGAGCGACCCGCTAGACAAATTGGGCGCGTAGGCTCAGCTTCTACTTCCGTTACGAGAATGGCTTCGCCACCACGTGGCAATTACCCATTTACGATTGGGCAGAATGTTTTCCACACCAAGTTTGGTGAAGGACGTGTGACCGGCTTAGAGGGTAATGATGCGGATGCGCGTGCTCAAGTGAACTTCAAGCGCCATGGTGTGAAATGGTTGCAGCTCAGTATTGCTAAGCTAGCAGCGATAGACTAAGCAATTAAGGTTGCTGATTCTTTTTCAGCAAAGCACGCTTTCCAAGTAGCAAAGAAAGAGCAATGCATCACCGTCAATCCGGCCATGGAAATGGGGGCGATGATGAATGAGGCCACTTGACCTAAATCCAGCGCATCAAAGATAGAGCCGATCGTTAGGGGGATGGCAATTAAGATTGCACCCCAAATAGCGATATACAAAAAGAATGCACCACGATTTGCCCAGCAAGCGATAGCGCTAGAAAAGAGCGCCTGCGCTACTGGCATATCAGCCCAAGCAACGAGTACCGGAGAGAACCACATCAACATCGCTACTGGTATGTAAAGCAGGCCGCCAAAAAAGAGAATCAGATAAATCTGACGAACTACTTCTGGGGTAATAGGCTTATCGTTCGTCATTAGAGGGATAAGCAATTCAAAATCCACCAACATGCTTAAGATAAAACTCAGAGCCAGAATGAGTGCAGCGTAAACCAAGCCTAATTGCAGAATGCGTTTACGAATTAATGGCGAAGATTGCAGGGCAATGACATAGACCGATGGGCGAATGCGTTCTTTTTGAATCGCTTGGCGACAGGCAGTCATAAAGCCAACCGATAAAGTAGGTGTGAGTAATAAAACGGCAAAAATACCAATCACCGGTACGAGTACTGCTAACTGCGCCACAAACACATACATGAATACCAACATTAAAAAACCTAAAGGGTTTTGTTTGAACAGCCAAATGCCCTGACGTATCCAGGTGTAACCCTCTTTTGGGGCGACGGAGTTTAGTTTCATATTGCTTTGCGACTTAAGAGGATATTTTCAAAATGACGGGGGTCATGTGGCGTGAGCATTTGCGCATCACGTGGCAAATAAAAATCCCACAGACGTGAAATCCAGAAGCGTAGAGCTGCAGCACGAATCATCAGTGGCCAGCTCGTTTGTTCTTCCTTGCTTAAGGGGCGAACAGACTGATAAGCATCCATCAATGCTTTGAACCGCGCAGGATCTAAATCTTGTTTGTTTTCAGCAAGACACCAATCATTCGCAGTCACCGCCAAATCAAACAACCATTTATCTGTTCCGGCAAAATAAAAGTCGAAGAAGCCGCCAAGCTGGTCTTGAGAACTATCGCTTGCGCCCTGAGGATCAAACAGCACGTTATCTCTAAACAGGTCGCAATGGCTTGCTCCTTGCGGCAGTGATGCATAGGCAGCAGAGGCAAAGAATTGTTCCTGAGTGGCAAGCTCAGTCGTGAGCAATTCTTTTTGCACATCACTTAAATGTGATAAGACTTGTGGAACTGTTTTTTGCCACCAAGACAGGCTACGTAGGTTTTCTTGAGTGTGTTTGAAATCGCTGCTGGCCAAATGCATCTTTGCCAAGTTCTCACCGACCATGGCGCAATGCTTTGGTTCAGGAGTCAGTCTAGAGAGGCCTGGAAGCTTGCTCACAATCGCTGCAGGCTTGCCTTTAAGGGTAAATAGAATTTGCCCCTGTTTATTTTCAAGAGGCTTAGGCACTGCAATGCCCTTGTCAGCCAAGTGGCGCATTAACTCTAAATAGTACGGAAGTTGCTCTGCTGACAGTCTTTCAAAAATAGTTAGAACGCATTCTTGTTTCTTGCCATCCTTTTCAGTGTCGAGAAAAAAATTGGAGTTCTCGATGCCACCATGAATTCCACGAATGTCAGTGGCCTGCCCAATATCAAATTCATTTGAGATCCAAGCGGAGATATCGCTTAATTCAATGGGGGTGAAGACGGCCATGACTAGAAATTAAAAAGGGATGCTGATGCTCGGTACGCTGATCAGATCAGTTTCTTTTGGTACGCCAGGCATCACCGTTGCCGGAGGCGCCATTTCATAGCTGGTGTAGCGCGTCTTCACATCCACTTGCGTGGGTGAATTGGCATCCTTGTATTCAGTAACTTCGGTGCCGGTGACTTCTTTGTGCTGAAAGCTCGGTTTACGAGTCTCAGGCGCGTTTGTCACCTGTGATGCGTTGACTGCGGGCGCCAAAGGCTGATTATTAATGCGCTGTAGCTCGGATGGGCTCAGCGCTTGAGAATTATTTTGGGCGTGCGCTGAATTCAGGCCAAAAGAGGCAAAAGCCACAAAAAAGCTTGTCAGAACAAGGGTTTGGCTCAAAGAAGAGTGGAGTAAGTTAGTTAGAGCGTGCATCATTTTTCACCTTTTTAGGCCTCTTTTCAGGGGGATTTGAACCTGATCTGTAGGCAGTTAGCAACTAGATTGTACGATTGCGGTATGACTAAACATAGACTCTTGTTGGTAGACGGCTCTAGCTACCTCTATCGCGCCTTTCATGCCATGCCAGACCTCAGAAATGGGGCGGGCGACCCAACCGGGGCAATCTATGGGATGGTCAATATGATGCGTCGGGCTCGCTCAGAACTCAAGGCTGACCATATTGCCTGTGTTTTCGATGCCAAGGGCAAGACTTTCCGGGATGAAATGTACTCTGAGTACAAGGCGCACCGCTCCCCTATGCCGGAGGATTTGGTCAAACAGATTGAGCCAATTCATGCCATGGTGAAGGCCTTGGGCTGGCCAGTGTTGATGGTGTCCGGGGTTGAGGCTGATGACGTGATTGGCACCTTGGCTTGCCAAGCCACTCAAGCTGGCTGGGAAACCATTATTTCTACTGGCGATAAAGATTTGGCTCAGCTGGTGAATTCATCCGTCACTTTGATTAATACGATGACTGATGAAAAGCTGAACATTGATGGTGTCATTGCAAAATTCGGCGTGCCACCCGAGCGCATCGTAGATTACCTTTCGATTATTGGTGATACGGTCGATAACGTACCGGGCGTTCCTAAGGCAGGCCCTAAAACGGCTAATAAATGGTTGGCTGAGTTTGGTGATTTAGATAATTTGATGGCGAATGCCGATCAAGTCAAAGGGGTTGTTGGCGAGAACTTGCGCAATAGTTTGGAGTGGCTCCCAAAGGCACGTCAACTCATTACCGTCAAAACGGATTGTGATTTATCCCCTCATCTTCCAGGCTTGGATGATCTGCATGCAAAACCAGAAGATGCACCACTCTTGCGAGAGTTATTTGAGCGCTACGCATTTAAAACTTGGCTGCGTGATGTGGAGAAGCAATTGGGTGGAGCAGCTCCTGAAGCCGCTAGTGGTTTTGATTTGGCTGGTAGCCCCATCAAAAATACTGCTGAAGAAAATGTAAAGGCCGCGACCAAAAAGTTTGGCCCCACCGCTACAGAGGCGACAACCGCTTTATCCCAAGAAACGACTGATCTGCAAGGTGCGATTGAAAAACACTATGAATGTGTTGTCGATGAAGCAGTATTAGATCGCTGGATTAAAAAAATTGAAGGCGCTGATCTTACGGCTGTGGATACTGAGACTACGAGCTTAGATGCGCTTGCTGCTGAGCTCGTGGGTATCTCGCTTTGCGTCACTCCTGGAGAGGCCTGCTACATCCCCGTGGCGCACCGTAATGGAGAAACTCAACTCAGTCGCGAATTAGTTTTAGCGCGCATGAAGCCTTGGTTAGAAAGCACTTCGCATTTGAAAGTGGGTCAAAACCTCAAGTACGACAGCCACATCTTTGCGAACTATGGGATTACTTTGCAAGGCATTGCGTTTGACACCATGCTGGAGTCTTACGTGCTGGAATCGCATATGCCGCACAACATGGATAACTTAGCCGAGCGACATCTTGGCATGAAGACCATTAAGTATGAAGAGGTATGTGGCAAGGGTGTGCATCAGATTGGCTTTGATCAAGTCGACCTGAAGATAGCTACAGACTACGCAGCAGAAGATGCGGACATTACCTTGCGCTTACATTTAGCTTTGTGGCCCCAAATTCAGGAGAGTCCAGGCCTTCTTTATGTTTATGAAAATATTGAGATGCCAGCAATGCGTGTCCTTGGCATCATGGAGCGCAATGGGATTCGGATTGATTCAGTGTTGTTGTCTAAGCAGGGTCAAGAGGTTGGCAAACGTTTGTTAGCTTTGGAGGGTGAGATTCATCAGCTTGCAGGGCAACCTTTCAATATTCAATCACCCAAACAGATCGCAGAAATTTTGTTTGGTCAGTTAGAGCTCCCAGTAATTAAAAAGACGCCATCGGGCGCGCCATCAACCGATGAAGAGGTTTTGCAAAAACTGGCTGAAGACTATCCGCTGCCTGCACGTATTTTGGATTACCGCAGTCTCGCTAAATTGATGTCGACTTATATTGAGAAGCTGCCACGCATGGCCGACCCTAAGACGGGACGAGTGCACACGAGCTTTTCTCAAGCGACAGCAGTGACGGGGCGTTTGGCTTCCAGCGATCCGAACTTGCAAAATATTCCCGTACGTACAGAAGAGGGCCGCCGTATTCGGGAGGCGTTCATTCCGGCTGAAGGTTGCAAGTTACTCTCAGCCGACTACTCTCAAATTGAATTGCGCATCATGGCGCACATTGCAGAAGATGAAAATTTACTAGCTGCATTTGCTGCCGGTAAAGATGTGCACCAAGCCACCGCCGCTGAGATTTTTGGTGTGCCACTGGAAAGCGTTACTTCAGAGCAGCGTCGTTATGCCAAGGTGATTAACTTTGGTTTGATCTATGGCATGAGTGCTTTTGGCCTGGCAGGTAACTTGGGTATTGAGCGTTCAGCAGCCCAAAATTACATTGCCAAGTACTTTGATCGCTATCCAGGAGTTGCTCAATACATGGAGCGTACTCGCTTGGAGGCCAGAGAGAATGGCTATGTTGAGACGGTGTTTGGCAGACGTCTATGGCTCCCTGAGATTAAGGGTTCAAACGGCCCTCGCCGCCAGGGTGCGGAGCGGGCTGCGATTAATGCGCCAATGCAAGGAACGGCAGCTGACCTTATTAAGCTAGCCATGGTTGCTGTCGAGAACTGGCTGGAAAAAGAGCAGCTCAAGACCCGTATGCTGCTTCAGGTGCATGATGAATTGGTATTTGACGTACCCTTTGATGAACTGGAGCTCTTGCAGGCAAAGCTACCAGACTTGATGTGTAAAGTGGCTGATCTAAAGGTTCCTTTGGTGGTTGGTATTGGGATTGGCGATAATTGGGAAGAAGCGCACTAAATCAGGAGACTAAAAATGACAATGAAAAAAGATCAAGATTCAAAAATAGTGTCTAGCAATAGAAGGGGTTTTATGAAAGCCTCTGCTATTACTGCAACAACTATGGGTATTGGCTTTGTTGCTGCCTCTGAACCAGTCTTAGCTGCGGCGATTGAGACAGACTTTACCGGCATTAAGGCTGGCGAACAAATGATCCCAGTCGGAAGCTTTCAGTTGCCTGCTTATGTTTCTCGTCCAGAGAAAGCTAAAGGCAATTTGCCAATCGTGATTGTGGTTAGTGAAATCTTTGGTGTGCACGAGTACATTGCTGACGTCACACGTCGTTTTGCGAAATTAGGTTATCTGGCGATTGCCCCAGAATTCTTTACACGTGCCGGCGATCCAAATACTTACGGCACGATTGCCGAGATTCAGAAAAATATTGTTGCCCCAACTACGGATACGCAAGTTCTGAATGACTTGCAAGCAGCTTTGGTCTGGGCTGGCAAGAATGGTGGCGATTTGAAAAAGGTGGGCGTCACTGGATTTTGTTGGGGCGGCCGCATTACTTGGCTCTCAGCCACGCTGCCTCAGGTTAAGGCTGGTGTAGCTTGGTATGGTCGCGTCATTGGTGAGAAAACAGAAGGCAATCCGCGCCATCCAGTAGATATCGCTGCCGATCTGAAAGCGCCGGTGCTGGGCTTGTATGGCGGTGCTGATACTGGCATCTCTTTAGAGAGTGTTGAGCAAATGCGTGAAGCGCTTGCAAAAGCAGCTCCAAAAAATCCAGCCGCGAAAGCTTGTCGTTTTGAAATCTACCCTGACGCACCGCACGCCTTCCATGCTGACTACCGAGCTACTTATCGCGAAGGTCCCGCTAAAGATGGTTGGGAAAAGTGCATTGCTTGGTTTAAACAAAACGGGGTTGCGTAATTTTCATGTCAGTACTGCAAAGCATCTTGTTGGTAACGGCGCTAGCTGGAACTGTTAGCGTTCTTGTTGCCGCGAGCTTCTCTTTGTCATTGTTGTCGAAGATGGTTCACAGCATGGTTAGTGTGTCAGTTGGTATTTTGCTGGCCACTGCTTTACTGCATTCTCTGCCTGAGGCATTTACGATGGCGGGGGTGAATCCCCAGTTGTTATTCGCAACCTTGCTGGCAGGACTCCTAGGCTTTTTCTTGCTTGAGAAAATTGCATTACTACGCCACAGCCATCACCATGAAGGCGATGGTCATGGTCATCATCACGGTCATGATGCTGAAGTAGCGGGTCGAAGTGGTTGGATGATTTTGGTCGGTGATGGATTGCACAACTTTGTTGATGGTGTTTTGATTGCTGCTGCATTCATGGCTGATTATCAAGTTGGCATCTTTACTGCGATTGCCATCATTGCTCACGAGATCCCGCAGGAGATTGGGGATTTCATCGTATTGCTCAATGCAGGATTTACTCGCACTCGTGCATTGATGTACAACCTCATTTGTGGCTTATCTGCAGTAGTGGGTGGCGTATTGGCTTACTTCTTTTTAGAGAGGGCGCATGCAGCAATGCCTTACTTGCTCGTGATTGCTGCAAGTAGTTTTATCTACATTGCAGTGAGCGATCTCATTCCACAAATGCATCGCCGCCCACATTGGGCCGAGTCTTTACGTCAAACGATTTTGATTGCCTGCGGCGTTTGCTTTGTAATCTTACTTTCGCTACTGCATTAAAGAGCAACTGGCCGACTTGGGTCGGCACACCATTCACTCCAGCTACCTGCATATAGACGTGAACCCTTGAGGCCAGCGATTTCCATGGCGAGCAAGTTATGACATGCTGTTACTCCAGAGCCACATTGGTGAATTACTTCGGAGGGTTTGGTGGCTCCTAAAAGACCATGAAAATCTTTGAATAACTGCTCCGCAGATTTGAATGATTTGCCAGTGAGATTTTCTCTAAAAAAATAATTGATCGCGTTAGGAATGTGTCCACCAACTGGATCTAATGTTTCATTCTGACCATGAAAGCGATCATTTGCACGAGCGTCAACAACGACATTGATTTTGGCTTGAAGATTGTGAACAACCTCTTCTACCGTCACCAAGCCAACATAAGGCATAGCCGCGACAGGAGCGCTTGTGGCTTGTGGCTGGCGTGGCAGAGTGCCGATTGGGCCATTCCAAGCATCTAGGCCACCATCCAATACCTGAACATTGGCATGACCAGTGGCCTTGAGCATCCACCACAAGCGACTGGCATATACAGAGCCTTGATTGTCGTAGGCGATTACCAAAGTTTTTGAATCCATTCCTAAACGGGATTTTGTTTGTGCCCAGGCCTCAGGTGTTGGTAGTGGGTGCCGACCGTTTTTACCAGTCTTAGTGCCAGATAAATCGTGATCTAGATCGACGTAGAGTGCGCCTGGAATATGGCCCTCTAAATAAGACTTTCTGCCTGCTAGTGGGTCGACTAAATCAAAGCGGCAATCGCATAGCAAAACATTCTCGCCACTATTGAGGATTTCTTCTAACTGGTTTGCAGTAATGAGAGGCGTCATGATGGCTTCCTAATGTTGGCGATGGGTGTTACTGAATTATGCGCCCTGATAGTTCATGGCACGACGGTACCATTCATGGAAATGCTGCATGCCGTCTTCCATCGGGCTTTGATATGGCCCGACTTCATTTTGACCACGTGCTAACAGGGCGGCGCGACCAGCATCCATACGTTCCGCAATCTCATCATCCTCGATGCAAGTTTCCATGTAGGCTGCACGCTCTGCCTCTACAAACTCACGCTCAAAAAGAGCAATCTCTTCTGGGTAATAAAACTCGACGATGTTGCGTGTCTTGTTTGGACCCATTGGGTGCAGGGTAGAGACGCATAAAACGCCTGGGTACCACTCCACCATCACATTGGGGTAGTAGGTCAGCCAGATAGCACCATGGCGCGGTGTCTTACCCTCATGGTGGCGCAATACCGCTTCATGCCACTTTTGATAAACCGGTGATCCTGGCTTCTCTAAGTTTTTGTGAATGCCCACAGTTTGTACGCTGTGCCAGTCTCCGAATTCCCAACGCAAGTCTTCGCAAGAAACAAACTTACCTAAACCAGGATGAAACGGAACGACGTGATAGTCCTCAAGGTAGACCTCGATAAAAGTCTTCCAGTTGTAATTGCATTCATGGACTTCAACGTGATCCAGAACATAACCTTCAAAATTAAGATCATCAGCTACGCCGAGTTTGGCTAGATCAGTGCGTACATCACGCGGACCTTCAAATAAGAGTCCTTGCCAATTCTGTAAGGGCGATTTGCCTAAATTGAGGCAAGGCTTATCTTCAAAATGGGGCGCACCCATGAGTTGACCATTTAAATCGTAGGTCCAGCGATGCAAAGGGCAAACGATGTTGTCCGCCTTACCTTTGCCATTGAGCATGAGTGCTTGGCGATGACGGCAGACATTGGAAAGAAGTTCAACGCCTTGGGCATTGCGAACCAGCAGGCGACCCTCATTTTCTGAGGTCAAGGTTTGATAAGAGCCAAGCTCAGGAACCATGAGTTCGTGACCAACATAGCCTGGGCCCTGCTTAAAAAGCAGTTCAATTTCACGCTGATAGAGATCAACGTCAAAATAGGCCGAAACCGGCAGTTGTAAATTGGACGGCGCAAGCTGCTGCGCGGTAGCCAGATTAGTCATTCTCCCCACCCCCGAAAACGTCAGCCGAAGCTAAGCGGAATAACCAATCCAACCATCGACGGATCGATATTGGAAAGGAAGGAGGGGATTATACCCATCTGACCCCCGTCTCGCTTTAATATGTAGGGCTACACAGGTAAGAAATTTGAAGGAAATAAGCCAATGCCAGCGAAGAAATCTGAGGGTCAGAAACCCGGTCTTGAGGTTCAAATCGACCCCAACTTGCGTTACGAGCAGGCTGTAAAGGAGCTAGAAAAGCTGATTTCTGACATGGAGTCAGGCAAATTCTCCTTGGAAGAGACGCTTTTGGCTTACCAACGAGGCGCGGCACTCTTGAAGCATTGCCAAGCCATGCTTGCTCAAGTCGAGCAGCAAGTTCGGGTATTTGAAGCATAAGTCACGCGTAAATTAATTCTTTATGAACAGCACGTTTTCATTCGAGGATTGGGTTCGCGCTCACGGGCAGCGAACTGAATTGGCTTTAGACAATTTGCTTGATGCCGCCAATACCAATCCTGCGCGTTTGCATGAAGCTATGCGTTACGCTGCTCAAGGTGGTGGTAAACGCATTCGTCCTCTCTTAGTTTATGCGGCTGGTGCATTGAGTGATGACACAAATCAAGGCGCACTAGATGCTGCTGCTGTGGCAATCGAATGTATCCACGCCTATTCCTTGGTGCATGATGATTTGCCTTGTATGGATGATGATGACTTACGTCGTGGTCGACCTACGGTACACAAGGCTTATGACGAGGCAACTGCTTTACTAGTAGGTGATGCCTTGCAGACTCGCGCATTTGAAGTATTGGCAAGCGCACAGTGTGATGCAGATACACGCTTGGCCATGATCAGCGCCTTAGCTAGTGCATCTGGTTCGCGTGGAATGGCAGGTGGCCAGGCAATTGACCTTGATAGCGTTGGTAAAAAATTAGACCTCGCCGGCTTAAAGCAAATGCATGCCATGAAAACCGGTGCTCTGCTTTCTTGTTCGGTCCAGATGGGCGGTATTGCTGCCAAATTGAATCCTATCCAAATGCAGCATCTCCAAAATTACTCCGAAGCTTTGGGTTTAGCCTTTCAAATTGTGGATGATGTTCTTGATGCCACAGCAGATAGTCAAACCTTGGGTAAAACCGCTGGGAAAGATGCCGCTAATGACAAGCCAACCTATGTCACCTTGATGGGTTTAGACTATGCACAGAAGGCAGCAAAAGATTTGCAAGAAACTGCAATTGCTAGCTTAGAGAGTTTTGGTCCTAAGGCCCAAGCCCTGAAAGATTTGGCTCTATTCGTAGTTAATAGAGGCAAATAAGATTACTGAAGATTTGATGACTTTAAATTCCATTCACTCTCCTGCAGATTTAAAAAAACTTCCTCGTGAGCAACTGCCTGCACTCGCAGACGAGTTGCGTCAGTTTGTATTGGATTCTGTTTCTAAAACGGGCGGACACCTTTCATCTAATTTAGGAACGGTTGAGTTATCGATTGCGCTGCACTATGTCTTCGATACCCCGCAGGATCGAATTGTCTGGGATGTGGGTCATCAAAGCTATCCACACAAAATTTTGACTGGTCGTCGTGAGCGCATGAATACCTTGCGTCAGTTTGAAGGCCTATCTGGTTTTCCACGACGCGCTGAAAGTGAATACGATGCCTTCGGCACTGGACACTCCTCAACGAGTATTTCTGCGGCAATGGGTATGGCGCGCGCCTTTCAAACCAAAGGCGAAAAGCAAGTTGCGGTTGCGGTGATTGGCGATAGCGCGATGACTGGTGGCATGGCATTTGAAGCTATGAATAATGCTGGTGTGTATGACGATTTGCCATTGGTAGTGATTTTGAATGACAACGATATGTCGATCTCGCCAGCAGTGGGTGCGCTCAATCGACATTTGGCTAGATTATTGAGTGGCAATATTTACTCTGCAACGAAGAAGGGTATTGATAGCGTCTTATCGATAGCCCCTCCATTGCGTGAGTTTGCAAAACGATTGGAAGATCATGCCAAGGGTATGGTTTCACCATCTACGATTTTTCAAGAATTTGGTTTTAACTATTTCGGCCCAATCGATGGTCATGATTTAGATGCGCTCATTCCGATGTTGCAAAACGTACGCCGCTTGGCGCTTGAGGGGCGTGGCCCGCAGTTCTTGCATGTCGTGACTCGCAAAGGTCAGGGCTATGAGTTAGCTGAAGCTGATCCTGTGCTGTATCACGGCCCAAGCAAATTTAATCCAGAAGAGGGTGTGAAGAAGTCTGCTACCCCTTCTCAAAAAACCTTTACTCAAGTATTTGGTGAGTGGCTCTGCGATATGGCGCATGCCGATCCATTATTAATTGGCATCACGCCAGCAATGCGTGAAGGTTCTGGTCTCGTAGAGTTTGAGCAGAATTTCCCGAAGCGTTATTACGACGTCGGTATTGCTGAACAGCATGCAGTGACTTTTGCCGCTGGTATGGCATGCGAAGGTATGAAGCCCGTGGTGGCGATTTATTCAACCTTCTTGCAACGTGCCTACGATCAACTGATTCATGATGTGGCGATTCAGGATCTTCCGGTGTTATTTGCATTGGATCGTGCTGGTTTAGTTGGTGCGGATGGTGCAACGCATGCTGGCGCATATGACATTCCGTTCTTGCGTTGCATTCCAAATATGTTGGTATTGACGCCTGCTGACGAAGCAGAGTGTCGTGATTTATTGACTACGGCATTCCATCAGCCACATCCAAGCGCAGTTCGCTACCCGCGTGGCTCTGGCGTTGGAACTATTCCTTCAATAGAATTGCGAACCGTGCCACTGGGCAAGGGTGAATTACGCCGCAAGTCCAATGCACCTGCAGGCCAGCGCATAGCAATTTTGGCTTTCGGAACTTTACTTTACCCGGCACTTGAAGTGGCCGAACAAATTGATGCCTCAGTTGCCAATATGCGCTTTGTAAAACCATTGGATCTGGAACTTCTTAAATCTTTGACGCAAGACCATGATTATTTTGTGACGATCGAAGATGGTGCAATTCAGGGTGGTGCTGGTAGTGCTTGCTTAGAAGCGCTCTCTGCTATGGGTATCAATATGCCCCTATTGCAACTAGGTCTTCCAGATGAATTCGTGGAGCATGGCGATTACAAACTCTTGATGAGTAAGTGCGGCCTGGACTCTGAGGGGATTGCAAAGGCTATTTCTCTGCGTTTCCCCATGAAAACTGCTACAAATCCTGTGGCCGCAGGCAAATAAGTCATTTTTGCCTGAAAATAGAGCTATGAACGACATCAATACCGCTTTTCTCAAACCGCAAGCTATGCCGGATATTCAATCCTCGCATGATGAGCGTGCTTTGCCAATTGAGCAGGTGGGGATTCGGGGATTGCGTCATCCATTAACTATTCGCACTCAGACGGGCGTCATGCCTGCTGTTGGTAATTTTGAAATGGATGTGGCTTTGCCTGCGCATGTAAAGGGCACCCATATGTCCCGTTTCATTGCGCTCTTACAAAAACATAATGAGCCTATTGATAGCGCATCTGTAGTTGCAATGGTGCGTGAGATGTTGCCGCTACTCAATGCAACAGAAGGTCGCATTCAATTTACTTATACCCACTTCGTCAAAAAAGCTGCACCAGTATCTGGTGTTGAAAGCTTGATGGATTACGAGGTAACTTGGACTGCCAAAGCCAAACAAAATGCGTCTGGCGCAATCGACGTTGAGTTAAACCTCCGCGCCTTAGTTCCAGTGATGAGTTTGTGCCCTTGCTCAAAAGAGATTTCTGAATATGGCGCACACAATCAACGCTCACATGTAACGATGTCTGTTGAGCTTGATCCACAGACTAAGATGACAGTAGAAGATTTAGTTGCAGCCGCTGAGAGCCAAGCCTCTAGCGAGTTGTGGGGCTTGCTCAAGCGCCCTGATGAGAAGTGGGTTACTGAGCGTGCGTATGACAATCCAAAGTTTGTAGAAGACTTAGTGCGCGATGTTGCCGGCCAACTTAAAGGCGATGATCGTATTTTGTCTTTAGTGGTTGAGGCTGAGAATTTTGAGTCGATTCACAATCACAGCGCCTACGCCAAAATTAGTCTGACTAAGTAAGCAGCACTAAAGCGAGATTTACTTAAGCGAGATTATTGCTCGCCAAATCCCAACGGGGTTTGATATCAAAAGCACCCGAAGTAGTTGAGCCATTATTTTCTGCCAACATGCGCAGTGCTCCAGCAAATGCAATCATCACCCCGTTATCGGTACAGAGATCGACTGGTGGATAGTGCACTTCAAATCGATTCTTCTTGGCGCTGGCATTGAGAGCTGCGCGTAATTGCAAATTGGCGCCCACACCACCAGCAAGCACTAAATGTTTGCAGCCAGTTTGCTTGAGCGCCTTCTCTGATTTGCTAACCAGCACCGCCACCAATGAGTCGACAAAACTTCGTGCGAGGTCTGCATGAAATTTTGCAATTTCTTCAGAATCAGTAATGCCCAATGCCTCAAATTTTTTCACCTGGTTCAGAACAGCTGTTTTGAGTCCAGAGAAAGAAAAGTCTAAATCTCCTGAATGCAACATTGGCTTAGGCAGATCGAATCGTCCAGATTGCCCTTTTTCTGCCAATTTAGAGATGGCGGCACCACCCGGGTAGTCCAAACCCAATAACTTGGCCGTTTTATCGAAGGCCTCGCCAGCGGCATCATCCAAGGTTTCTCCTAGAAGCTGGTATTTGCCAACCTCACTGACCAGCATTAACTGGGTATGTCCACCCGAGACTAAAAGGGCAATAAAGGGGAATTCCGGTACTGAAACCCCTAAAAGCGGAGAAAGCAGGTGTCCTTCAAGGTGATGCACCCCAATGGATGGCAAATTGAGTCCTTGGGCCAAGGATTTAGCAAAAGCGCTTCCTACAAGCAGTGCGCCAGCCAAGCCGGGGCCCTGGGTATAGGCAACAGCATCAATATCCTTTAATTTGAGCCCAGCCTCATGCAAAGCATCGTCCAAGAGGGGTAAAACCCGTCGTATATGGTCTCTAGAGGCCAATTCTGGGACAACGCCCCCGTAATCCCGGTGCATTGCTATTTGGGAGTGCAAAGCCTGTCCTAGGATGCCCTGATGGGCTGGGGCGTGGTTTTCCCAGGGGGAGGTGTTGTATACGGCCACCCCGGTCTCATCGCAAGAAGTTTCTATGCCTAAAACAATCATTTTTTTGCTTGGTCGTGCTAGAATCGCTGTTCAGTTAATTTTTCGATATTTTTCGAGCATATACGAGTTAAACAAGTATGACTACAGTCCGCCTCCGTGAGAACGAACCTTTTGAAGTGGCATTGCGCCGTTTCAAGCGCACCATTGAAAAAAATGGTCTTTTGACAGACTTGCGTGCCCGCGAGTTCTACGAGAAGCCAACGGCTGAACGTAAGCGTAAAAAGGCCGCTGCTGCTAAACGCCATTACAAGCGTATTCGCAGCCAGATGTTGCCTAAAAAGCTTTACTAATCGAATTTAAAAGCTCTCCTCACCGAGAGGCTTTGAAACCCGCTGACGGTGAAACGCAGCGGGTTTTTGCTTTTGAATCGCCAGCAATTTATTAGATACTGAATACCGGGAAAAATGCCATGAGTCTGAAAGATCAAATCACCGAAGATATGAAAAACGCAATGCGTGCAAAAGAAGTAGCGCGCCTTGGAACTATTCGTCTTTTGCTGGCAGCTATCAAACAGCGTGAAGTAGATGATCGCATTGTGATGGATGATGCGAGTGTGATCGCTACCGTTGAGAAGATGATTAAGCAGCGCAAAGACTCCATCTCTCAATTTGAAAAAGCTAATCGTGATGATTTAGTCGCAATTGAAGCAGCTGAGATGGTCATTCTGCAAGATTACTTACCCGCACAGTTATCCGATGCTGAAGTGGAAGCGGCCGTGGCTGCAGCAGTTGCATCTACTGGTGCGGCTGGCCCACAAGACATGGGTAAAGTAATTGGTGTTCTTAAAGGTCCATTAGCTGGTAAAGCTGATATGGGCAAAGTTTCTGGTTTAGTAAAAGCTGCGCTCGCCAAGTAAAGCAAAAGTAAGCCTCACCTACTACTGATGGCTCTCATACCCCAATCCTTCATTGCCGATTTATTAAATCGGGTTGACATCGTGGATGTGGTTGGGCAGCACGTGAAGTTAAAAAAAGCGGGCGCAAACTATCAAGGTTTGTGCCCCTTCCATTCTGAGAAGTCCCCTTCATTTTCGGTATCACCTACTAAGCAGTTCTATCACTGCTTTGGTTGTGGTGCTCATGGTTCTGCCATTAGTTTTCTCATGGAGTATTCTGGTCTTGGTTATGTAGATGCCATTGAAGACTTGGCACGCTCTGCGGGATTAGATGTACCGCGTGAAGAGCGAACTGCGAATGACGTTGCGCGCCAGCAGCAGACTGTGGCCTTAAGTGAGGTCATGAGTTCAGCTGCAGATTGGTATCGCCAACAACTCAAAGTAGCGCCTCGTGCAGTTGAATACCTCAAGGGGCGTGGCCTTACTGGTGAGATCGCTAAACGCTACGCCTTGGGTTATGCGCCTGATGGTTGGCAAGGGCTTGAAGCGGTTTTTGGCACCTATGCCAATGATGAAGTTGCGAAGACTTTGCTTGAGGGGGGCTTACTCATTCAGAGTGAGCAAGGCGATAACAACCAAACAGCGCGTCGCTACGATCGCTTTCGTGATCGCATCATGTTCCCGATTCGTAATCCCAAAGGTCAGACGATTGGCTTTGGTGGGCGCATTCTCGATCAAGGTGAACCTAAGTATTTAAATTCTCCAGAGACGCCGCTGTTCTCTAAAGGTAATACGTTGTACGGATTGTTTGAGGCAAGACAAGCAATTCGTTCTCAAGAATATGTTCTTGTATGTGAGGGCTATATGGATGTCGTAGCACTCGCACAATTGGGTTTCCCCAATGCCGTAGCCACATTGGGTACAGCCTGTACCGCAAATCACGTGCGTATGTTGTTGCGTCAAACTGATCGCATCGTATTTTCATTTGATGGTGACTCTGCTGGTCAGCGTGCCGCTCAGCGCGCATTGGAAGCATGCCTACCCTTAATGTCTGATGACAAGGAGATTCGCTTCTTGTTCTTGCCAACAGAGCATGATCCAGATAGTTATGTCCGTGCTTATGGCGCACCTGCCTTTGAAAAAGTCATCAAAGAAGCCATGTCGATCTCGAGCTTCTTCTTCAAGATTGCCAGCCAAGAACACGAGCTCACAACACCTGAAGGTCGAGCTCAAACGCATCACGCAGCAAAACCTTTATTGCTATCAATGCCGCCAATCGCATTGCGTACACAAATCTTGCGTGAGCTTGCTATTCGAACAAATTCAACGCCTGCAGAGTTAGAGTCTTTCTGTGGGTTGACGGTAGCGCCTGCACCAGTGCCACAGGGCTCTTATGCAACAACGAATCAGCGCGCACCCAACTTCGTGCAGGCTAATAGCGGCAATCGGACGCAAGGCGCACCTTGGCAAGCATCTAAAGGCTCGGCTAAAAGAGCGCCCGTACAAAATATTCCACCACCTCAAGCCCCTACGGATTTAGCGGAGCAGATGTTGCGTGTCTTGATTCAGTTTCCACATTTAGGAAAAGCTTTGGATGCCAATAAGAGAGCGCTTGCTCTGCAGGCCTCCGAATTGCGCTCAGAAAAAGCCTTGGAGCTCATGAAGGATTTGTTAGCTCAATGTGATCAGGTTGAATTGATTCCTGGTGAGAATGGCAAGCCACCATCAGTAGGCGCTGGCGCATTCGCTTTATTTCAAGAACAGCTATCTCGCAGTGAGCTTGCTCCACTCTATGAAGTATTGAGAAAACGGGTCATGGGATCTGATCTGGACCTTGATGGTGCGGTTGCCGATCTTGAGGGGGCATTCAAAAAGCTGGAGCTGACCCATCTCAAGATGGAAATGACGGAAATCGCCCAAAAGATCTCTGGAAGCACTGCTACAGAGCAAGACCGGGCTCGATATCGCGAGTTGGGCGAAAGATTGAAATTCTCCTAAGAATTTTCTGATTTAACCCTAGAAAAACCCGAAATTTACCCCATATTTTGAGTGTGGAAGGGGGTAAAAAAGTCGCAATCGACTATAATCCTCTATTCCCAGAAAAAAACCGATTTAATTCAGCCACTTGCGCTTTATTTTGAAGAAATTTGGGGCAAGTGGACAAAGTAGCTGCGCCTTAGCAGTCGAGAACAATCATCAGTAACGTGAGTAAGTGCTAATAAATGCCAAATATTAAGAAAAAACCAGCAGCTAAATCAGCCAAGCCAGTAGCTAAAGCGAAGGCACCCGCAAAGCCAGTGGCAAAAGCGAAAGCACCAGCTAAACCAGTTGCTAAGGCAAAAGCTCCAGCTAAGCCAGTAAAGGCAGCGGCTAAACCAGCTAAGGCGCCAGCAAAACCAGCACCGAAAGCAAAAGCTCCAGCTAAACCTGTAGCAAAAGCGAAAGCACCAGCTAAACCAGTTAAGGCTCCGGCTAAAGCGGCTAAGCCAGTTGCGAAGGTAAAGACACCGGCTAAGCCGGTTGCGAAAGCACCAGCTAAACCAGTAAAGGCAGCGGCTAAACCAGCTAAGGCACCAGCAAAACCTGTAGCAAAAGCTCCAGCCAAACCAGTAAAGGCTCCTGCAAAGGCGCCGACTAAAGTTGAAAAGCTTGAGCCTGCTAAAAAAGGCAAAGTTGAAGCGGCGAAGGAAGCTAAGCCGGCTAAAGAAGTTAAAGAGGCTAAGGGTAAAAAGGCCAAGGAAGTTCAAGTAGAGACCGTGGCCACTGAGGAAGTTAAAAAAGGCCGCAAGCCAAAGGCGGATGCCCCTGCAGAAGGTGCTGAGCCAGTATTAACTGATCGTCAAAAAGCACGTGAGCGCAAAGCAAAAGAAAAAGCACTCTTAAAAGAATTCGCAGCACAACAGCTGGGTTCTGAAGAGCAACAAGAATTACGTCGTACCCGCTTGAAGACATTGATCAAGATGGGTAAGTCCAAGGGTTATTTAACTCATGGCGAAATGAATGACGTCATGTCAGATGAATTGTCTGATGCGGATGCATTAGAAACACTCATCAGTCTTTTAAATGACATCAACATTACTGTTTACGAGCAGGCTCCAGATGCCGAGACACTTCTCTTAAATGAGAATGCCTCAGCAACCACTTCTGAAGAAGAGGCTGAAGAAGAGGCTGAAGCCGCTTTAGCTACTGTTGATTCAGAGTTTGGTCGCACAACTGATCCAGTGCGTATGTATATGCGCGAGATGGGTACTGTTGATCTCTTGACTCGTGAAGGCGAGATCGTCATTGCGAAGAAGATTGAAGCAGGCCTCAAAGACATGGTGATGGCTTTGGCCGCTTGCCCTGTCACGATTGGCGAGATCTTGGCTAACGTAGACAAGATTGCCAGTGGTGAGATGGAGATTGATCAGTTCGTAGACGGATTGGTTGACCCTAATGCGGAAGATATTAAGCTTGGACCAGAAGAGCCAGAAGTTGACCCAGATTCTGAAGAGGGTGGCGAAGAGGGTGAAGACGAAGGCGGCGGTGGCGGCGGTGGCGCAGCTACAGCTAACGCTAAGCAATTAGAAGAGTTGAAGCAAATCTCTTTAGAAAAGTTTGCGATTGTTCGCACTCAAGCTGACAAGATGCGTCGTGCATTTGATAAAGAGGGTTACAACTGCCCAGCTTATATCAAGGCACAAGAAGCTATTCGTGGTGAGTTGCTTGGTTTCCGTTTGACCGCAAAGAGTGTTGAGAAGTTATGCGACACCATGCGTTCACAAGTGGACCAAGTTTGGAAACTCGAGCGCGGCATTGTGAGCTTGTTGGTGGATAAGGTTGGCGTCAATCGTGGTGAAGTATTAAAAGACTTCCCTAAGATGTCAATGAACCTTGAGTGGACTGCTAAGTTACTTAAAGAAAACAAGCCATACACAGCACTGTTGCAACGTAATGTTCCAGCGATTCAAGAACTTCAACAGAAGTTAATTGATATTCAAACTCGTGTTGTATTGCCACTTCCAGAATTAAAAGAAGTGAACAAGCAAATGATCGCGGGCGAGAAGCGTGCGCGTGAAGCGAAGCGTGAAATGACTGTTGCCAACTTACGTTTGGTAATCTCGATTGCTAAGAAATACACCAACCGCGGTTTGCAGTTCTTGGATTTGATCCAAGAGGGCAATATCGGTTTGATGAAGGCGGTAGATAAGTTTGAATACCGTCGTGGTTATAAGTTCTCTACTTATGCAACTTGGTGGATCCGTCAGGCGATTACCCGTTCTATCGCTGACCAAGCACGTACGATCCGTATCCCAGTTCATATGATTGAGACGATCAATAAGATGAACCGTATTAGCCGTCAGATCTTGCAAGAAACTGGTCATGAGCCAGATGCTGCAACCTTGGCACTCAAGATGGAAATTCCTGAGGACAAGATTCGTAAGATTATGAAGATCGCTAAAGAGCCAATCTCCATGGAAACACCAATTGGTGACGATGAAGATTCTCATTTGGGTGACTTCATTGAGGATGGCAATACTTTGGCTCCAGCTGAAGCTGCACTGCATGACTCTATGCGCGATGTGGTTAAGGATGTATTGGATTCATTGACACCACGTGAAGCAAAAGTATTGCGTATGCGCTTTGGTGTTGAGATGAGCACAGACCACACTCTCGAAGAAGTGGGTAAGCAGTTTGACGTTACTCGTGAGCGTATTCGTCAGATCGAAGCTAAAGCCTTGAGAAAAATGCGTCATCCAAGCCGCAGCGACAAACTCAAGACCTTCCTCGAAGAAGATTGAACCAAAGACTAACGGGCCTATAGCTCAGTTGGTTAGAGCAGAGGACTCATAAGAAAGAAGCCCTAGGGGTCTTGTGACAAAGACCTCAATAGATTCAAGAGGTTAGTGGTGAATTAGGTGGTCAAAATTGCTTACACACCGCTTACACACCGGAGCAAAAACCGAGGTGTGTAGTAAATGCGGTTTTAGTGTGGTTTTGAAGTGGTAAGCACCAGCAGTAAGGTGTGTAGTAAAAACAGTTTTAGGGCCCATAGCTCAGTTGGTTAGAGCAGAGGACTCATAGCGAAAGTTGTGCCTTATGCGTGGAAACTGCATAAGGGATGGTGTCAAATTCGGAGAAAGCTAAATGCAGCCAAAAGCTGCACAAGCTAACGCCGAGCGAAGCTTAGTAGAAATACTTTGAACGTGTAGAGACTAGACGGCACCCATCTAAGTGCGCGAGCATATGATGAAGGCATAGTCCAGGGAGTAGTGAAAGCTACACAAACCGGAATCCTTTGGTCCCAGGTTCAAGTCCTGGTGGGCCCACCAGAAAAGCAAACCCTCATCAGAAATGGTGGGGGTTTTGTCTTTTGAGCGTTACTTAAAGTAACGCTTGCGGGTCTGCTATCGGCCTTGATTTCAACCCGTCGATGCAACACACTACTAACTGCGTAAGCGCAAGGAGTGTTGCTCATGAAACAACGACCTCGAATCTATTACACAGCTACCCAGAAGGCTTTAATGTGGGAGCGCTGGAAAAAGGGAGATTCTCTCCAGCAGATTGCCCAGTTA
>NZ_JACVOO010000017.1 GCF_018882405.1 Polynucleobacter sp. 31A-FELB | reverse complement strand
AGGGCTGGCAATACCAGATGGGGATTTATCAAAAAGAATTACACAAGCAAGGCATTACTCAGAGTATGTCTAGAAAAGGTAATTGCTTAGATAACGCGGTGATGGAAAACTGGTTTGGGATTATGAAAACAGAGTTCTTCTACCAAAAGAAGTTTGATGATGTCCAAACATTTAAAACTGAGTTAAAGGAATATATCCACTACTACAACCATGATCGGATCAAGCAAAAACTAAAGGGATTGAGCCCGGTGCAATACCGAACTCAATCCCTTCTGCTAACCTAATAAAACTGTCCAACTTTTGTGGGTCAGTTCAATGCAGTCCTTTTTGCTTTTGCGGAAAGAAATTATTTCAGTACCGCAAAAATAGAAGCGGTAATGTCATCAACACTACCTGTACCACTGACCTTGCGATAGGCCGGAGCTTTTACTTTGTCAGCCGCATTGCTTTGAGTTGCCCAAGTTGAGTAGTACTCCACTAGTGGGCGAGTTTGATCGTTGTATACCTGCAAACGCTTGCGCACAGTTTCTTCTTTGTCGTCATCACGCTGAATTAAGGCTTCGCCAGTGACATCATCTTTACCCTCAACTTTTGGTGGGTTGAAAGTGACGTGATAAGTGCGACCTGAAGCTGGGTGAACGCGACGACCGCTCATGCGATCAATGATGGCATCAAATGGTACATCGATTTCGAGAACGTAATCGATTGGCACGCCAGCATCCTTCATGGCTTGTGCTTGGGGAATGGTCCTTGGAAAGCCGTCAAACAAATAACCCTTACTGCAATCTGGCTGAGTTAAGCGATCTTTTACTAAGCCAATAATGATGTCGTCGGAAACCAGTCCACCGGCATCCATAATTTTTTTAGCAGCAATGCCAAGTTCAGTTCCAGCTTTAACGGCAGCGCGCAACATGTCGCCTGTCGAGATTTGTGGAATAGCAAATTTTTCGCAAATGAACTGAGCCTGTGTTCCTTTGCCAGCACCTGGTGCACCGAGCAGAATCAACCGCATTGTTTTCCCCTTAGAAGACCATCATTGTCCCGTATTTTTTCGGGATCCTGTGTAACCAATTCCTAGGATTATCCCCGAGAACGTTTTGGCAACCAGATTCTGGGCTAGCTGGCCAAGATGCGGCGGACCCGCTCGAGGTCTTCGGCTGTATCAACCCCGGCTGGTGGGGCTTTGCTGGCCGTGTGGACTGCAATACGGTAGCCATTCCAGAGGGCGCGGAGCTGCTCTAGTGCCTCCGCCTGCTCAGGGGGTGCTGGCTCAAGACGGGTATAGGCCTGCAGAAAGTCGGCCCGGTAGGCATAGATGCCTAAATGGCGTAAGTGGGTAACAGGCCGATCAGAGTCTGGATCCCGCACAAACGGAATAGTGGCTCTAGAGAAGTAGAGCGCCTCAGCAGAGCGATTCAGAACCACCTTAACAACATTGGGGTTCATGATTTCTGCTTCATCTGTAATGGGTACGGCAACCGTTGAAATTGCGCATGCAGCATTGTCAGCCAAAGTTTGGGCAACTTGATTGATTAATTCTGGGGGGATGAGAGGCTCATCGCCTTGCACATTGACCACCAAAGTATCTGCTGGAAGTTTCAACAGTTGGGCAACCTCTGCAATACGGTCTGTGCCAGTAGGGTGATCTGCACTAGTTAACAAACACTCAATACGATGTTCATCACACGCTGCTTGAATTTCTGGTGAGTCTGTTGCAACTACAACGCTTTGAGCATTTGACTGCTGTGCACGCTCGGCCACACGAATTACCATGGGTTTTCCGCCGATATCAGCGAGCGGCTTGCGAGGTAGGCGAGTTGATCCCAGTCTTGCAGGAATTACCACTAAAAACTCTGGAGGCTTCATGCTCATGTACTGGATTTCACCTGATCAATGGTTAATTAATTTCATCAGCGGAAAGACTGCGGGCTTCATCAACAATCATGACGGGAATGTCATTTCGAATGGGGTAAGCCAAACGATCCGCTTTGCAGATGAGCTCATGTTTTTCTGTATTTAAATGCAAAGTACTTTTGCACAAAGGGCAGACCAAAATCTCTAATAATCGCTTGTCCATATTTGATCTTTACTATTTCTTATAAGGTGTATTGATTTGGATCGGGTCTTTGCAAAATCGATTGCAACCATTCTGCCAATGTATTTGAAATCTCTAAACTCATCGGAACTACCCAAATTCGTTCGTCCTGTATTGAGGTGCATTTTACGGCATCCTTCTCGGTAATCAGGATGCACTCAGCATGGATGGCAGAGAAAAATTCCGGGCTGTAGCTGGCGTGATCCGCTAAACCAATGCATTTGCCAGCAATTCCCTGCTTTAGTAAGTCATCAAAAAAGCGTTGTGGGTTACCAATTGCAGCGACAGCAGTAATCTTGTTTGGAAGATAGGTGTCTGCAATGGAAGATAGGGATTGTGTATTGCTTGGATTATTTAGTTGATAGGGTGTGCCCAATTGGCTGCCCAGTGTGAAAGCGCGTCGCCCTAAAAAATATTCATCTATGTGATTGGAGGGAGATATAGGCCCAGTCATTAAAGTGGCATCTCGCTCGCGAGATGCAGGTTCACGTAAGGGGCCAGCAGGCAGCAAGAAGCCATTGCCCTCGCCACGTTGATCACGCACTACAAATTCAATATCACGACCCCCTTCGCGAGCAGGCCAACGTAGCAGGCTTCGATGCTGTAAGCCATCATCACTGATGATGACGTTCACCGAAGGATCTTGTTTCAACATAGACCGAATGCTCAGGGTCCGTTTGGGGTGGATCCAAATCGGAAACTGATTGTCTGTTCGCTTAGCAATTAAGACGGGTTCATCACCAACTTCTGCAGGATTGGAACCACTTTTTACTTGGCGGGGTGCGCTTAATGCAGATGCGCCATAACCTCTACTAATAATTCCGGGTTTCCAACCCATGCGTGCGAGTTGCTCAGCTAAGGCAATGACGATGGGAGTTTTACCGGTGCCACCAACGCGGATATTGCCAACAATAATGATTGGGACTGACGCTGGTTTGGGTCTTCCCAGGTTCAGATCATTTACCAAATCTAAGCCTTGATTTACCCAACCGTAAATCTTAGATAAAGGCCAGAGGATGAGGCTAGTTGGCCCACGCCTTTCCCAAAACCGGGGAGCCTTATTAAAGAAAGAAGATTTTTTTGGCGATGACATTAAGGGCGATTTGTTTTGCTCAATGCTTCTAGTATGTTGGATTATTTCTTGGTAGTTTGACTGCTAAATACGATATTGGCTAGGTTGGCATCACGCGCTGCCTCTAGTGCACTCATAACTGCCTGGTGAGGGGCTTTAGCATCCGCATCAATATTGACTTGGATAGCATTGTCTTTGTTCAGTGCATTGAGGCTGTTGCTCAGCTGGCTTCGGTCAGTTACCCGGCCGTTAATGGCAAAGCGTCCATCACGACTGACTGCAATATGAATTTGTTTTACCTCCGACTGGCTTACTGCGCCATTGGCAGTGGGTAGGGTGATCGCTAGCTCTTGGTAACGGGTAAAGGTAGTGGAGATCATTAAAAAGATCAGCACTACTAACAGCACATCAATAAAAGGAATGAGGTTGATCTCCGGCTCTACTGAAGATGTATGCATTCCTAATGAAAATTGACCGCGATGCTGAAGCTTATTTTCTAGCCAACTCATTTTGTATCCGCAGAGTATGGATAGAGTTTTTTAAATAATTGACGGGTAAATTCTTCGCACTCATGTTGGCGTTGATTTGCCATTGCACGCAGACCGCGCCATGCGGCCAATGCAGGAATTGCAATTAGTAAACCAAAAGCTGTGTTGTACAGAGCAATAGAGATGCCATGCGCCAATTGTTGAGGACTGCCGACGCCCTGACTGCCAAAGATTTCAATCATGCCGACAACGGTCCCAAACAGTCCCAAGAGGGGTGCAACGGTTGCGATGGTTGCCAAGACGCCAAGATAGCGCTCTAGCTTTAGCCAAGCAGATTGAGCATTGGCTTGTAATTCTTCTAAAGCAGAGTCTGCAGAGCTGCCAGAGACTTTTTCATGAAGGATGCATGCAAAGAGGCCGCCTACAGGGGAAAGTTGGCCCAGAGCGCTAATTTCAGGTTCTGGGACTGTTTTTTGCTGGGAAATGGCATTTGCCAGTCCAAATACCGTTTCCAGACTATCTTTCGGGAATATGTGAATTTGGCGCAAATACCAAGCGCGCTCAATGACAATAGCGAGGCCAATTATGGAGATGAGAAGAAGGGGCCAGATGGGCCAACCAGCAGACAGTAAGATTGAGTACATAAGCTCAGTACTTTAGCTGAATTAAAAATGGGTTTTCACAAAGACATCCTGTGGATAACTCTGTGCAAAACTTTTTAGAAAATCTGTTGTAAGTCCTTGATTGATGGTAATAGCAGTCTATTTTATGGGATTTAGCCTAAAATAGAGTTTAAAAATTTATGATATAAATCAACAAGATACAGAGAATATGTTGGTTTTATGAGACGTTTTGGGTCAGTAATTACTTACTTATAGGGCTTAGACTTAGGGCGAATAAGCTTCTGTGGATATTTATTGGCCGCAAGAGCTGATGCCGGTATAGAAAAAGAGAAAAAATGTCGGAAATATCAAGAGAAATCCTCAGTGTTGGCGATCTAAACCGCGCCATTGCGAGCTCTTTGGAGGAGCGCTTCGATACCGTTTGGGTTAGCGGGGAGATTTCCAATTTCAAGGCCTATGACAGTGGGCATTGGTATTTCTCCTTGAAGGATGAAGAGGGGCAGATTCGCTGCGTGATGTTCCGCGGTCGTAATGGGCAGGTTGGATTTATGCCTCAATCTGGAGATTTGGTAGAAGTCGCCGCTAATCTCGGTTTCTATGTCCCGCGTGGAGACATTCAGCTGACAGTCCAAAGCATGCGCCGTGCTGGCATGGGCGGTCTCTATGAAGCTTTTTTAAAGCTGAAGGCCAAACTCGCCAAAGAGGGCTTATTTGATGCTGAGAATAAGCGCCCCATCCCAACCCATCCGAGAGCGATTGGCATCATTACTTCACCACAGGCAGCAGCCTTAAAGGATGTGCTGAGTACATTAGCTAGAAGAGCGCCGCACATACCCATTGTGATTTACCCAACATTAGTCCAAGGGCCAGAAGCACCGGCTGGAATTATTTCTGCACTGAAGGCTGCCGAAAAGGAAAATGCTGTTGATGTCATTTTGCTAGTTAGGGGTGGTGGCAGCATTGAAGACCTTTGGGCATTTAATGACGAGAATTTAGCTTATGCAATTGCGCAATCACCCATTCCAATCGTGAGTGGGGTTGGGCATGAAACCGATGTCACGATTGCTGATTTTGTTGCTGATTTGCGTGCACCAACTCCTACGGGCGCGGCAGAATTAGCGGCGCCTCGACGCGATCAAATGCTGCAAGAGTTAGATGCCATCATGCAAGCATTGCTGCAAAGAGTTAGTCAGCGAGTAGAGCGCGAAGCGCAAACCTTAGATCAACTGGCCTTGCGTCTTAGTCATGCCCTACCGAATCCCGACCGTATGCGTGAGCAAATTAGTGGTTGGCAGAAGCGACTGAATCAAGCATGGTTGGTTAGGGTTGAAAATTGGAAACGTGACCAAGGCCACTTCCAGTCCCAACTTGAAATGCTCAACCCACAAAGAACTCTAGAGCGTGGCTATGCAGTGATTCTGAGTAATCAAGCAAACTCGAAGGAGGGGCAGACTATGCATGCTGTGCGCAATCCAAATGAGCTCAATACAGAGAATGCATTTCAGGTACGCTTGGCCGAAGGTCAAGTAGAGGTTGAGTTTGCTAAGCTTGAATTGCCGAAATAAAGCTACAGAATATTTGGCTCAATCTCGAGTTGCACGCCAAATTTACCCAATACTTCTTCTTGAATATTTTTTGCTAGATTGAGGATATCGGTCGATGTCCCGTCACCATGATTCACTAGCACTAGCGCTTGTTTTTCATAAACGCCAACAGGACCAATGCGCTTGCCCTTAAAGCCACATTGATCGATGAGCCAGCCTGCAGCTAGTTTGCGCATACCAGGAGCGTCGGGATAAGAAACCAGGTTTGGGAATTTCTCAATCAATTGCTCGTATTGCTCGGTGTCGATAATCGGGTTCTGGAAAAAACTTCCAGCATTGCCAATGTCTTTGGGGTCTGGCAATTTTTTAGATCGGATAGTACATACCGTATCAAAAATTTGCTTTGCACTTGGGCTTGAGTTTGGCTCAGAAAATTGTTTTGCTAGATCGGCATACTGTAATCGTGCCCGCCAAGATTTTGGGATTTTAAAAACGACCTTTGTCACGATAAATCGATTGGGATTTTGCTTGAAGTAGCTATCGCGATAAGCAAACTGGCATGCCTCTTGTGGGAGAGTGACAAAGGCATGGGCCGCAGAATCAAATGCTTCGATACTGTCGATATATTCCCCAACTTCAACGCCGTATGCACCAATATTTTGAATCGGTGCTGCACCAACCGTTCCTGGGATTAAGGCAAGGTTTTCCAGGCCCGGTAAGTCTTTCTCTAGGGTCCAGGAAACCAATTCATGCCAATTAACGCCGGCGCCCACTGAGAGCCAGGTATTGCTGTCATCCGATTTAATAAGCTCTTGACCGAGAATATTAATTAGCAGAGTTGCTCCTGGCAAAGACTCCGGAAGAATCACATTGCTTCCGCCGCCTAATACACGCCAGCCAAGTTTTTTATCCCCAAGCTCTTTCATGAGGGCTGGCAACTGATTCGCGGATGTGATCTCGTAACCCAATTCGGCCGTGGAATCTAAGCCAAAGCTATTCCGGTGCTTGAGCCCCAAATTGAGGGTCAATTTTGCTGGTTTGGGCGCATTTTTCGCGGAGTTCATGCCACAATCTTATTCGTGTTCGAGTTTCTGTTCGTAAATTATGAAAAAACTTGAAAAGTAACAATGCATTGATTGAATTTGCAGAATTGATTACCCAGATTATTTAAGGAGTTTGAGATGCCCTCATTTGACGTAGTGTGTGAGCCTGACATGATTGAGTTGAAAAACGCAATCGAGCAATCCAATAAAGAAATTACCAATCGTTTTGACTTCAAAGGCTCCGATAGCCGAGTTGAGCAAAAGGATGAGACTTTGATCTTATTTGGCGATGACGACTTTAAGTTGGGTCAAGTTCGTGACGTTCTTTACGGCAAGATGGCCAAACGTAATGTGGATGTGCGCTACCTCAAGGACGATAAAAAAGAAACTATTGGTAGCGATAAGCGCAAGCAAACCATGAAGATCCAAAAAGGCATTACTTCAGAATTGGCTAAAAAAGTAGTGCGCATCATCAAAGACAGCAAGATCAAAGTCCAGGCTAGTATTCAGGGTGATGCAGTGCGTGTAACGGGCACTAAGCGCGATGACTTGCAAGAAACCATGGCATTGCTTAAGAAAGAAGTTAGCGAGGCTCCATTAGGCTTTAATAACTTCCGTGACTAATGTAGTTGTGCCATCCATCCATCCGGCAAGCCAAGAGGCCATTGAGCGCTTCTGTGACGCTTGTTGGTTGGAGGATGGTTTGGCGCAAAACAGTTTGTCTGCCTATCGCCGAGACTTATTGCTCTTAGCTCAGTGGCTTCAAAAAGATTCGGGCATCGATCTCTATGGTGTCGCTGAAAAAAACCTCACTGCATATATTGCACATCGCCGGGCTGATAAGGCAACTACTGCTAATCGTCGGCTGACAGTATTTAAACGTTTTTATCGTCATGCCCTACGCATGAACTTAGTTAAAAGTGATCCTTGTATTGGTTTGCGTGCGGCTAAGCAAGCGTTGCGCTTCCCGAAAACATTGAGTGAAGATCAGGTCACTGCTTTACTTAATGCTCCCGATGTGGAGACTGCACTTGGATTGCGTGATCGCACTATGCTGGAATTAATGTATGCCAGTGGCTTGCGGGTCTCAGAAATTGTTGCCTTAAAGACCGTTGCTCTAGGATTAAATGAAGGTGTTATTCGGGTGGTGAATGGTAAGGGCGGTAAAGAGCGACTAGTTCCATTTGGTGGTGAAGCAGGTCAATGGTTACGTCGCTATTTGGCTGATGCCAGAACTCCATTGCTTGAGGGTAAGTCTTCGGACGCGGTATTTGTTGGGCGCCACACAGGTACAGGCTTAACCCGTCAGGCTTTCTGGGCGCTGATCAAGCGCTACGCTACCATTGCTAATATCCCCGTTGCCTTATCTCCGCATACCTTACGTCATGCTTTTGCTACCCATTTGCTCAATCATGGAGCGGATTTAAGGGTGGTGCAACTGCTTTTAGGCCATGCTGATATCTCGACTACCCAGATTTATACCCATGTAGCTAGAGAGCGCCTGAAATCAATCCATCAGCAGCATCATCCTCGGGGCACTTAAAGCGTGCCGATTCAAGCAATCATCAAGAATGTAATAAGTGTTTAAGATATCCCCATGAATTTAACTTTAGACCTATTGCTCATTCCGATTGCCTATCTGATTGGTTCCATCTCTTTTGCGGTGGTGGTGAGTAAGTGCATGCGTTTGCCTGATCCCCATTCCTATGGTTCCGGTAATCCAGGCGCCACCAATGTTCTGCGAACAGGCAATAAGCTTGCAGCTGTGCTCACATTAATTGGGGATGCGCTCAAAGGTTATTTTGCGGTGATGTTGGCGCGAGTATTGCTTGGAGATGAATCCTTAACATCAACACTCAATTCTTGGTTGTTATGTGGTGTTGTGATTGCTGTTTTCTTAGGACACCTGTTCCCAATCTTCCATGGCTTTAAGGGTGGTAAAGGAGTTGCTACTGCCTGCGGTATTTTGTTCGGTATTAATTGGATTTTGGGCGCAGCAACTTTGGGAACCTGGATTATTGTGGCGATGTTCATGCGCTATTCCTCATTAGCTGCTTTGGCAGCAGCAGTATTTGGGCCAATTTATTTTGTATTTTTGTTTGGCTTTCAACCTATGGCTATTGCGCTGCTGGTAGTTTGTCTACTGCTGATCTGGCGTCATCGCAGCAATATTCACAATCTAATGAACGGCAAAGAAAGTCGCATTGGCTCCAAGAAAAAAGGACAGTCATGACTATTGCGTATTGGTGTGTGCTGTTCATGGGGTTATTTCCTTATGTGGCAGCAGGCATCGCTAAAAAAGGTTTTGAGGGTTATGACAATGGCATGCCCAGGCAGTGGCTTGCTAAGCAGACAGGATTTCGGGCGCGAGCCAATGCTGCTCAAGCCAACCTTTTTGAATCTCTCCCTTTCTTTTTTGCGTCAGTGATCATTGCGTCCATCGCTAATGCCCCTCAAGACCGAATTGATTTATTGGCAATTGGTTTTGTATTGGCGCGTATTGCTTATCTGGTTTGCTATGTAGCGGATTGGCCAACTACGCGTTCCATCGTATGGCTTGCTGGCTTAGCTTGCGTGGTCAGCATCTTCTTTCAGATTTAAAAGAAATAAAAGTAAATTACAAAATTCATCGAGACAATAAATACACATGCCTACTAAAAAAATTCCCGCAAAGACGGTTGTCAAGACTCCTGTCAAAAAGGCCTCAAGTGTTAAGCCTGCTAATAAAGTTGCCGCCAAAAAGAGTGATGCTGGCACACCACTATCCGTAGTGATTCGTCGGCGTATCGAGGCGCAAAAAGCACGCTTTCATGCAAATGACAATATCTCTAAATTCATTCAGCCTGGTGAGCTGGAAGGCTTGGTAGATGAAGTAGCTGAAAAGATGCAGGCTGTTTTAGAAAGCTTGGTAATTGATACAGAGAGTGATCACAATACTAAAAATACAAGTCAACGTGTGGCTAAGATGTTTGTTAAGGAAGTATTCAATGGCCGCTATATCGAACAACCAACTCTTACTAAGTTTCCGAATGTAAGTCGCTTGAATGAGTTGATGATCATTGGCCCCATTACTGTTCGTAGCGCTTGCTCCCATCACCTTTGTCCAATTATGGGTCGCATTTGGATCGGCGTTCTTCCGAGCAAAGAGTCAGCACTGATTGGTTTATCAAAGTATTCGCGCTTAACTGAGTGGGTGATGTGCAGGCCACAGATTCAGGAAGAGGCCGTAGTCGAGTTAGCCGATATGCTTGAGAAAAAGATTAAGCCTATTGGCGTGGCAATCGTAATGGATGCAGATCATTTCTGCATGCAATGGCGTGGCGTAAAAGATCGCGATTCAAAGATGGTTAATAGCGTGATGCGTGGAGCTTTTCTTAAGGATTCCAACTTGCGTAGAGAGTTTTTATCGCTCCTAGAGAAAAGATAAGGCTTGCCCGGGCAAAAAGGAAATGATGAAGATGCAAAATAGAGGGGCAGCGAATTGTCTCTTCTCGCCCCCTCTAAGGTTACTGAGCAATCTCCTGTTAGGAGTAGTTTTGCTGGGATGCTCTATCTATCCAGATGTGAATGTAGAAGACGCCAAAAATAATAAGGCGACTTTTAAGCGCGACGCTCTGGATTGCGCTCAAGCCTACCCAGAGGCAGATTCTGGGGCCCATGTGAAACAGCGGATCTCATGTATGAATCTAAAAGGCTGGCATTAGATTAGGCAATTTATTGTTTGAGAACAATTCTCAACAAAATATCTATATAAATCAATAACTTATATATGTCATAGTCGAGTAATTTCATCTGATCTATGATCCTCAAAGATGCAAATTTTGTTCTACCTCACTCACTGGAGTTCCCATGAAAAATAGTCGTCGCCAATTTATGATTTTGTCTGCTGCTGGTGCCTGCACCTTAGCTTTGAACGGTAAAGTTCAGGCTCAAGCAATGGTTGCTGAAACTGATCCACAAGCTGCCGCTTTGGGTTATAAGGCTGATGCCTCTAAAGTAGATAAGGCAAAGTATGCTAAGTACGCTGCTGGTCAACAGTGCGATAACTGCGCTTTGTACCAAGGTAAAGCTGGTTCTGCTGCCGGCGGTTGCTCCTTATTTGCTGGTAAGCAAGTTGCTGGTAAGGGCTGGTGCTCTGCTTACGCTAAAAAAGCTTAAGTTTCGTTTTGAGCTAAGCTCATACCGACAAATAAATAGGCCGCTAATGCGGCCTATTTATTTTGAGCACTACCAGATCCCAGTATCCACTCGAGCCATGGTGGCAGGACAGTTAGCTTGGCGAGTTATAAGACTGGGTATTAAAAAAATATTAACAGCCCACAGTTATTTTCAACATCGCATTAACTTATGGAAAATTTATGAGACATTCTTTTAAATACGTATTTAAACGTGTGTCTTTTTACTTCGGTGGTGATCAGCCGCCTGTAAGTTGGTTGGAAAGAGTGCGGGCAGCCGTAGGGGCCTTTGTTGGCCTAGCCTCAGTATTTCTTATCGCCAAATATCTGGGCGAATTAGCTGGCTCTAGTGAATGGTTGATGGCCTCCTTAGGTGCAAGTGCCTTGCTGGTATTTGTATTACCTGGCAGTCCCATGGCCCAACCGTGGGCTGTAATTGGAGGCAATACCGTTTCTGCTTTGGTGGGAATTGCCTCCTATTTGCTAATTCCAGAGCCTCTATTGGCAATGCCTCTAGCGGTAAGCCTTTCAATTTTGGCGATGTTTAGTTTGCGTTGCTTGCATCCGCCTGCGGCTGCAGTAGCTTTGATTGTGATCTTGGGCCATATCGGCCATTTTTACTATGCGATTTTTCCAGTCATGATTGACTCAATTTTGTTGATTTTGTTGGGGGCGGCTTACAGCAATCTCACTGGTAAGTTATATCCCAATAAAGCCACTTAATCCATGGTTGGCAGATGATGTAGTTGATTACTAGTTTTAAATGAGCATTATTGTGAGCGGTAAACGTATTGATAAATTTTTTATAGTTTTTAATTGGTAGCACGATAAACACACTAAAATCGCTACAAGTTAGCTTTATAAAAGAGGCAAGGGGAATGGGAGTAAATCAGTGTTGATAGAAAGAGGGACACTTGCCACCTTAAGGCGCTATGGGTTTCTTGGTTCACTGCGCTTGATTCGGGATTTGATCCTCTCCAAGTTTGTTTCGCACCAGGTGCGTTTAATTCGTTACCCCTATTATTTTCGCGGTGCAAGAAATATTCATTTCGGTCGAGGCTTTACTTCTGGCGTTGGTTTGCGTATTGATGCATTTGGTCAGAAATCGAATCAAGTCATTTTTGGAGATAACGTCGAGGTGGGGGATTATGTTCATATCGGCGCAGTAGACAGCGTCATCATTGGAGATAATGTCTTAATGGCCAGCAAGGTCTACATCTCCGATCATGACCACGGTATTTATCGGGGTGCGCCAGAGCATTTATCTGGCCCAGCAGAAATTCAATCTCAAAAAATATTACAAACTTTCCCAGTCAAAATTGGCAACAATGTGTGGCTAGGTGAAAACGTCTGTGTTTTAAAAGGCGTTGAGATTGGGGAGAATTCTATTATTGGCGCTTCTGCTGTTGTCACCAAATCGATTCCTGCCAATTCAATTGCTATGGGAGCTCCAGCTAAAGTAGTTAAGTGCTATGACTTTGATTTGAAAGAGTGGGTTAGTTGTGCTTGATAGCTTGAGCTACGATTTAGTTGCAATGATGAGTGTTGGATTTCTCATCCTGATACTGATTTTTGGTTTTGTGATGGACGCGTACGCAGTCTTTTTGCGAGTAGCTGGAATAGAGGGGCTTGGCGAAGTATTGGCGATGTCGAACTTGGTTCAGTACATTGCAAGAATATCGAATGTGCTGGTGATTTTTGTTCTTTCATTTGCTTTTGAAACTGGAAGGTTGCATGTTCCAGTAGCGTTTATCTTCTTTGTCGCCTCGCTAGTGGGTATTGGCGCTGTCTTTTTCCTAATCAAATCTCAATCATTTTGTCGGCTAGTTCAGCTTGCCTTATTTCCAGTGCTATATCCCTCGTTTCGCCGTGTAGCTATGGTGCAGGTTTGGCGTGAGATTGGGGGTTTTCAGGGTTGCTCCCTTAAGCTTGCTGCTTATTCAGCGATTACAAATGTGTTAATTGTGATTGCAATGTTTGTCCCGTTTGGTATTGCGAGTTATTACCCTCAAATGCGCATGACATCAGTCTACTTCGGTCAGATGATGAATTTTTTTGCCACCTTGTTGGTATTTGCAATTCAAGACCCAGTCTCTATGCGGCTGATTGATGCGGGTAATTTAAAGCAGGCAGGTACATCTTTATTGTATGGACGCCTGTTTTCTTATTGCCTGTCTGCATTATTTTTCGCCATCATTTCAATTTTTTGATGAGTCATGACAGTTCCTTGTTGAAGCTAATGACACGATATAAAGATCAATTCAAGGCATATCTCGGGTTATTGATCTGCTGGATTGTGTTACTAGCGCTCACTACGCATTACTCAAGAGATTATTTCAATTACCACTGTTGGTTTAATACTGCATTGGTGTTAAGTCCGGGCGAACGTTTTTTTGGGCTACATAGCCTTGTTCGTGATCCTGCTTATTCCATGCTTCAGGCGTTGGGCACCTTATTTTTGCCTTTTGAAGTTTTTTTTGCGGCGTTGATATTGTTGGCATTGTCTATTAAATTTTTTGCTCTCAAGCGTTTGGTGCCTACCCTAAGTTTTCTATATGTACTGCCATATTTCATGGTGCTAAGTTTTTTACATGAGGGTACTCAAATTCGGATTGCTTTGGCCTTGTCAGTTGCGCTTTGGTCTCTGATTTGGTTTGCTCAGGGCCGGCGAAAACAATCTTTATTGTTGCTCTGCTTTGCCTGCGCTTTTCATTTATCAGCCGCTACCTTTTTTCTCGTTTTTTTATTAAAGGGTTTATACGATCGCTACGGCACTCGCTTATTAATTGCGCTGGGGGTATTTGGTGTGATCCTAGCTTATACCGGTCTAGTCCAAGAAATGCTTATGTGGCTTGGTGACAAGACCAATGCGCGCTATATGGCTTATTCAGTGGGCGCCATTTACCATCGACAAAATAGTACCGGCTTATTTGCTTATTTCCCTTTGTTTGTTGGCGCTTTAACTTTATTGGTTTGGAAAATTTACCAGCCAATACAGCCGGCCTGGCAAGAACTCAAGAAGATGGCCTTGATTTCAGGTTTTCTCGCTATAGTGATTTTGGGAATATTTCGTTTTAATGTGGTTATTGCCTCTCGCTTAGCCGATCTCCTGCTGTTACCAGTGGTTTTGGTGTTAGGTGCGGCTTTAGTGCAGCTAGTGGAGCAAAAAAGGCGATTCTTACTCGCTGTTTTGATCTTGTTATTGCTAGCTTATGGCGGTGCAAGGGGTTTGGTTACGTATTTGCCAGCGCCAAACTATGTTTATTTTTGCCCATCAGACTCCAAGCTTAATGAAGATAGGAAAAACGCTCAATGATGTCTGTGTCGCGTGAACCCGCTGGATCAGATGTTGCAAAGGTCGCCGTTCTATTAGCGGCATTTAATGGTATGGCTTGGCTAGATGAGCAATTAGCATCAATTTTGAATCAAGAGGGTGTCTTGGTCACCGTCTTTATTAGTGTTGATCAATCTAGTGATGGCACAGAAGCTTGGTTTGATTTGCAAGCAGCTCGCGATGTACGTTTACGGGTATTGCCACATGGAAGAGTGTTTGGGAGTGCGGCTCCGAATTTCTTCCGCCTCTTTCAAGAGGTAGATTTGAGTGAATTTGATTATGTCTGTCTATCTGATCAGGATGACATTTGGTCACCAGAAAAGTTAAGTAGAGCCACCCAGGTATTGGCACAAGAGGGGGTAGTGGCTTACTCAAGCAATGCCATTGCTTTTTGGGAAGATGGTAGAACTGCTTTAGTGAATAAGTCCCAAGCTCAGGTTCGCTGGGATTATTTATTTGAGGCAGCTGGTCCAGGTTGTACTTATGTTTTTAAAGCCAGTCTAGCTTGGGAGATCAAGCAATTTATTGCCTCGCATGGTCAAGAGATTAATCAGGTAGGCCTGCACGATTGGTTGATCTATGCCTATGTACGCTCACGAGGCTATCGCTGGACCATTGATCATCAAGCTCTCATTTACTATCGTCAGCATTCTCAAAATCAGGTGGGTGTTAATGCCGGCCTTAAAGGATTTATGCGTCGTGCAAGTAAGGTTTCTAGTGGTTGGGCTTTAACTCAGGCAGCGCTGATCGCTAGAATGATTGGTGCCGACAAGGCCCCTTTTGTACGATCTTGGATTGCTGGAGGTTCTCTTGGTTTGTTAAGATTGTCTTTAGATTTTTGGAATTGTCGCCGACGCTTTCGCGACAAATTCATCTTTTTATTTTCATGTTTATATTTAGCCTTGTTTGGAAAAGGCTTATGAAAAGTCTATTAATCACTGGCGCTAATGGTTTTGTTGGTCGGGCATTGGTTGAACAGTCTGCCGCAATGGGTTACCAAGTAACAGCCTGCACCAGAAAGCCTGCAGTCTTTGCTGAGTCTGTTCACAATTTCGTTGTGTCAGATTTCAGCCATCAAGCTAATGTGTGTGATGCGTTGAAAGGGGTGGATGTTGTCATCCATTTAGCCGCGCGGGTCCATGTCATGAAAGATGCGACCGAAAATCCTCTAGTTCAGTATCAGGCCATGAATGTTGATGCCACACTGGCTTTGGCCAAGCAGGCGGTAACGCTAGGCATCAAACGGTTTATTTATATGAGTTCTATTAAAGTGAATGGCGAGTCCACTGCTATAGGAGTGCCTTTTACACCTGCCGATTATCCTGCGCCAAGTGATCCCTATGGAGTATCTAAAATGCAGGCGGAAGAGCAGCTCTTAGCGCTTGCCAGATTAACGGGCATGGAGGTGGTGATTATTCGCCCACCACTGATTTATGGTCCAAGAGTGAAAGCCAATTTTGCCAGCATGATGAAATGGGTTCGCTCTGGGATGCCTTTACCACTAGGTGGTATTCATAATCTGCGCAGCATGGTTTTCTTAGGCAATTTAATTGATTTAATTCTGGTATCCGTCAGTCACCCTGATGCTAAAAACCAAGTATTTTTAGTGTCAGATGATGAGGATATTTCGGTAGCAAGTCTGATTCGTAAATTGGCAGCAGCCATGCATGTTCGCACTGTGCTTATTCCCATTCCTAGTGCCCTGCTAAAGCTTGCTGCTAGCTTGATAGGAAAACGATCAATTGCCCAGCGTTTATGTGATAGTTTGCAGGTCGATATTTCGAAAACCAAGAGTTTGTTAGGTTGGTCACCGCCATTCACCCTTGAACAGGGTCTCGCTTTCACTGTTAAGTGGTATTTACGTAAATGAAACGCTTATTTGATTTTTCACTTGCTCTAATCTTGAGCATCCTCCTATTACCCATTTTATTGTTCTTAATGCTGGTGGTTAAATTGAGTTCTCCGGGGCCGGCAATTTATTGGTCTGACAGGGTGGGTAAAAATAATGTCGTGTTTCGGATGGCTAAACTTCGCACAATGAAGATAGATACTCCTGCAGTAGCTACACACTTGCTAGCAGATCCTTCGTCTCAGTTAACTCCAGTTGGGGGCTTTTTAAGAAAGTCCAGTTTGGATGAATTGCCTCAGCTTTGGAATATATTGGTGGGGGATATGAGTTTTGTGGGCCCCCGTCCTGCCTTGTTTAATCAAGCTGATTTAATCGCATTACGGACACAAGCAGGGGTAGATCGACTATCTCCAGGTCTGACGGGATGGGCGCAACTTAACGGCAGGGATGAACTCAGCATTAATGAAAAGGTAAAATTTGATTATGACTATTTGAGGCATCGCAATTTCCTTTTTGATATGAAGATCATTTGGTTAACTGCGGTTCAGGTAGCAAAAGCAAAAGGCGTCTCCCACTAAGTGGCTATATATATTCATGATTATTCCCTCTTCTAATAAAACAACGCAGTTTCTTTTGGCGATGCCTCGGCTCCTCAAAAGAATGATTGCGCTTTTGTTGGATGTGGCTTTGATTGGATTGACAGTCTGGCTTGCATTCTATTTACGCCTTGGTCAATGGATTAATCCATTGAATACGGAATGGCAAATTTTTTCCGCATTTTGGCCGGCCCTATTATTTTCATTGCCGATATTTATTATTTCTGGACTTTATAGAACCATCTTTCGTTTTTCGGGCTTGCCAGTATTAGTCGCGCTAGTTCGTGCAGTGGGTATTTATAGCTTGTTGTATGGCTTTCTAATCACAGTCATCGGTTTGCCTGGTGTTCCGCGTACGGTGGGGTTGATTCAGCCAATCTTGCTACTGCTTTTTATTGGTGGCTCTCGTCTCCTGGCGGCATTTTGGTTGGGCGGTGCCTATCGTTCTAAATTAAAGCGTCAGCACTTGCCTCGGGTTCTCATATATGGTGCAGGCTCTACAGGTCGTCAGTTGGTTGGTGCTTTAAGACAGAGTCATCAAATGAATATCTTGGGATTTTTAGAAGATGATCCTGCTTTAGATGGCAATGTATTAAATGGCTATCGTATTTACTCTGCTGAAAAATTGCCAAAGCTGATTTCTAAACTCAAGATCACCGATGTTCTTTTGGCGTTGCCATCCATTAGTCGTCGTCGTCGAAATGAAATTATTGCATTTGTTCAAACTCAAAAACTCCGAGTAAAAACCTTGCCAAGCATGATAGATATGGCCAAGGGAAAAATTGCGATTTCTGATATTCATGAACTTGATATTGAGGATTTATTGGGGCGTGATCCAGTTGAGCCCAATGCTGATTTGTTGAAAAAAAATATTACCGAAAAAGTTGTCTTGGTGACGGGGGCTGGCGGCTCTATCGGAAGTGAGCTGTGCAGGCAAATTGTTTTGGAGAAGCCTCGCAAGTTAATTTTGTTTGAGCAAAGTGAATTCAATCTATACCAAGTTAACCAAGAGTTAAAACAATTAATTGAGCACCGTTCTTTATCGGTAGAGCTATTGCCTATCCTGGGTTCGGTGCGTGATGAATCTCATTTAAGAGAACTCTTTTCTGCCGAAAAACCTCATACCGCATACCATGCTGCTGCGTATAAACACGTCCCATTAGTAGAGGCGAATCCAGTCGAAGGGATTCTGAATAACGTTTTTGGTACTTTGACCACTGCATCCGTGGCGCTTGAGCAGGGGGTGAGTAGTTTTACCTTGATTAGTACCGATAAGGCAGTGCGACCCACCAACGTGATGGGCGCAAGCAAACGCTTGGCCGAATTAGTTTTGCAGGGCTTGGCTCAAGAGCAAAAAACTCATCCTCAAGCAGGACGCAACACGATTTTCTCTATGGTGCGATTCGGGAATGTATTGGATTCATCGGGCTCAGTGGTGCCCCTGTTTAAACAGCAAGTAGCGCAGGGTGGTCCCGTGACCTTAACGCATGCTGAAGTCACGCGCTACTTTATGACCATTCCTGAGGCTGCTCAATTGGTAATTCAGGCATCTGCCATGGCTACTGGTGGTGACGTGTTCTTGTTAGATATGGGTGATCCAGTCAAGATCATGGACCTTGCCCGACGCATTATTGAGTTATCGGGCTTAACGGTATGCGATGTTGGTAATCCGGATGGGGATATTGAAATTGCCATTACTGGATTGCGTCCTGGCGAAAAACTATATGAAGAATTATTAATTGCCGATAACCCAGAGCAAACGCAGAATAAACGGATTATGAAAGCGCATGAGGAGTTTATTCCTTTATCAGAATTTACTTCTCGACTTGATGCTTTAAAAGGCTATTGCCAAGCACGAGACTTGCATGGAATACAGTCCATTCTTTTAGCTTCAGTGAGTGGTTATGTGCCTGATTCTCATATCACTGATTTAGAGTGAAATCGAATTGATGAGCACTTTTACACCAACACCTTCCATTCAAACACCCCATTCCTCTGTGGTGGTAGCAATCCTGCTGTGCACTTATCACGGTGAAAAGTATTTGACTGATCAGCTTGCATCCATTGAAACGCAAGATCATCCTGATTGGGTGGTATATGCAAGTGATGATGGCTCTAGTGATCGCACTATAGAGATCTTGCATGATTTTCAATCACGCTGGCCGGTTGGTAGGTTGCATATTCGTAAGGGGCCGCAGCAAGGATTCTGCCGTAACTTTTTGTCACTAGCTTGCGATCCTAATATTGAGGCGGACTACTATGCATTCTGTGACCAAGATGATGTCTGGTTGGCTGACAAATTAAGCAGCGCATTACAAGCGGCTACAGCCGCTTTGCAGGACTCTCCAAGCGAGGTGTTTTTGTATTGCGGTCGTACGCAATATGTCAACAAAATTTTAGAGCCCTGTGGCATGTCTCCTTTATTCGTTTTCCCTCCCAGCTTTCGTAATGCCCTGGTGCAAAGTATTGCCGGGGGGAATACGATGTTATTTAACTTGGCAGCTAAACGCTTGATCGAAAAAGTCGGTTCGGTAGATGTTCCCTTGCATGATTGGTGGATATATCAATTGATATCTGGGGCTGATGGTTTAATTGTCTACGACCCAACTCCCCACTTGCTATATCGCCAGCATGAGGAAGCCCAAGTGGGTGGTTCCCATTCCATATTCTCAGTTGTAAAACCCATCATGATGTTGTTGGGTGGGCGCTTTCGGAATTGGAATACCAAAAATACCGCCGCACTAGAAAGCGCTGTTTCCTTATTAAGCAAAAATAATCAGGAAATTTTGCGTTTATTTGAAAAAATTAGAAACGCTAGTCTAAAAGACCGTATCCGATTAATTGAGGTATGCGGCGTATATCGACAAACTTATCGCGGCACGCTAAGCCTGCTCTTGGCTACTATTTTTAAGAGGGTATAAGAGTTAGTACAGCTTGTGTAGCTGATCTAGTCGCTCAGAAATCGCTTTGCCCATCACTGCAAAAGAATGGTGTTCTCGCATATAGAGTTGTGCATTCATGCCCAGCATATTTCTAAATGGAACATCATGCACAATTTTTTGTAATGCAGCAGCAGCAGCAGGAACGTGCGCATTAGCCCATACCTGATTTTTAGAGTAGTGATAGTCTGCAGGATCTACAGCAATCTCATCATAGGAAATTAAACAAGAGTTGCTTGGATTCATAAACTCCAAGTTACCTGAGTATGCAGTGCCTACAACGGGTTTACCTAAGTACATGGACTCAGCCATGCCAAGCCCCAAGCCCTCCGAGCGGTGAAGTGAAATATAACTATCAACGCAATTGAGTAGCCCCCGCATTTGCGCTGTGCTGAGCTGTTGATCCATAAAAATAATACGACTGTCCTTTTTTGCCCGTTGCTCTAGCTTGGCAAAGGTATCGGGGTGCAAATGTTTGTTAATGGATTTAATGATTAGAAAAACATTTTTTTCTTCAGGCGGGAATGCTAGCAAAAAAGCATCAATTGTTGCCTGAGGGTTTTTGCGTGCCACAGATGAGTTGAAGTCAAAGCTACTTAAAAACAGAAATCCTGTTTCTGGTAATCCAAAGTATTGGCGTGTAAATTGCGCGTCTGGTTTTTCAAATTCAACTGCAAATGGAATTTTGACAACTCTTTTATGCGCTTGGCGCATCGAGGAGGCAATAAACTCCGTGTTGACCCAAATCTCATCAATTAAGGATAGGGCGTAGCGCCACTCCTGCGGAAAATTTTTCAGCTCCCAAAACCAGTAAGCAATGTTATAGCGATTTGCCCATTCCGCTAAACCGACCCAAGCCGGTAGGCGATATAGTAAGTCGGGATTGACGGTGATGCAGTTGATTGGATATTGACAATAGTCCGATAAATAGGGGTCTAAGGTTTTATTGTTTTGACTGCTCAATAGAGGCGCACTAAATCTACGCACAATAAATGGGATGGATGCCTTGTCAATTGCGCGCGCAATGTAGCGCAGAGCCTCTCCCAAGCCTAAATCACCCTGGTAGTACCCAATTAAGTTAATCCCCATTTGCCGCTGCTTTAGCTGTGGGATAATTCTAGGAGTTAGCAGGAAAAACAATCTCACTGCAAATTGCTTGAAATGCCTTTTGAGATTGCGAATAATGGCCGGAACTGACATATTGGCATTATAGATGGGAGCAATTTACGGTGTTTTATAGCTTAATGCCTCAATATCTGATTTGCCATACTCAATAATCAAATGATGAAACTGGATTTATTACCGGTAATTTTGTCTGGCGGCGCTGGAACGCGTTTATGGCCCGTTTCCCGTGAAGGTCATCCGAAGCCTTTTATGAAATTGGCTGATGGTCAAAGCCTGCTGGAAAAGACCTATTTGAGGGCAGCCAAGCTATCTACTTGCCTGCGTCTAAATGATCATCCTCAAGTCCTCACGGTAACCAATCAAGCCTATTATTTTCTTTCTCGCGATGTAGAGCTCAAAGCAGGTATCAATAGCTTATTTTTATTAGAACCATTTGCGCGTAATACTGCAGCTGCTATCGCCTTGTCAGCACATCAAGCCATTAGTCGATATGGTCATGACATCATTTTGCTGATATTGCCTGCTGATCACTTAATTGATGACTTTGAGCATTTCAATAATGCAGTCAATAAAGCCGCCCAATTAGCGAATGATGGTTATTTGGTGACCTTTGGGATTAAGCCATCCGCTCCAGAAACTGGATTTGGATACATTGAGTGCGGTCAAGCGATGGGCAATGGCAAAAAAGTGAATCGCTTTGTTGAGAAGCCCAACCTCGAAACTGCTAAGCAATATTTAGCCGATGGAAATTATTTGTGGAATTCGGGGATGTTTTGTTTTCGCGCTTCCACCCTGCTAGAGCAATTAAAAATCTGGGCTCCTAAAGTCGCTTCTAATGTAGAGATGTGCTGGGCTGGTATGTACCAGCAAGCCGCGCTCTCAACGGCTCTAGAGATCCCAGATATTCCATTTGAGACGGTTCCAAATATCTCAATTGACTACGCCTTAATGGAGCGCTCAGACAAGGTGGTGGTGGTTGACGGCGATTTTGCCTGGAACGACATTGGCTCTTGGGCTGCGATTCGGGATCTAGCAAAGCCTGATGCTAATGGCAATCGGGCACTAGGCGAAAGTGTGTTCGTTGACTCAACCAATACCTTTGTGCAGTCCGAAGATCGTTTAGTGGCTACAGTGGGATTAAAAGATGTCATGGTGATCGATACTCCAGATGCTTTATTGGTTGTCGATGCCAATCGCTCGCAAGATGTGAAAAGCGTAGTGGCGCAACTGAAGTTGGCTGATCATCAAATCGTCAAACTACATCGTACGGTTTCTCGTCCTTGGGGTACTTACACAATATTGCAAGAAGGTGTGAACTTTAAAATCAAGCGCATTGAGGTCAAGCCTAATGCCCGTTTAAGTTTACAAATGCATCATCATCGCAGTGAGCATTGGATTGTTGTGAGCGGTAAAGCGAAAGTCACTAACGGGGATCGGACGCTGATTCTCTCGACGAATGAATCAACCTATATTCCCGCGGGCCATAAGCATCGCTTGGAAAATATTGATTCAGAGATGCTGGTCATGATCGAAGTGCAAAGCGGTTCTTATACCGGCGAAGACGATATTGTGCGTTTTGATGATGAATATGGCCGTACCTAGCAAAAAGCGTGACTGATTCCTTATTGCGGGAATGAGGGCAGGCAATGGCTCATATTGAGGGATAATGGTCGTGATGGCGTAATTTATCCCTTGCTCATTTAAATCACATGCAAAATAATCAAAATCCGAAGATTTTTGTTGCAGGCCACAACGGCATGGTTGGGTCATCCATTTTGCGTAACTTAAAGCAAATGGGCCATACCAACATCATTACGCGTAGTCGAAAAGAGCTCGATCTCACCAGCCAAGAGGCAGTTGCTGAGTTCTTTAAACAGGAACGTCCCGATCAGGTTTATATGGCTGCAGCCAAGGTTGGCGGGATTCATGCCAACAATACCTATCCTGCCGAATTTATTTATGAGAATTTAATGGTCGAATGCAATGTCATTCACCAAGCATTTTTATCTGGAACGAAAAAGATCTTATTTTTGGGTTCTAGCTGTATTTATCCTCGCTTGGCTACTCAGCCCATGGTTGAAGAAGCGCTCATGGAGGGCAAATTAGAGTCCACTAATGAGCCCTATGGCATGGCCAAAATTGCGGGCATTAAATTGTGTGAAAGCTATAACCGCCAATATGGCCAGACCCATGGCATTGATTACCGTTCAGTCATGCCTACCAATTTATACGGTCCAGGTGATAACTATCATCCAGAAAATAGCCACGTCATTCCGGCATTAATGCGGCGTCTGCATGAGGCTAAGGTCAATGCATCCCCAGAGGTATTGATTTGGGGAACTGGAACTCCGCGCCGAGAATTTTTATATGTTGATGACATGGCAGCTGCTTCTATTTTTGTAATGAATTTAGATAAGAAGATCTATGACTCACAAACGGAGCCAATGCGAAGCCATATCAATGTTGGCTTTGGCTCTGACTTGTCAATTAAAGAGCTCGCACTGCTGATGGCTCAAGTAGTGGGCTACCAGGGCGCGATTTTGTTTGATACATCTAAGCCTGATGGTTCACCTAGGAAGCTGATGGATTCTGGAAGGCTCAGAGAGCTGGGTTGGTTGCCTCAAAAAGAGCTGCTAGATGGACTAACACAGACCTATGCAGACTATTGCAAGTCGGAAGTGCGTACTTAAAAATTGTTTTTCAAATAACTATATTGATGAGGGTGGGTAGCTTGTGAGCGGCGCAAAAAAAGTAGCAATCATTACGGGAATTACAGGGCAAGATGGAGCCTACTTGGCGCAATTGTTGCTCGATAAAAATTACTCTGTTTACGGCACTTATCGTCGCACGAGTTCAGTTAATTTTTGGCGAATCCAAGAACTAGGAATTGATCGACACCCTGATTTGCATTTAGTCGAGTTTGATTTAACGGACCTATCTTCAGCGATTCGTTTATTAGAAAAAACGAAGGCTGATGAGGTTTATAACTTAGCTGCCCAAAGTTTTGTGGGTGTGTCATTTGATCAGCCTATTACTACTGCAGAAATTACCGGTATTGGTCCCGTGAACTTATTAGAGACTATTCGGATCGTCAATCCCAAAATTCGTTTTTATCAAGCGTCTACTTCCGAGATGTTTGGCAAAGTACAGGCCATTCCGCAAGTGGAAGACACTCCGTTTTATCCCCGTAGCCCCTATGGCGTAGCTAAGCTCTATGCCCATTGGATGACGATCAATTATCGGGAGAGCTATGGCATTTTTGCCTCTAGCGGTATTTTGTTTAACCACGAGTCACCATTACGCGGGCAAGAGTTCGTAACCCGAAAAATTACCGATACCTTGGCCAAAATCAAATTGGGTTTGACGCCCGTATTGGAGTTGGGCAATCTAGATGCAAAACGGGATTGGGGTTTTGCTAAGGATTACGTAGAGGGCATGTGGAGAATGTTGCAAGCCAAAGAGCCGGATACCTTTGTTCTGGCAACGAACCGCACTGAAACAGTTCGTGATTTTGTCACCATGGCAGCTAAAGCTGCTGGCTTTGATTTGGAGTGGCGTGGTGCTGGAGAGCAAGAGCTTGGAGTTGATCTTCAGAGTGGAAAAACGATTGTCCGAATCAACCCACAATTTAATCGTCCGGCAGAAGTAGATCTATTGATTGGAAATCCAGAAAAAGCCAAAAAAATCTTAGGCTGGGAGCCCAAAACATCATTAGAGTCTTTGTGCCAGATGATGGTCGATGCTGATATCAAGCGTAATCAACTGGGCTATTCATTTTAAAAATGCGGTTACTGATTACTGGGGCCGATGGCTTTACGGGGATACATCTGTCTCATGCTGCCAAGGGTGCTGACTATGAGGTGCATGCTCTTGAAGGTGACCTCCAAGATTTGGGTAATGTGCGTGAGCAGGTGCTACGCATCGCTCCTACCCATGTGGTGCACTTAGCGGGGATAAGTCATGTAGCAGGCGAAGAGGAGCTTGCTTACTACGGAGTCAATCTGTTGGGAAGCTTAAATTTACTTAACGCCTTATCGCAACTTGATAAGCCGCCACAAAAAATTATTCTTGCAAGCTCTGCCAATGTCTATGGCAATAATGTGAATTGCCCCACTTCAGAAGCCGAGATGCCCGCTCCGGTGAGTCACTACGCCATGAGTAAATTGGCGATGGAATACTTAAGCCAGCCTTTTTTAGATCGTTTGCCCATTGTCATTATTCGCCCCTTTAATTACACGGGAGTAGGGCACGGCAAGCATTTCATTATTCCTAAAATTGTTGAGCACTTTAATCTTCAGGTGACTCATATTGAGCTTGGGAACTTGGATGTCTTGCGAGAATATAACGATGTACGCGATGTCTGCGAAGTCTATTTAAAGCTACTTGCGCAGGGAGTGCCTGGCCAAACCTATAACGTTGCCTCGGGCCGAAGTTACTCCTTGCATCAAGTGATTAGCGCTTTGGAAAAAATTAGTGGCCACTCTTTAGTGGCTACTGTGAACCCCCGGTTTGTCCGCGCCAATGAGATTTTTAATCTTTCTGGCGATTCTGCTAAGTTGGAGGACTGTATTGAGGCGGTTGGCTGGCGCCCATTAGAGGATACCTTAGAGTGGATGTATCGATCTAACGCAGCTTGATCGGTATTTTGGGGCCTTTTATGCCTCAATATTGAGGGTATTGGGGTAAGATCATCAAAAAATGAGTGATTAATATCAATGGCTTAGTCGATAAATTGTGATCAAGGTCACAATTAATGTTAATATTCTATCTTTATAAAAATAAATAGTGATTTTTGAGCTTTTTCCAGTTGTTCTGTAGTTTTAGCGCGATGGGTGATGTTCCTGGCTTGCTGAAAACAGGGGAAAAAGGGGGAAAGTAGGGGGTAAAACCTTTAAAATCAGCTGTTTTACTTGGTTAATCCAGGAGCACGAATTTGCAAAATCGATTCCGGCAGATGATGCCTAAAAATGAGATCACAGAAGCGCTGGTGAAATTTAAGCGCATCTTTTATACGATTGCCATTTTTACGGCCTGTATCAACATCTTGATGCTCGTTCCTTCTATATACATGTTGGAAGTATATGACCGAGTATTGGTAAGTCGCAATGAAACTACCTTGTATGTGCTGAGCATCATGGTGTTGGGTCTTTTCGCTTTAATTTCAGTCTTGGAATACATTCGCAGCATGGTGGTGATTCGCATCGGCGCCAAGATGGACACCTTCTTAAATAATCGCGTCTACACCGCTGCCTTCGAGCAAAATCTGCGCAGTACTGGAGTGAATGCCGGCCAGGCTCTGAACGATCTCACAACCATTCGTCAGTTTGTAACTGGCAATGGCATGTTTGCATTTTTTGATGCACCGTGGTTCCCGGTTTATCTCTTAGTCATCTTTATGTTCAGCTTTTGGATGGGCTTGTTTGCTTTTGTCAGTGTGATTTTGCTGGTAGGCCTAGCCTGGTTGAATGAGATTGTGTCCCGCAAACCGCTAAGCGAAGCAAATACCACTGCAATTCGCTCTAGCAATATGGCGACCAATAATTTGCGCAACGCCGAAGTGATTGAGGCGATGGGTATGTTGCCTAATATGCGTAAGCGTTGGTATAGCCAGCACATTAAATTCTTAAAACTCCAAGCTGAAGCAAGTCAAAAAGCATCGCGAGTGAGCTCGATTACCAAGTTTGTACGAATCGCAGTGCAGTCATTAATTTTGGGCGTAGGTGCTTTGTTGGTGATTTATGGCCAAGTCACATCAGGAATGATGATTGCCGGCTCTATTTTGTTAGGCCGTGCATTGGCCCCGGTAGAGCAAATTATTGCTGTGTGGCGCCAATGGAGCAGTGTGGTTTCTGCTTATCATCGCCTCCAAAAATTGCTGGCTGACAATCCTCCACGCGAGGCTGGTATGGAGTTGCCAAAACCTCAAGGGGCTTTGAGTGTTGAGAGCGTGACTGCTGCTCCGCCAATGGTAGCCGTGCCGGTTCTAAAAAGTGTCAGCTTTCAAATTAACGCAGGTGATTGTTTAGGGGTGATTGGACCGAGTGGTTCAGGTAAATCTACCCTAGCGCGTTTGCTTGTAGGTGTGTGGCGTGCCGCAGTTGGCAAGGTTCGTTTAGATGGCGCTGATGTTTTTCAATGGAATAAAGATGAGCTTGGTCCAAATATGGGTTACCTGCCGCAAGACATTGAGTTATTTGCAGGCACGATTAGTGAAAATATTGCCCGCTTTGGTGATGTTGATGCTGAGGAAGTGGTCAATGCTGCCAAATTAGCCGGGGTACATGAATTGATATTGCGCCTCCCTGAGGGCTACGACACCCCGATCGGTGATGGTGGTCTCGGTTTATCTGGTGGTGAGAAACAACGTTTAGGTTTAGCTCGTGCTCTATATGGCGGTCCATCAGTGATCGTGCTGGATGAGCCTAATTCGAATCTAGATGACATCGGTGAGATTGCCTTGACTCAAGCGATCATTCGTTTGCGTCAAATGCGTAAGACAGTGATTTTGATCAGTCATCGTCCAAGCATTATTCGCGAAACTAATAAATTACTGGTTCTTCGTGATGGTATGGTTTCTGCATTTGGTCCTACCGATCAGGTTCTCAAAGATCTAGCTCAATTTAAAGCGCAACAAGAATCTCAAGCAGCCGCTAGGGCAAAAGCCGAAGCGGATGCGCGCGCTCAAGCATCAGCCAATATTGTTAAGGTTGCTGATGATTCCGCCATTGATACGGATGACGACAGCACATCCGGTGATAAGTAAATTACGAGAACACGATGTTAAAACTACCTTACGAAAATTCCAAAGCTTGGCTTCAAGAGCGTATTGCTGCTCTTCAAGTAGCTAGAGCAAATGATGATGATTATGAAGAGCATGACGAGAAGCATTACGCACGTCTTGGCTGGATTATTCTGCTTGTCGGCTTTGGCGGTTTTATGCTTTGGGCCTTATTTGCTCCTTTGGATAAGGGTGTGCCAGCCGAAGGTACTGTTATTGCTGATGGCCAGCGTAAGACAATTCAGGCGCCATTCAATGGGGTGATTGATCAGATTTTGGTAAAAGATGGTGAGGTAGTGGACGAGGGGCAGACTCTAATTACCTTTAATAATTTGCAGGCGACTGCACAGGCTAATGGCGCACGCCAAGCCGTGCTTGGTTTGCAGGCCCAGGTGAAGGGTATCGAGGATTCCGTCTCTAATAAGCAGCAGCAATTAGTGGCTATGAAAGAACAGTTGGCCAATGTGCAGTTGTTGGCTAAAGAAGGTTATGTTGCCCGCAATCGCGTGTTGGAAGTTCAGCGCAATTATTTACAACTCAATGGTTCTCTATCTGAAGATCAAGGTAATTTAGTTCGCTACCGTTCGCAATTGGCAGAACAAGAATCTCGGCTTGCTGCTTATGAGTTTGATTTAGCAAATACCTCCGTTAAATCGCCAGTTGCTGGTTCAGTTGTGAACTTAGAAGTTTTTACTCCAGGTGCCGTAGCGCAAATGGGTATGAAGTTGCTTGAGGTTGAGCCACGCGATGCCGCTTTAGTGGTTGAGGCGCGCGTGCCAGTGCATTTGATTGATAAGGTTCATGTAGATTTACCAGTTGAACTGATGTTCCCTGCCTTTAATCAGCGCAGCACTCCCAATATTCCCGGTAAGGTCATTGTTGTGCCGAACAATCGCACGCAAGATCCACGTACTGGTGAGCCGTATTACAAAATTCAAGTTGAAGTTACTCCGGCAGGTAAAAGCAAGTTGCGTGATAACAAGGTGCGTCCGGGCATGCCGGCACAAGTCTTTATTGTTACTGGCGAGCGCACAATGATGTCCTACCTCATTAAGCCGATTACCGATCGCATTCATACCTCATTGAATGAGGAGTAGTCGTGAAAAAAACTTTAATTGCCAGCGCCCTTGCATTGTCATCTTTGATGACAGACGCATCGGCTTTGGATTTAATGAATGCTTACGAAGGTGCTTTAGCAAGTGACCCCATATTTCGGGCTGCTGTTAAGGATGCAGAAGCAGGGCGCGCCAACTTGGAAATTGGTCGCTCTGGATTATTGCCCCAACTCTCCGCGAATTACTATTCTGCGATCAATAATAGCCATGTAGCAGCTCCTCGTTTTGGTGCTGCTGGTGGCCCTACGGTCATTACCAATCAGGCGTATCCAAGTAATAACTCTTACTTTCAGGTAACTCAAGCCCTCTTTAATTTACAGGCAATAGCGCAGTTCCGTCAGGGAGCGGCGCAGGCTAACTTGGCGCAGGCGAAGCTTGCCTACAACACCCAAGACCTATTGATTCGGGTTTTGCAGGCATATACCGATTTACTCTTTGCGCGTGATCAATATTCTTATTACGTTGCGCAGCGTGATGCCTTTAAAGAGCAAATGCAAGTCAACATTCGTCGCTATGAAAAAGGCGAGGGAACGATCACTGATACTCTAGAGACTAAGGCCTCATATGAGATGGCTGATGCTCAAGTGATTGAAGCTCGAGACGTGATTCAAAATAATAAGCGTAAGTTGGAAGCCATTGTTGGCATGCAGTTACAGTCAGCCAATGATGTACGTCCGATTTTGAAGAGCTTTAAGATCAAGCCGCTCAATCCTCGACCATTTGAGGCATGGACTGAAGTGGCGCTTGCTCTCAACCCAGAAATTTTGGCCAGCCAGCATGCTCAAGAGGTTGCTCGCCAGGATTTCCAAAAAAATGTGGGTGCAAATTTCCCGGTTATTAATGCGGTGGCTACCTGGGGACAGCAAAATTCATACTACATCTCGACGATTAATCAGCAGGCCACTACCTCGACTGCTGGTATTCAAGCAACATGGCCTATTTTTAATGGCGGACAGACTACGGGTCTGATTTCTCAATCTCGTGCTAATTATGAAAAGTCTTCAGCGCAATTGGATGAAGCACGCTCACGCGTACTGACAGAATTGCGTAAACAATATGACGCAGTTCTCTCGAGCGAGCAAAAAGTGGCAGCACTCAATCGTGCTGTGGAATCGGCTACCGAATTAACCAAAGCAATGCGTTTAAGTATTAAAGGCGGTGAGCGCATTAATATGGATGCGCTATTGGCTGACAAGGGCTTGGCAAATGCTCAGAGAGACTTGGCTCAAGCGAAATACAACTATTTACTTTCTTATTTACGCTTGAAGCAACAGGCAGGCAATTTAACTTCGGAAGATTTGCAACATGTTGCGAGCTATTTTGAGATTGATAAGAATGTAAAAATGAGTCCATCTCAAAAAGCGGGCGTAAATCAACAGCGCACCTCTGGGGAGTCTATTTCTCAAGTCACCGTGAGTGTCAATGCGCCTTTAAGGCCTATGAACCAGGCTCTTATACTCCCGTCATTGGATTTGCCCGGCCAATAACTTGGCATTTGGGCATGCTCCTTGGATAATTGATTTTTAACGAATCATTTTAGGGATTCATTTGAGCACTTCATTTAGTCGTTTATGGGCATACCGAGGTTTTATTGTGAGCTCGGTCAAGCGTGAGTTTCAATTGCGCTACCAAAACTCTATTCTGGGTGCGAGTTGGACGATCTTAAATCCCTTGGCCATGATGTTGGTCTACACCTTAATCTTTTCTCAGGTGATGCAGGCAAGACTTCCGGGCGCTGATACCCCTTATGCCTACAGTATTTTTCTCATTAGCGGATTATTACCTTGGGGCTTATTGACAGATATTGTGTCGCGTGGCCCAACGCTATTTCTAGACCAAGCCAATTTACTCAAGAAAATTCATTTTCCTAAAATTGCTTTGTTGGTCATTGCAGTTGCTAATAGTTTGATTAACTTTGGCATTATCTTTGGGTTGTTCCTGCTGTTCTTATTGCTAAGTGGTCAGTTCCCAGGTTGGATCATTTTGTGGGTATTACCAATTTTGTTACTCCAGATATGTTTCGCCGCCAGTTTATGTTTGATTTTGGCCATCTTGAATGTTTTTTTTAGAGATGTCGCACCACTTACTAATATTGCATTGCAGTTTGGTTTTTGGCTCACACCCATTTTGTATGCCCAATCCATGGTGCCAGCCCAGTATCAGCAGTATCTTGCGCTTAACCCCCTGAGTCATATATTTGAGTCTTATCATGCGATATTTCTGGCGCATGAAGCACCCAATTGGGGAGCGCTCTTGGCTCCGGTTATTTTGTGTGGCATCTTGATTGTCATCGCTACGCGGCTCTTTAATAAGCATGCCGCTGAGATGGTGGATGAATTATGAGTGCGGTCATCCAAGTTCAAGGCCTGGGTAAAGCCTATAAACAGTATCCCCATAAGTGGGCTCGCCTTCTTGAATGGACTTTGCCTTTCTTAGGAGTCCGACATCATTTACATTGGGTCTTACAGGATATTTCATTTTCCTTAGCCCCAGGTCAGGCCTTAGGCATCATTGGTGTCAATGGTGCGGGCAAGAGTACTGTGTTGAAGATGCTTTCTGGAACCACGCAGCCGACAACCGGCACCGTTGCTATTACCGGGCGTATTGCGGCTTTATTGGAGCTGGGGATGGGTTTTCATCCCGACTTTACTGGACGTCAAAATGTGTGGATGTCGGGTCAATTACTTGGGTTTAGTAGCGAACAAATTGCACAATTAATGCCCCAAATCGAAGAGTTTGCAGGGATCGGTGAATACATTGATCAGCCGGTGCGTATTTATTCCAGCGGCATGCAAGTGCGCTTAGCTTTCAGTATTGCGACTGCCATTCGGCCTGATGTATTAATCGTTGATGAGGCCCTGTCAGTGGGAGACACAGAGTTTCAACATCGTAGCTATGAACGTATCAAGCAATTTCAACAGCAGGGTACTTCCTTGTTATTCGTCTCACATGACAAAGGGGTGATTACGAGCCTGTGTGACCGCGCTATTTTGTTGAATGCCGGTCGTATTGAGATTGAGGGTGACTCAGAGTCAGTCATGGATTACTACAATGCCATGCTGGCACAACAGGAAGACCAAGTGATCACTCAGCACTTGGGTGAAGATGGCAAGATTCAAACTCAGTCAGGCAGTGGCGAAGTTGCTCTACTAGGGGCAAACATACTAGACCAAGAGGGCTTGCCAATTGAGGTAGCCAAAGTAGGTCAACCCATCACTATTGAAGTTTCAATCGAGTGCAAAGAGCCTATTAGTAGTTTGGTAGCCGGTTTTATGATTAAAGACCGTTTTGGCCAAACTATTTACGGCACAAATACCTTTCATCATCAGCAGCAATTACATCAATTGCCTGCTAATGACCGTTACACCTTCTCGTTTGATTTTGATTTAAATATTGGGCCTGGAAATTACTCCGTATCCATTGCATTGCATGCAGACGATACGCATATTGCTAAAAATTATCTTTGGCTTGATCGTGTTTTCTTTTTCACAGTCATCAATGATGACGAGCCAGTCTTTGTGGGATCTAGCTACCTAGAGAGTCAGGTGCGGATTAAACATGATGCCTAATCAGTTTGGGCGCTTGATCGCCCGTATTCGCTTTACGATTGATAAAGTCCCCCATCAAATTGTTCATTACACCTTGACCAATGAAGTTGCGCGTCAGACCTTGCTCAAATTATTGCAACCATTTCCTGGTTTGAAGTCATTCTTAAAAGGGAATGTGCTACGAATTCAACAAGGTTTCTTTAAAAAAAGAATTTTGTATCAACGCTCAATCCACCCATCTATGGTGCTCAAGAAAAAAGAGCGGCAGATCACGGTAGATCCCAAAAAATTGACACAGACTGAATCGGCTTATTTAAGTCCACAAGAGGTATTGCGTCGTATTGAGCAAGAGTTAAAGTAAATATGGCTTTAATTTTTCCCGCTTCTAGCGATCCTATTCGCATCCAAGAACTGACTGCCCGATTACAGAGTTTGAAAGTTGCCATCATTGCTGCTGGTGCTGGGCAAGAGGGTGGGGCCGAACGTTTTTATGCGGGCTTGCAGACAGGCTTTGAAGCATTAGGCGCTACTGTAGAGCTCATCATCATTGATGCTAATGAGGCTACGACAGCTGACATTGTTGAAAACTATGCGCGCGCCAAAGCTTTGGATTTAAGTGCATTTGATTTGGTCATTTCAACAAAAGTACCTAGCTATGCTATCGAGCACCCGCATCACGTTTTGTATTTAGTGCATACCGTACGCGTTTTTGATGATATGTTTGATGCGGCCTTTGAGCATCCTGGAATTAATCAGTTCTCTGATCGGGCTCTAGTACATCAGCTCGATTTTGAGGCTTTGAAGAAGATTCCTCACCGCTTTGCGATCGGCTGTGAAGTGCAAAGACGCTTATATCGCTGGCGTGGCTTAGAGTGTGATGTGATCCATCCACCTTTGCTTGCTAATCCTTTTAAGGTTGTTGAGGGTGAGGATTTAGCTCGAGCTCGGAAGCAATCCAATCCGTATTTTTTCATCGCGGGCCGCTTGCATCCATGGAAGCGTTTAGATTTACTCATTAGGGCAGTTCAACGTTGTCCCTTGCCCATTCGCTTAGTCATAGCGGGAGTCGGTGAGGCTCAAGTAGATCTACAAAAATTGGCTGCTGGTGATCCGCGCATTGAGTTTTTGGGGCGCATTAGTGATGCAGAGCTGGTGGAATACTACGCGCATGCACTGGCGGTACCATTTCTACCTTTGCGTGAAGACTATGGCTACATCACGCTAGAAGCCTTTGCGAGTGCAAGACCCGTGATTACTTGCGTCGACTCGGGAGAGCCTGCACATATTGTGGAGAACTTGCGTACGGGTTTAGTGGTAGAGCCAACGGTCGAGGCTGTAGCAGATGCACTTGCCTGGGCTTATGAACATCCAGAGCAAATGGATGCGATGGGACAACTGGCACATCAAGAATTAGCCAATCTGTCATGGCCCGCAGTTGCTTTGACTTTAGCTAGCGCGGGCTTGGATTTTCCCATCACACTCGCGGATCAAAGCACGCAGAAAAATGCTGTTTTAGTAATGGATATGCAGCCAATTGATCCTCCGATTGGAGGAGGTAGGCAGCGTCTATTGGGTCTTTACCATGGCTTGGGTGAGCAAATCGAGTGTCGCTATATTGGTTCCTATGATTGGCCTGGTGAATCCTTTCGTGAGCATGCGCTGAGCAATTCTTTAACTGAAATCAATATCCCCCTCTCTGCTGAGCATCACCAAGCTGCAAAAGCACTGGCCAAGCAAGTGGGCGGAACTGTGGTGATTGATTTGGCATTTAGTCAGCAGGCCCATCTATCCCCTGAGTATCTTGAGGCTGTTCGCCAATCAATTCCTCAAGCTCAGGTATTAGTCTTTTCTCATCCCTGGGTCTACCCATTGGTTAAAGATCAGATTCGGGCAGATCAAGTGGTGATCTACGATGCGCAAAATGTCGAAGGCTATTTGCGTACCCAGTTACTTGGTTTGAAGAGTGATATTTGTAAATCATTGGTTTTGCAAGTTTGCGCAGATGAGTTGGCCTTGGGTCAGCGTGCCAATTGGATTTTGACCTGCTCCCACGAGGACTTGCAACGCTTCTTTAGGGTATATGGTTTTGCCCCAGCAAAGATGCGGGTCATTCCGAATGGAGTGATGGCTTACGCACCGTCCCGTCAATTGAGCAAGGAAACTTGTCGCCAAGCTTTGGGAATTGATCCGCAAGCATTTTTAGCAATCTTTGTGGGTAGTCAATATGGACCCAATGCGGAGGCGGCATTATTTATCTTGCATGATCTTGCGCCAGCGATGCCGCAGGTGCAATTTGTCATTGCGGGTGGCGTGAGTACTCAGCTATCAAGCACCTTGAGCAATGTTGTTCTTACTGGGGCTTTATCTGAAGATCAAAAAGACAATTGGTTAGGTGCTAGCGATGTTGCGCTCAATCCTATGTTCTCGGGTTCGGGTACCAATATCAAGATGTTTGACTTTATGGCCTCAAGCTTGCCGGTGGTCACTACTGAAGTAGGCGCGCGCGGAATTGAAACGAGCTATCGCCTAGCGATGCATATTGTTGATCCAACAGTTACTGCTTTTGAAAATGCCTTGAAGGAACTTTCTGATCCGCTTTATCGAGCCAAGGCTTCAAGTGAAGCGCGTGCTTGTGTGGAAGAGGGTTACGCCTGGGAGCATATCTCTGCTCAGCTAGGTCAACTCATGACGATGCGTGCAAAGATTGCAGGTCAGTCGCTTCCCAAGTTTTCAGTCATTATTCCGAGTTATGAGCGCCATCATCAGCTAGAGGTATTAATTGAGCATTTGCAGGCGCAGATAGAGCGTGACTTTGAGGTAATCGTGATTGATCAAAGTGCATCGCCTTGGAATGGTTCACAACAAGAATTTGGTTTTCCATTGACGTATTTCCATACACCCATTAAGGGAGCAGTCAGAGCACGCAATACTGGGGCATTACTAGCGCAAGGGGATCTATTGGCATTCATTGATGATGATTGCTTGCCTAGCCCAACTTGGCTTTTAAATGCACGCCCTTATTTTGTCGATGCTCAGGTGGTGGGTTTAGAGGGATTGATTTCTTCTGATCATATGAATGATCCCGATTGGCGCCCAGTCAGCAATGTGGGTAGCGAAGGCATTGGTTTTATGACGGCAAACCTGATGGTACGCTCCGCAGTCTTCCAATACTTAGGTGGCTTTGATCTGCGCTTTGATCGTCCTCACTTCCGTGAAGATACGGATTTTGGCTGGCGTATGCTCGACTTGGGTTTAGTGCCTTATGCCCAAGATGTGGCGGTGTTTCATCCAGCGCAAAGACGAGATATTGAACGAGAGTCCCATGAGGCACGTGCTCACTTTTTTGAAAAAGATGCGCTGCTCTATGAAAAACACCCCGAGCGCTATCGAGTGCTATTTGAATTCGAGCGCCACTATGAGCGCAGTGTTGGGTTCTCGGAACACCTCTTACGAGGATTTAAGCAAATTGGTGCGCAGCCACCAGCATGGCTCTTAAAAAAGCTGCCAAGTAGCCCCAAGTAATCCCAACCAATCCCAAGTAATCTTTACTTTTGTGCGCTGCTGTTGATCAGTGCTTGCGCTGCGAGCCAGTCTTTGAAGTGGGGATACAAGACCCAGTTTCCATAGTTACTAAAGTGATCGCCATCAAAAAACAATGGTTTTCCTTCTGAGAGGGCGCTGCAACTTTCTTCCTTGCAAAGAATGGGCAGCGTATCCCAAATCAATACATTGGCGTGTTTTTGCGCCTGCTGATGCATCGCAGACAATATCGGCGCACGTAGTTTTTCAAGATCAGCTCTAGGCTGTTGATTATTGCCAACGCAAATGGGGTTATGCGCATTAAACCAATCGGCACAGCGGAAGGTTGGTGCTCTAAAAATAGGTGTAGGTGCTACAAAAATCACTTTCATTTGCTGGGCCAAGAAAGGCTTTATCCATAGGTCTATCTCTGCAGCAGCGTCCTTTCTCAGGGCTTGTGCTTGATCTGAGTTCATGCGGTCTTGCATATCGCTAATCTGAAAGCTAGCCCATTGATCTCCATAGCGCATCATGCGCAGGCTAGAGAGTAGAACCAAGTCTCCCGGCTTCGCTTGGCTCGCAATCAGATCACGCGTAGCAGTATTAAATTCCAGGCATCCCGGGGCACGGCCCACTTCCATGGGTGCTTGTAGGTCTAGATAACTACAAGCGTATGGAGTGGCTACTGTGCCTTGAAAGGAAAAGACCTTAACGATGGTGCCAGTTTGTGCGCTGATTTGCTCGAGCATCGGAATGATGGCGCCAGCATGAGAGTCACCCAATACATAGATGGTAGCTTGATGAGGCGGTATTTGGCATTGGCTTGGCGTCAAGACTCTCTGCATTCCGCCTGCGAAGGGGATAAAAGCCTGCTCTACCTGACAGGGACGTTGATCATTATTGACATACATCGATAGATTGGAGCCGTACCAATCATTTGGCGCACGAGAAACCGTACTCCAACTGAACTGTTGCAAATGGGTAAAAAGATATTGGCTTAGCAGCATTCCGCTTAAGGGCATGGCTAAAAAAAGCACGATGATGAAACGATTGGAATGTTTTTCAATCCATGGGTTGTGCCTAAAGATCTGCTCAACATAGCGATAAGAGAGCATCGACAAGAGGATAGTGATTGCGAGTGCGCATCCGTATTGAATTGGCGTCTCTAATCCGCTGGTCCAACGCAATAAAACAAATACTGGCCAGTGCCATAAATACAGTGAGTAAGACCGCTTTCCAATCCAGACCCAAAATGGGCGAGATAAAAATGCTCGCAAGGGGTGATCTTGTGGAGCTCCAACACCCCCAATAATGCATAGCGCGCCAATCGTGGGGGCTAAGGCCCACGGCCAAGGAAAGGCAGTGGGCATAGCAAACAGGGCTGCTGCAGTAATGAGCCCGAGTCCTAGCCAAGGTAATACTTTTTGCCCGATGCCAATCAGGCCAATCGATCCAATCAATTTTGTGTTGCCAGCAAGTACGGGTGAAGTATGTGCACTGATAAAAAAGAGTAGTGCGCCTAAAGCCAATTCCCAAAAACGCGCGCCGATAGAATAAAAAGCCACTGCAGGGTAGTGCGTGCTAGCCCAGGCACAAAAAACCAAAGATCCCAGAGCGAAGATGGATAGCGCTATCGTTGTGAATCGTACCAATGATGGGCGCTGAAATTGCTTGGCGTATGCCCAGAGAAAAAACAGCATAGGAGCAATCAGGTAAAACTGCTCTTCGACTCCCAAGGACCAGGTTTGTGTGTAGGGATTAAATTCTGCGCGCGGTGAAAAGTACACATCCGTATTGGTTTGCAGGCGCCAATTACTCACCCCCCAAAAGGCATAGAGTGCGGTTTCTTCACTCAGACTGCTTAACCAGGCGCGGGGAATAAACAAACTGGCAAGGAGTGCACTCACACTTAAGACCAGTACTAGGGTCGGCACAATCCGCGCAAGACGTCGTGCATAGAACTGCGCAATAAAGCCCAAGAAAGAGCTAGCATTTGCTTTGCTGAGTGCTGCGCTGACCACAAATCCAGAAATAACAAAAAAGATATCTACCCCGATAAAGCCACCAGGCAAGAAAGTGCTCTGGAGGTGATAGGCAATAACCGAGATAACCGCAATCGCTCTGAGGCCATCAATATCTGGACGGTACGGAAGGGGATTGCGCATCTCGTAGATTTTCTCATAGGCTTGCTGGCCCAGTTGGCTCAGGTGATCTAGTTCAGGCAATGTCGCTAGGCAAAATGGCTGACGTAAAATACCCACTTCCTTGCCCCGCAGAAATTGCTGATTCCTATGCCTACATTTCCATTACGCCATTCTTTTGGTCGCCAACTCTTGGAATGGATTGTGTTGGGCGTATTTTTGTATGGTTTAGTCAGCCTGTTTTTTTATTGCTTTCCGCTGGTATTTCGCATGGCTTCCAATGCGGATAGCTTAGTGATGCTCGATTTTGCGCGTGACATCCTCATAGGCCAGTCTATTGCCCACTGGAACTTACCTCGGGCCCCTTACCTCTTTCCAGATGCGCTGATTGCCTGGCTCATGATGGCGATCGGCTGGTCAAATGTTTACACGTTTAAAGTCATTGCCGTTATTAACTTAGGCATATTGGTCTGGATCTGTACCATCGTGCTGCGTTCGGCCAAAGGCTTGCAAGCAATCTCCTATTTGCAGGTAGGGCTCTTGGGTGGTTTGGCGCTGGTGAACATCGCCATTTTCTTCCCAGTCGCTATGGCCAATTTGTATTGGCAAATCTTTGCCTCTGGCGCACACTTTTTGATGGCGCTGGTTGTATTGGGTATTTTTCAGTTGAGTGCCCGCTGGAGAAGTGCAGGCTATTCACCTGCAATTTTGAGTCTTCTATTTTTCTTGAGCTTTGCTCAGGCGGTTTCTGATTCTTTATGCGCACCTTTGCTTCTGACTTGGATTGTTGCGCAGTTGATCTGGCGCTTTCCTCAGCGTTGCCGTCCTTTTGCGGATGTCCTTGCTGTATTCATGGGCTTGGTGTTGGGAACCTTGGCGAGTTTTTTTATCCCGCGCCAATCACTACTCAATAGTTTTTTCTCATTCGATAAATTTATTGCGGCAGCCTTATCTTGCTGGGAGTGGTTTATCTCCTCTCCGGAGAACTATGGTTTTATCGTAGTGCTGATTGTCTTAGTGCTGGTATATCCATTTTTACTTGCAGGCAAGTGGCCTAAAACCAAGGCTGATTTGTTTGCTTGGCTGCAATCCGATGCGCTCTTGCCTTCATTGAGTGTTGTAGTGACTACACCGATTTTCTTTCAGGAGGTCGGCAGCATTCGGTACTTAGCGTTTCCTGGTTTGATTTCTTTACTCTGTTTAAGTCTGCTGTATTTACGAGTTTGGCAACTATTCAGTAGAAGTCAAACCTATCGAAAGGTAATGTATTTACTCGTCTTTATTGCATTGTTATCTGCCATGTTGGTATGGCAATTGGGGCGTGAACGAATCGGGCCGCACATGAAAGACCATGGGGGCAAGGATATGATTGGCCTAGCAGTAGGCTCCCAAACTGAATTGGCAGTCGCTTGTGTAGATCAAGCAAAGAAGCAGTTGAACTTGCAAGATGGTGTGGCTACTTACTGGAATGCAAGACCTACTCGTTTTGCTTCCAACTTTGACTATTTCTTTGCTCAAATAAATCCTTGGCGTCCACGCAGTGGCTACATGATGTGGGGTAATAATGGCATCGACTTTATCTATCGAGATAGTGAGAAAAAAACACCACGCCAGTACAACTTTCTTTTGGCTACTAAGCACGAGCTAGGTACTCGCTTATGGGGTAGTTTGCCAGCGCAAGCAAGTAACACAATTGAGTGCCCGATGCACAGTATTTTTTACTTTGATAATCCCGATATTTTGTGGGATTACTTATTTCCTCTAGAAGTGCCTTTTGGCTTTACTGCAGCTAATCCGACAAATGCAGATGCCATTGCTGCGGGTGTGCCACGATCTGCTTCTGAGCGCCCGAGCAGAACATTTCCAGCGGATGATTTCTTTACGCTAGTTGGTAGTCGTGATGGTGCGGCCTTAAAGCCAAATGGGCAAGCGGGGATATTGGCTTATGGCCCTTACATTCCATTACTGGCTGGTCAATATCGCTTAATCGCACAAGGCGCTCTCACTTCAGTATTACCAGCCAATGCACTCATTGATGTGAGTGCGCAATACGGCAAGCAATTGATTGCTGCCAAGAGTGTTGCTTTAACGCAGGCATCGAATCACAGCGAATTCCAACAATCAACTTCTGGAAATCTCCCAGCAGGAGAAATTGCGAGAATTGATTTTGAGATTAGCCACACCACTCAAGATGTTGAATTTCGTTTGCAGGTACCCGCAAATACTCAGGGGCAATTTTTAGGTTTTGTGTTGCAAAGATTAAGCAAAGACCAAGCGAAGATTAATTAAATATTAAGCAAATAATTCACAAAAGCTTAACTAAAAATCAAAAGACCTTATTCCACCTTTTGATTGGGTAGTGCATCTAATCCATCGGCCGCTAATTTTTTCAAAGCATCACTTTGCTGAATATGCAATTGATGTCCCGTCTTAGTGAGCACGCCATTTTTAATAAGTAACTGCAGGGCGCGTGACACTGTTTCACGGCTGGTGTTCACCATAGCGGCGATATCTTGTTGACGTGGCACATGATGAAGCTGTCTTTGCGCTGAGTTATTGTTGACCAAGAGATTGAGTTGCACAAAGATGCGATGAAACGCATTCGGTAGACTGAGCATCGAGCGCTCTTTTAAAGAGTGACGCACTGACTGCGCTAGTAAATGCATCACCCGTTGTGCAATTAATGGTTGGGTCGCCAACAAGTTCTTGGCAAGCGCCATAGGCACGAGTAGCATTTGTGAGTCCTCTAGCGTACGTAGAGAATTAGTCACCGGCTGGCCATCAGCCAAGGTGAGGCAACCAATAATGTCACCAGGTACCAGAATAGTGATGCCAATAACTCGGCCATCGTCCGCGATTTCTGTCGATTGAATGCGGCCAGACACTACAAAGGTCAAAAAGCTCACTAGTGAGCCCCTCGCCAAAATCTCTTGCCCCTGCTTAGCAGCTCCTAATTGGGTATTTTGGGCAATACTTTGCAGATCCACGTCTGCCAGACCCTGAAAGAAGGGGAATTGCTTAATCAGATCAACTGAAACGGCCATATTTAGACCCTCCTTGCTGGGCTCAATTGCCCAAGATGGCAATCTTGACTATATATAGAGTCAATAAGTGCAGAATTTCTAAAGTATTTGCGCTGCACCATTAAATGAAGCCCAGTAAAAGTGAGAAATACATCACATTTGGGTGTTTCTGGCTTGGTAGCCTGGTTAACGGGCTTTAGGGTGCTTAAAAAAGCTTGATAGGGCGTTCGCAGGAGGCTTGCAGACATTTGGGGCTTGAGTCGGAGAATGCCGAACGCAAATCTAGTAACCAATCTAGTAAACAGGGTAATTTGGGGTAGAATAATCACTTCAAATGACCAATACAGAGGCCCTAGGCCCCCTAAAAGTGTGGATTTGTTGTTTTTTTTCACAGGTATTGGGATTCAAAGTACTCATTTGTCTTAAAAGTGATTTATATCACATACGAGTACAGTCTATGTTAGATATCATTCATCGTCAATATTGGTTTTTACGACCAATTTGCCTTTATTAATTACTAGGAGAATTTCAATGGCAGCTGTTCCAGTCAACACTACGATCCAAACTCAGATCGCTAATCTTTATATCGCTATCCTCGGCCGTAATCCTGAACCAGCTGGTTTCGGTTACTGGTGCGACACACTTGCAAACAACGGTGGCACACAAGCTGCTTTGAATGCAATCACAATGGGTTTTTCTAATTCCCCAGAATTCGTAGCTACTTACGGTGGTCAAACAACATCAGCTGCAATCGGCTTGATGTACACCAACGTATTAAACCGTACTGCTGATGCAGGCGGCTTGGCTTACTGGACTGCTCAATACAACGCATTGATCAACACAGGTAGCTACACTGTTGCTCAAGCATTGGCTTTGACAGGTAATGCAATCATTACTGCAGCTGCTGCTAACACAGGTACAGCTGATCAAACTTTGATCCTTGCTAAAGAAGCAACTGCAATCGCTTCTGGAACATCTGCTCCAACAACGACTTATACACTCACAACTGGTGTAGATACAGCTACTGCTAATACATTCGTTGGCTTGGTAAATGGTGCTGCTGGCACAAACACATTTACTCCGTTAGATACATTAACTGGTAAAGCAACTAACCCAACTGATAACACGTTGAGCTTGCTTGACCAAGATAATGCTGACCTTGCAACTGCTGCAATTACACCATTAGGAGCATCGCTTTCTAACATCGGTAACCTCCAAATTACTGCGGCAAATAACATTGGTACATTGAGTACAGCGGGTGCACCTTTTACTGGTGTAACTAATGTAACTGTGTTGAACGCGGGTACTATTACAGCCTTGACAGCTGGTGCAGCTCAAGCATTGACAGCTACAAATACAGCTCAAGCTGCAAATAACGTTGCCTACCAAGGCGGTACTAACCTCACGATTACAAATACTGGTGTAACAACTGGAACAACTACTATTGGTAACACTACAGCTCCAACAGGCGCGGTTACATTGAATGTTACTAATAGCACAGGTGGAACTACAACAGGCGCAATTGGAATTACTGGTGGAACAACAGTTACTGTTAATAGCGTAACTGGAAATGCTGTTAATACAACAGTAGTTCAGTCTGCAGTAACCGTTACTGGTACTGCAACAACTACAGCAGTAACTGTTAATCAAGAAGCAACCGTTGCAGCAGCAGCAACTGTAGTTGGAAAAACAGCTGGCGCAGCAACTGTTCTTGATGCTAACCGTGTTTCTGCTACAGCGGCCGGAACAATTACTGCCGTTACTTTTAACAACGCCGCAGCAGCTACAGTGAATTCTGGTGCTTTGACAACATTGAACCTGACTGGAGCAATAGCTTCTGTTGATGCAGGAACTTTGGGTGCTTTGACAACTGCAGCAAACACTGCATTGGCTGTTAACTTGACTGGTGCGACAGTTGCTGGCGCTTTTGGTATTGATACAGACATCACAACAATTAACATCACTGGTAACACAACAGCTTCTACATTGGCTAACTTGACAGATGCAAGCGCAACTGCTGTTAACGTAGCTGGTACTGCTGGTGTAACAATCACTGCCAACACATTGGCTGCAGCTGCTGTGATTACTTCTACAAATACTGTTGGCACAACATTGACTCAAGTTCTTGGAAATGCACAGCAGTTCGTAGGTGGTGTTGGCGCCGATACAATCAGTATTGGTCAGACAACAACAGCAATCGCTATGGGTGCTGGTAATGACGTTGTTACTATCTCTAACGAAAACTTAGGTACTGGCGGCACTTTGGATGGTGGTTTGGGTGTTAACACAATCGTTGCAAACACTAACTCATCAAACTTGGCAATTAACGGCAACATCACCAACTTCACCACATTGCGCGTTGCTGCCGGAGCTACTGATGCAGCTCAAGGTGCGCATACAGCTACTGGCTTCACAGCGCTTCAAGTTGGTGATTTAGCTGGTGCAATGAGCTTTACAGGTGTTGCTGGTGGTACTTCCTTAACATATTTGGCTACCACAGGTTTCGCTTCTTCTTATGTGTTGCTCAACGCAGCTGGTGCAAGTGACGTATTAAACGTAACTTTGTCTAGCGCTGCCGCTATTAATGCTAACACATTGACAGCTGCTGGTGTTGAATCAATCAACATTACGACGACTGATACAAACACAACTGCACAGCAAGATACTCTTGAGTTGATTGCTACAAGCGCAACTGTAATTAACGTATCTGGTAATGCTGGTTTGGCATACACAAACAACGCTGGAAATACAAAGGTAGCAACTTTCAATGCATCTGGCATTGTTGGTGCTGCTGCTGATGCGGTTGCTCTTGGCGTTACATTTGCCTCAGTAACTACTGTTGCTAACTCCGCTACTGTAGCAATTACTGGTGGCTCTGGTAATGACACATTGTCTGGTGGCGCTACAGTTGATACGATCATTGGTGGTGCTGGTAACGACACTCTTCAAGGTGGCACAGGAGCTGACACCATTGATGGTGGCACTGGAACTAATACTTTTGTTTCAGTAAATATCACAGCCGCTGTAGAGGGTGTTGGCACAGGTACAACTGCTGGTATGGCCGTTAACTTGAGTGCAACAGCCATTACGGCAGCAACAATTAACGGAACAATGGGTGGCACAATCGGCTTGTCAGGTGCTTCAACAAGTCTTGCTGCTGGTACAGCGCAGTACATCTTCGCTACGCAAAGCAACCTTTTTGCTACAACGACTGATACATTGTTAAACATTAATAATGTTACTGGTTCTGATGGTGCTGACTTCATCGTTGGAAATGCGAATGCAAACGTAATTAATGGTACAACTGGTCTAGATTATCTTACCGGTGGCGCAGGTGCTGATACGTTCGTAATGAATCAAGTATTGAATGCAAACAGAAAAGTTATTTCTGACTTCACCGCATCCCAGACAGACGTGCTCGGGCTCTCGCAGGCAGTCTATACAAACATGACTGGCGCAGTTGGCTCAACAGTGACCGTCCTAACCAATGCTGCTGCTGCCGCGTTGATTGTTGCTGACGTAGCTGGAAGTGCTGCAAATAGCGTTGTTCTTGCTACTGCAGCCCAGATTGGGGCATTAGACTTTACTGCTGGTAACGGAACTGCTGCGGGTGCGATGTTTGCTGTAGCCTCCGATACAGGCGCCCTTTACTATGATGCTGATGGTGACTTTACTGCTGGATTGATTATTGTTGGTACAGTTACTGCAGCTCAAGGAGCTCTCGCAGCTTCTGGAAACTTCGGTATCCTTGCCTAATAGCCTTAAGAATCACCCCACCAATTCACCGGTGGGGAGTAGCAACAGTTTTAATCCTAGTAAGTAATAAACTTGAAACACCGCCCCATAAAGGCGGTGTTTTTTTATGGGCACTCCATTGGGGTGCCTTTTTTGCATCACTAGCACCCCTTTTCGAAGTACCGGGGGTGGGTGCTAATGAGTCTCTTGGAAAGATCAAGTTCGGCAATTTTTTTGCAAAGAACAGGCTATAGAAGTCTGGTCGATGTAGAAATGCCGTAGAAATTTTTCTCAAAATCAGAACAATCCCAGCCTTTCACACTCAGCCTCAGTGGTTTCTAAGGTTAAAAACGCCTCTTCTTTTGGTGGGATCAGTTCAGCACCAAGGAGTTGGGCCTGGTTAACCCAGTCAAAAACCCTGCGACCTAGCTTCTCGCGGTAGGCTGCTGGGATATTGATTTCCATTAAAGTGCGTCGTAATCGTGCGGCGCCCTGGTGTAATTGGTAGGCCAATTCAGCTAATTCAGCATTTTTGGTCAGTTTGTTGCGTTTCTTGGTACGTTTTTGCATATTAATTCCCGTACTGTCAAAATATTCAAATCTTTATATGCAGGATTACTTTTCAGAATCTACTTATCACTGCGATAGTAATAACTGAGCAGTCCACCAAGTCTTTGGCGGTGCATTAACGACGAATCAATATTTTCAGGGGTGGCCGACGCATTAAGGACAACATTACCAATTCCTTGATGTGTTCTTTCAAGGTTGTAATGCTCAACATATTGCGTTACGGCACGCTCTAGGGATCTCTTGCTGAGAAAAATAAAGTGATTAAGGCATTCTGATTTGATCGAGCGTATCCACCGTTCTGCATATGCATTAGGGTTGGGGCTAAGGATAGGAAGTTTTATTGGCTTTATTCCTGCATACCGTAATGTTCGACAAAACGAGGTGCAGTATTTTGTATCTCGATCATGAATTAAGTACTTCATTCCGCTATAAAAGGGGATGTCAGTCATAGTGATATTTCTTGCAATTTGGGTCATCCATTGTTCATTGGGGTGATTGCTTATACCAGCAATCTCTACTTGCCGAGTGTCCAGCCTAATGAAAAATAGAATAAAGTAGCTTGTTAGCCCTCTTAAGGTAAGCACCTCCCAGGATAAGAAGTCGGTTGCCACTATTGCACTACGATTTACCTCTATGAATCTTGCCCATGAGTTAGAACCACTCCTATCTGGTGATGGGTGGAAACCATTTCTTTCTAGTACATTGAGAATGGTTTGATGGCTAATATCGATTCCAACGTGTGCAAGTGCACCTTCAATTCGTTTAGCTCCCCAATTGGGGTTTTTGGAAGCAATTTCTAATATGAGATTTTCATTTTCAGGTTTGATGCGGGGACGCCCCGGATAAGTTCGGTTTTTTGATCCATCAAATTTTTCTGCAATCAATCCCCTATACCAACGTAGTACTGTGCTAGGCCTCACAATAAGACAGCTGTCACGCAGACCTTCTGGGGAGAGTTGCTTGCCTAAGCGAGCCATTTGTTGCTTACAGAATTGAGAAAAGACTAAGCGTTTCTTATTAGGCAATTGTCGCCTCAATTCATGAATCTGCGCCTTCAGTAACTCATTTTGAATGATAAGAGAATCGTTGACTGAAGTATTTAAGTGTTTAAGTAGCTTGGCCCAGAGCATCTTGATAAGCTTAAAGATAAGGGTATGGGTTCAATTAAACTATCTGTAGTGGCTTGGGGTACAGATTAATGCATGAACTACACCTATCTCTCATTAGACCCCTGCTAGCCAAGAAAGGTCTAATCAGCCATTTTCTGACCATTTAAGCGAGCACTCAATTCCCTAAATAAGTTAATTGCATTATCTGTGGGGATTAAGAACTGAACTCGCTTATCGTCTTCGCTGGCTTTCCTGATCACAAACTGTTTAAGTACTAGCTGAGTAATATAGGACTGAATTGTTGGCCCAGAGCCCAGATCTTTATTCTGCAAAAGGTCGGATACACGCATTGTTTTATCTGTTAGATAAGCCAAGGTAATGAGCCTGAGAATATAGCTCTCTTTATGCTGAATACGATTGCTTTGATAGATCTCCTCTTCTTTTAGCGAGTAAATCAGGTATTGAACAATTGAATTCATCGATAAATAGTATTGGGGATATGTGATACCAAATAAAAAACCACATTCAAGTTAAATCTTGTTCTTGAATGTGGCATTTAATCCAAATGGATATTACAGCTAATTATGGAATGAACAAATCCGGTGACGCTGGTGGAATAGACTCACTCAGAAAGTAAGACATTGAGTAGCTATCCATATAGGGATCCTCAGCAGGCGCTGGCTCTGGTGCTGGAGGGAATGCTAAATTCACAACAGCTGTAAGTGCATTGTTAATAACAGTGTCATTTGCCGGCTCTAGCGTAATTCTTGCCAACATTTCTCGTGCTAATTGTGAGGCAGCTGCACCATCATAAGCTGTGAACTCATTGATTGTGTCGATATTCTCGGTAAAGCGAATTGCCGCATCCACTTTATTCATAAAAATTGATGAGTCGGGACTTAATACATTGTTTTCTGCGGCGCTAGCGACGGCAAGCGCTAGGGCTCCTCTTGTTAATAGGCCCGAATCTATTTGCCGAGACCAATAAAGTAGGCCATCAAAATCTGCAGTACGACCAAGTACACTTCTATAAACACTATTCACAAAACCAAGCGTATCGCCACTCGGGTACAGTGCATTAGATTCAGGTGATGTGCCAAAACCATCTATCAGCGTTCGAATGGTCGGAAAACCATTCTCATAAGCAGTCATTAGCCCCTTAAGTGTGGTTGGGGCACCTAAGGCTGCAAACACAGCTGAGAATGAAGCTAAGCCATTAGTATCCGCAGGCCTGCCAAAGTAGGCTACATAAATCTGCTGCACTACTGATCCATAGTCGGCAGCAGTAGGGCGAACAAAAGTTGATATACCGCCGGTTGAAGAAATTTGCATATACATTCATCCTTGTATTGTTTTAGGGCTTTCCCTGAATTTTGAAGCTATAACCAATTATCTCTAAATTCACAGGGCGAAGATAGTGCCTATTAGCCAATATTCTTAAATAACACCTGTGGAATTGGGGGCTTTAAAGAAAAGCCATGGTGAGCCCAAAATGCATGGGATTGAGCGCCAGACTCAATTGCAAGCAGCAATATCCCTCTTTTTTTGCAATATTCTTCGATTTTCCCTAAAAGTAGACTGCCCAAGCCCTTACCCCGACTTGATTGGCTAATTACTACATCCCCTATAAATGCTGGTGGATTTGAGGCAACTGGGGGTGGAAGATACACCCTTGCCATCCCAACTGGAGTTCCGCCAACCGCCAAACATACCCACACAGTTTCCAAAATTGGGTGAGGCTTAAATGGAATAGTTTGCGCAATGAATTCATCGCTAGCATTCCAACCGGCATCTTGATAAAAATATTTCAACTGAGTAATTGGCGGGGGCGCAGAAGAAAACTCGACGCTTACCTGATCTTGAGCCTGCATTTAGCTTTCCCTTTTATCGTGCCCAGTTTTTTTAGATTAGACAACAATGTTTGTAAGTACAAGTCTAACCCCTTTAGCACTTTACCTAACTAATTGAAGATTATTCAATATGGTTGCACACCATAATCTTAATCATCCTTGATGATTTTTAATGAAAGATTCATCAATACCTAAATAGCCTACTTCCTCAGAATGACCTGATTTCCTAGGTTACACTTTCCTCATGATGGCGACCCTCTTTTCTTCCGATGCAATCTGAGTCTTTCCAGGGTTCGCTGAGTGCAGCGCATGAGTTTGCCAGGCTTGGCAAAAATGATGAGTTTTTGCAGTCATGCCAAAAAATAGCCAACACATACATCCAAGATGAACATGTGCTCACTCAGATTGCTAGCTTACTACTGGGTTTTGGATTTTCGAGCCAAGCTAAGCGCTGTCTTGATCAAGCCCTTTTACCATCCCCTGATAATAAGAATGTCCTCTTAAGTCTTGCGCTTTGCGAGTTACAACTTGGTTCAATTGACCGCTTTCAAGCAATTGCCCAAGAGCTTATACAGCGCAATCCCAATGATCTCAAGGTAATGAGTCACGTTCTGTATCTGTCAGAGTATGTAGATCAAGAGAACAATGAATTTGTACTGGCTTTAGCCAAACACTGGGGAGACTGCGCCATTCAATTGGCAGGTGGAGAAAAGCCAAGACCCTCATTTCATCGACTCACTACAGAGCCATTGCGCATAGGCTATGTGTCATCCGATTTTTGTCAGCATACCGTTGGCATCCTTATCAAAGAAGTACTTAGGCAACACAATCGACAACGCGTAAAAGTCTTTTGCTATAGCAGTGGAAGCAATAAGGATTGGGTCACACAAGAAATTGCTGCACATTCCACTTTTATTGAGGTCTCCAGCCTTACGGATAGCGAGCTAGCAGCGCAGATATCAAATGACCACATTGATGTATTAATTGATCTTTCTGGTCACACAGGTGGTTCACGGCTTAGTGCTTTTGCCTATCGGCCTGCCCCAGTGATGATTAGTATGCTGGGCTACTACGCCACTACCGGCCTTTCTTATATGGATGCTTGTTTATTAGATGAATGGCATTTATACCAAGATGCAAAGCAAGATACGCAGCAAGACTTTATAGAGCCCGTACTTTCATCAGGAAAAACAAGGTGGTGTTATTACCCAGCCTTTCCTGCACCAGCACCGACAGCACCCCCATGCATACGCAATGGGTACATCACATTTGCTAGCTTTAATAACACCCTGAAGTACAACCCACAGGTATATGCACTATGGGCACAAATTCTGAAAGAAGTTCCTCATTCCAAACTGATTTTGAAGTGGCGCACCTTCAACGATGAGGTCTTTAGGCAATCCGTACTGGGTCAATTCCAGACATTGGGGATTGATACTTCGAGAATTGAACTGAGGGGTCCATCATTTCACATGCAGATGTTGGCGGAATATCAGGATGTAGACATTGCTCTAGATCCATTTCCATTTTCAGGAGGGGCAACGAGTTGTGAAGCGCTCTATATGGGTGTACCTGTTATTACCTGGCCGCAAACTAGAGTGGTTAGTAGACAAACATTTGCCTACCTCTCCTTAATTGGCCATCCAGAACTTATTGCCAATAGCCCGGAAGAATATTTAGCAATAGCAAAACAGCTAGCGCAAAGTCCTGAAAGGCTGACTCTTTATCGAGAACAGTTGCGAATGGAAATGATCCAATCGCCTCTCATGGACATAAAGACTTACTCCTCCAATTTGGAGGATGCGCTTTTTAATCTACATCAAAAGCTTGCATCCAGCCATTAACTTGACTAGCTGGAGCGGACAACTAAACCTTTAATGCTTTGATTTTGCCTCTGATTTTTTTGGCAAGGCAGCATTAAGTGCATTTGCATAACCAATGCGTGCAGTTTGATATACAGCTGCTTCAGCATTTAGCTGAGCCAACTTTTGATCAACGAACTGCAGACTTGCAAACTGGTTTTTAGCATCTTCAGAAAGACTGTCTAAAGCGTATTCAACATCATCGATAGTAATTGTGGTCATTTTTAGGTTCCTGGGTATATGTAACTTGCCCAATTATAGATTAGACATAAAAAAACACCGCCTTTATGGGGCGGTGTTTCAAGTTTATTACTTACTAGGATTGAAACTGTTACTACTCCCTGAATCGCTACCAATATCCTAGACACTTGCCAACCTCGCTTGGTACTGCTGTTCAAATCTTACCGGAGAAAGCCCATTGTTGTAACTATGGCGTCTAACCGGGTTGTAAAACATTTCGATGTAA
>NZ_JACVOO010000016.1 GCF_018882405.1 Polynucleobacter sp. 31A-FELB | reverse complement strand
AATATATCCACTACTACAACCATGATCGGATCAAGCAAAAACTAAAGGGATTGAGCCCGGTGCAATACCGAACTCAATCCCTTCTGGTAACCTAATCAAACTGTCCAACTTTTGTGGGTCAGTTCAATGTAGTGGGGCTTTTTGTTTTTCTTCGGACCACTAAACCGATTGGCTTAACTGTAGAATGAATTGGAAGTACTTACGCTAATCAAAAGAGGCTCACATGAACTTCTGCATCAAATCCATTCTGTCTGCGGTCTGCATTCTTACTTCCTCATTGGTGTGTGCTCAAATTCCCGATACGCAATATTCCAAAGGAATCTCCTATATCTCTGGTGGGGTAGGCGAAGAGGAATCCCAAGCGATCTTGGCAGAGGCAAAGCAGTGGCCTTTATTGCTGGAGCTGTCGCAATTAGAAAATGGTCGCGGTGTTTGGATTTTTGGTGCAAAAATCAAAATTCTGAACTCTCAAAATCAAGTGATATTCGATGCGCAAGCAGATGGCCCTTACATTTTGATTAATTTGAATGCTGGCCAATATCAGATTGAGGCCTCTTATCAAGGGCTAACCCAGAAGCGATCTGTCAGCATTCAGGCCTCTGCACCTCAAAAGCTGGCTATTTTTTGGAAATAAGGCTCTTGCTATAGATGATCTTGGGTAGCCCAGTGCGCTGAGTTCGTTTGAATAGCCTCTATAATCAGCTAAGCGCTTGAATTAAAAGAAATTTATTCTGTAAATGCTGTTTTAGGTCGTTTGACAGCCCTAAGTGGGTCTTGGACAATGCCTGAGATGGTTTGATTCAAGCCATTTCTTTCGATGACAGCCACTAATACCTCCTTTCCACCATCAGCAGTCGCGGCCCTTGAGGCTCGTGCGATTACCTGCGTGCGAGGTGAGCGAGAGCTATTTTCGGGGTTGAGTCTGCAGGTATTGCCTGGCCAATGCCTCCATATTCGTGGTGAGAACGGCGTTGGGAAAACGAGTCTATTGCGCTTACTTACTGGCCTAGCTTCCCCAGAGGCGGGAGAGGTTCTTTGGAACGGTCATTCCATTAAAAAAGATGCATCGGAATATCACAGTCAGCTTTTGTTTTTGGGGCATCGCGATGCCTTGAAAGAAGATCTCAGTGCCCTGGAAAATTTACGCATGTATGCGGCAATCGATGGCGTTGCACTTTCAGAGCAGGATGCTTTTAATTCTTTGTGGCGATTTGGTTTAAAAGGGCGCGAAGATCTGCCTGTTAATTGTTTGTCGGCGGGTCAGAAAAAACGCGTCTTGATGGCACGTATGGTGACGCGACGCGCACAAGTTTGGATTTTGGATGAGCCTTTTAATGCTTTAGATGCCCATGCAGTAGCGGAGTTGCAAGGCTTAATAGCAGAACATCTTGAGAATGATGGGCTGGCAGTACTGACAAGTCATCAGCCCTTAGCTATTCCTGGTCTGCGAGTGTTAGATCTATGAACGCTTTTATTGCTATCGTCCATCGTGATCTATTGCTGGTGATGCGTCGCAAGAGCGAGGTGTTGACTGCATTATTTTTCTTTGTGATTGTGACCAGCCTCTTTCCATTAGGTATTGGCGCTGATACCGCTTTGCTGAGAAAGATTGCACCTGGCGTTATTTGGGTCGCCGCCTTACTTTCTACATTGCTAGGTTTGCAGCGGATGTTCGCAGCCGATTATGCAGATGGCACCTTGGAGCAATTAGTTCTATCCCCGAATTCATTCACGGCATTAGTGTTTGGTAAGGTGGTGGCACATTGGCTGGTCTGCGGCCTGCCTCTAGTCTTGCTGGCGCCGGTGATTGGTATTCAATTTGATTTGGATGCTCAGTCTTTAAAGGTATTGATGGCAGCCTTATTGCTGGGAACCCCCGTTTTATCCCTACTGGGTTCTATTGGTGCGGCCCTAACTTTAGGGGTGAGGGGTGGCAGCGTATTAATGAGCCTTCTGATCTTGCCCCTATACATACCTGTATTGATTTTTGGCGCTGGTGCAGTCTACGCTAGCAGCGTAGGACTTGATATCACAGGACATTTTTCACTATTGGGCGCTTTATTCATTTTGGCATTAGCATTTGTGCCTTGGGTTAGTGCTAATGCAGTCAAGATTGCTATCGAATGAGTAATGTAAATAATTTATCTTCTAGTCGCGTGATGAACTGGTTCAAGTTCTCGAGCCCGAGCACTTTTTATCCGCTGGCTGGAAAAATGATTCCCTGGTTCTGGGCACTCACTGTGATTTTTGGAGTTGCCGGCTTGTGGGTGAGTTTCTTCGTCGCGCCAGTAGATGCAGTGCAGGGTCAGGGTTACCGCATTATCTTTATTCATGTACCCGCTTCTTGGATGTCCATGTTCATCTATTTAGTCATGGCCGCTTGGGCGGGCTTGGGCTTGGTATTTAATACCCGTCTATCCGCCATGATGGCGCAGGCCTTAGCTCCAATTGGAGCTTGGATGGCATTTCTATCCCTATGGACTGGTGCCTTCTGGGGTAAGCCGATGTGGGGCGCCTGGTGGGTATGGGATGCGCGCTTAACTTCTGAATTAATTCTGCTCTTTTTGTATCTTGGATTTATCGCTTTGCAAGCCTCTATAGATAACGCTCGCCGTGCTGATAAAGCTGGTGCCATCTTGGCTTTGGTTGGCGTGGTGAATGTGCCTATTATTTATTTTTCAGTGAAATGGTGGAATACCTTGCATCAAGGAGCCTCCGTTTCATTAACGAAGGCCCCGGCCATGGCCCAGACCATGCTCTGGGGAATGCTCTTGATGGCTTTATGCTTCTGGATGTACTCAATCGCAGTAGGGTTAATGCGTGTACGCGCCATCATTTTGGAGCGCGAGGCCCATACTGACTGGGTCAAGCAATTAAACGAGGTAAAGCTTTAATGTGGAATAGTCCGGCTGAATTCTTTGCGATGGGTGGTTACGCACTATATGTATGGTGCAGCTTTGGCGTTTGCGCCTTAGTGCTCTTTTTAGAGCCTCTAGCTGTCCGCGCACGCCATAAAGCGATTGTTCGTAGACTTCAGCGTGAAGTGATGGCGGAGCAGTTTGATCAAAAGGGTAGCAAGTGAAACCAAGACATAAACGGGCAGCCATTATTGTTGGCGCACTCATTGCTATTGGTATTGCAGCGGTACTTATTTTGAATGCCCTTAATAGCAATATCGCTTTGTATGTCACCCCAAGTGAGGTGGCTGCGGGCAAATCACCTGCTGGTCAAGTTTTCCGAATTGGCGGGATGGTTAAGGATGGATCAGTTAAGCGAGATGGTTTAACAGTGCACTTTGTCATTACCGACATGGTGAAGGATATTCCGGTGGCCTACACCGGCATCCTTCCAGATTTATTTAAAGAAGGTAAGGGCGCGGTCATTCAAGGTCGCCTTAATGCAGATGGGCAATTTATTGCTAGCGAAGTATTGGCTAAGCATGACGAGAACTATATGCCTCCAGAGGCTAAGCATGCTTTAGAGCAAGCTCAAAAAAACGGAAATAAATAATGATTCCTGAGTTTGGGCATTACGCATTAATCCTCGCTTTATGCATCGCCATTATTCAGGGCATTCTTCCATTAGTTGGCGCGCACCAAGGTCGTCGCGAATGGATCCTATTGGCAAGACCGGCTGCGCAAACAGTATTCCTGTTGCTCGCCATTGCATTTGTGATTTTGGCCTGGAGTTTCTACTCGAATGATTTCTCTGTTCTTTATGTAGCCGAACATTCAAACTCGCAGATGCCTGTCATCTATCGTTTAGGTGCGGTATGGGGTGGCCATGAAGGTTCTTTATTGCTTTGGATCTTCCTGTTATCTACTTGGACATTTTTGGTAGCGCAACTTTCTAAATCGCTCGATGAATTTATGGTCGCTCGCGTGATTGGTGTTTTGGGTTTAGTGACCACGGGCCTACTCTTGTTTGTACTCACCACATCCAATCCTTTTGAAAGACTCTTACCAGCTGCGCAAGATGGCCGCTCATTAAATCCGCTTCTGCAAGATCCGGGCTTGGTGTTTCATCCGCCAATGCTCTACATGGGTTACGTTGGTTTCTCAGTAGCATTCGCCTTTGCGATCGCTTCTTTGCTATCTGGCCGCCTTGATGCTGCTTGGGCGCGCTGGTCACGTCCCTGGACAACAGCTGCCTGGGTATTTCTAACGCTCGGTATCGCATTAGGTTCCTGGTGGGCTTATTACGAATTGGGTTGGGGTGGTTGGTGGTTCTGGGATCCCGTTGAGAACGCCTCATTCATTCCATGGCTTGTAGGTACCGCATTGCTCCATTCTTTAGCGGTTACCGAGAAGCGTGGTGGATTCAAGAGTTGGACAGTGTTGTTGGCTATCACTGCTTTCTCACTTTCACTGCTGGGGACCTTCCTGGTTCGCTCTGGAGTTCTGACTTCAGTTCACGCATTTGCGACTGATCCAAGGCGCGGTATCTTTATTTTGATTTTCTTGGTCCTGGTGGTTGGCTCTTCTTTAATGCTCTACGCATGGCGTGCTCCCAAAAGCACGCTTGGCGGTAAGTTCAGCTTAACTTCACGCGAAACCTTTATCTTGCTTGGTAATGTTTTCTTAGTGGTATCAGCTGCATCCGTACTGCTGGGCACGCTCTACCCCTTGCTGATTGATGCTTTGCATTTAGGAAAGATCTCAGTAGGGCCTCCATACTTCAATAGCGTCTTTGTGCCCATCATGATTCCTTTATTGGTGCTGATGGGTATTGGACCCTGGACTAGTTGGAAAAACTCTAATCTATTTGATGTGATCAAGCGCTTATGGATTGCAGCATTGGTGGCAGTCATTGCCGCAGCTTTGATTCCATTTGTCATGGGTGAATTCACCTGGCTTAGTAGCCTTGGTTTCTTATTGGCCTTCTGGGTGATTGCTTCAGGTGTTCTGCAGATTATTCGTCAGGCAAAAGCGGGCAAACCAACGCGTTCATTTATTGGAATGCAAGTGGCACATCTGGGTATAGCTGTGTTTGTCATTGGCGTCACTATGGTGGGCGCTTACCAAGAAGAAAAAGATGTGCGCATGCTTGCAGGTGAAAGCGTTAGTGTTGGTGGCTATGATATTCAGCTAAAGGGTGTTAGCGCTATTCCTGGCCCTAACTACAAAGCAATGCAGGGCACTTTCTTGCTTACCCGTAATGGGAAGCTCGAAGCCACAATGTATCCAGAAAAGCGCAGCTACTTCTCTTCAACTATGCCAATGACTGAGGCGGCAATTGATGTAGGCCTCACTAGAGATATTTATGTTTCATTGGGAGAAGAGTTGGAGGATAAAGCGTGGGCAGTGCGTGTCTATTACAAGCCTTTTGTTGATTGGATTTGGGGTGGTTGTTTGTTGATGGCATTGGGTGGCGTATTAGCAATGTCAGATAAACGTTATCGCATGAAGCTGAAGAAAGCTGCAGCATGAAGGCTAAGTTTTTAATTCCACTCCTCTTGTTTGTGATCTTGGTTGGATTTTTAGCGGTAGGCTTAAATCGTGATCCCCATGAAGTGCCTTCACCGTTGATTGGTAAGCAAGCTCCTGCTTTTGAATTACCTCAATTGGCAGATCCTCAAAAAACCTTTTCGCCCGAAAGCATGAAAGGCAAACCCTGGATTCTGAATGTATGGGCCTCTTGGTGTGTTGCATGTCGTGAAGAGCACCCCGTTTTAGTTGAGCTGGGTAAGTTACAGGTCGCACCGATTATTGGCTTGGATTACAAAGATAAGCGTGATGATGCTATGGCCATGCTTGCTCGCCAAGGCAACCCTTACGTTTTATCTGCATTTGATGCCAATGGTCGGGTGGGAATTGATTACGGTGTATATGGCGTTCCAGAGACCTATGTGATTGATAAGGCTGGTGTGATCCGGTTTAAACATATTGGCCCAATCACCATGGATCTATTGAATAAGAAGATTATTCCGCTGCTGGGTGAGCTCAAGTGATTTTGAAAAAGTTTCTCCTGCTTATTCTGTCAACGATTGTGCTTTCTTGTGCAATCAATTTTGCCTCTGCTAAAGACGCAGCTCCTCTTGCGGATGATCCAGTCACAGAGCAGCGTCTGATTGCCATTTCAGAAGAGATGCGTTGCCTAGTTTGTCAGAATGAATCTCTTGCGGGCTCACGCTCTGATTTGGCGAATGATTTACGCCGAGAAATCCGCGTCCTGATTGTTGAGGGTAAAACCGATGAGCAAATTCGGAATTTCATGGTGGAGCGTTACGGTGACTTCGTCTTATACCGTCCGCCTGTCAAGCCGATAACTTGGCTCCTATGGATAGGCCCCTTTATTATTTTGCTCGCTGGCATTATTGGCTTAATGATTTATCTACGCCGCAGAAATCAAAGTGTGCCGAGTACTACGCTATCTGCTGAGGATAACCGTCGTATTGATGCGCTACTTCAGGATACAAAATCCAGCTCAACAGAAAATGCACATGACTAGTTTTTTAATATCCGCTCTCCTTTTGTTGATCTTGGTTCTGGCCCTATTGCTGCGCCCATTATTTTTTCCAGCAAAAGACTCTGCAACTTCACGCCGTCAGATGAATGCTGCCATCTATAAGGAAGAGCTTGATAAGCTCGAGGCTGATCGTTTGGCGGGTATTGTTGATGCAGATAATTATGAGCAGGCTCACGCAGAAATGCGTCAGCGTCTTTTTCAGGATACGGATGAGGCGGATGATCTCGCGGTACTCGGTTCTCCAAAGAAAACCATCATTGGAATCTGCCTTTTTGTAATCTTGCTTTCAGCAGGCTTTTATTTCTACCTTGGTGATGCTTCTCGAATAGCCGAAAAGAACGCTGAAAAGCCAATGACCCAAGAGTCAGTTGAAAAGATGGTTGCAGAGTTTGCTGCAAAGATGGAAAAAGAGCCGGACAATTTGAAGGGCTGGGCCATGCTGGCACGCTCCTATCGAATTTTAGGCCACAATGCTGAGGCTGCCAATGCCTACGCTCGCGCTGGATCGTTTGTCGATTCTGACCCGCAATTATTAGCAGACTATGCTGATGTATTGGCAGCAAATGCAGATGGCAATTTTGCGGGCAAGCCTCAACAATTGATTAACAAGGCATTAGCTCTAGATCCGAATAATTTACTGGCGCTGTGGCTTTCTGGAACGGCAGCCTTTAATGCACAAAACTATAAGGCGGCAGTGCAGTCTTGGGAGAAGTTAGCCAAACAATTACCTCCCGATACAGATGAGGCTCGCGCAATTACTGCTTCAATTGCTGAAGCTCGTAGCAAGGGTGGGTTGCCTCCTGCTAGCGCGCCTGTGATTAGCAATCAAGGTGTGAGCGGACAGATTGGCATATCTTCCGAACTGCAGTCTAAAGTTAAAGCGGGTGATGCCTTAATGGTGATTGCACGCAAGCCAGGTGAGCGCATGCCAGTAGCGGTACTCAAAACTGCAGTTGCTGCATTCCCGATGAACTTTGTTTTGAATGATGCTCTGGCGATGAGTCCCAACGCCTTAATCTCTCAATTACCTGAAGTATTGGTTGAGGTGCGCATCTCCAAAACAGGAATGGCTATGCCTGAGTCAGGTGACTTGATATCTGCACCCCAAACAATCAAGGTAGGCACGACTAATGCTCGCCTCATGATCAATCAAGTCAGACCTTAATTAGCCCCTACCTACAAATGGCATATTGGTCGCCATAATGGTCATCGATAGAATATTGCTTTCTAGAGGTAGTTGAGCCATGTGTAGAACGGCTTGCCCAACATGATCTACATCCATGAGGGGCTCCACCTTCTTTGAGCCATCGGGTTGCAGAATTCCGGCTGCCATTGGGATAGTCATTTCAGTGCCCGCATTACCAATATCAATTTGACCGCAGGCAATATTGAATGGGCGCCCATCCAAGGCGATGGATTTGGTTAATCCAGTAATCGCATGCTTGGTAGTTGTATACGGCGCAGACATAGGGCGGGGTGCGTGCGCTGAAATAGAGCCATTGTTGATGATTCGACCGCCTTGAGGCGATTGCGCTTTCATCATGCGGATGGCTTCTTGTGAGCAAAGAAATGCGCCACAGAGGTTGGCATTAACGACATTCATCCACTGCTCATAACTCAGCTCTTCCATGGGTATTGCTGGAGCACCTATGCCGGCATTATTAAAAAGCACATCAATACGACCAAATTGTTTTTGGATGGCCGAAAATAAGTGCTTTACTTCCTCCGGCTTCCCTACGTCACAGGCGACTGCTAAGCAGCTTTGTTTACTTCCACCAATGTCTTGGATGGCTTGATTGAGTTTTTCAAGATTTCTACCGCTTAGGACGACGCGAAATCCACCCTGCAAAAGTGCTTTTGCCGCAGCCTTGCCGATACCCGTCCCAGCTCCTGTTACTAGAGCTACCTTATTAGGGCTTGAATTCATTGTGATCCTGATGGTTCTTTGAAAACCCCAATCTTATCCCGAATTTATTCAAATTCATTCGAATGAATTCATTCCGCTCTCGATCCCTGGGCTCGGGGCATAATGGCAAAAACGAGAAGAATTCTTATGGACTTCATACGCAAAAATATCTATAACCCCCTGGCAGTTGGCATTGCCTTTTTAATTCTGGTCACCATCCTTTTTGCTATCTTGTGGGTTTTGGTGCCACCGCCGCCGAGATCAATTGAGTTGGCTACTGGCTTTCCAACGGGGCTTTACCAACAGTTTGGAGAAAAACTTCAAGCCGAATTGGCTCAGGAGGGCGTATCTCTGAAGTTGCGTACTACGGGCGGTACTAGTGATAACTTGGCTTTATTAAGCAACCCCGAGTCTGGCGTTGATTTTGCAATGGTTCAGGGTGGTGTTGCCGATTTATCCAAGCACCCTAATTTTGTTTCAATTGCTGGCGTATTTTATGAGCCGGTATGGGTTTGGTATCGAGAGTCTAGCTTTCAGAATGAGTCTGGGCGATTGGGCTTGTTGAGTCAACTAAAAGGTAAGCGTGTATCCATCGGCAATGAAGGGAGTGGCACATTAACCTTGACTTCGCAACTGCTCGAAGCAAGTGGAATCAGTTTGAATGATTTACGTGCGCAAAAGTTAAAGCCACTCGACGCATTAGAGAAGTTCAAAAAAGGTGAGTTAGATGCTGTGTTCTTAGTCAGCGCTGCGGAGGCTCCTTTGGTTAGAAGCTTCTATGAAACCCCTGGCATTCGCTTGATGAATTTCGAGCAGGCCGATGCTTATGTCCATTTATTTCCTTTTCTCTCAAAGGTCACAGTCCCTCGTGGAGTAGTGAGTATTGCGTACGATCTTCCGCGTCAGGATATACAGGTATTGGCCGCTACGGCAACCTTGGTGGGAAAGGATGATGTGAGTCCTGCTTTAGTAACTTTATTACTTAGCGAGACATACGACATTTTAAAAACCTATTCTTATTTGCAAAAGCCGGGGGAGTTCCCATCTGGCACAGGGCTTGATTTTCCTTTGCACGTAGATGCTGAAATCTACTTAAAAGATGGACCTTCTTTCTTGCATCGTCACCTACCGTTCTGGACTGCGGTCTGGATTGGCCGCTTCGCCAAAATTGTGATTCCATTATTGGTAATCTTGATCCCCTTATTTACCTATATTCCGGCAGCTAAGAATTTACTATTGCGCCTTAAATTGTCTCAGGTATATGAAGAGCTGAAAGTGATTGAAAGAAATGCAGCTAACCCAGCATTAAAAGAAACAAACTTTAAGGATTTAGCTGACATTGAGAGAAGGGTGGGGAACATCAAAGTCTCCATGCTCGATGCTAAAGAGCTCTATGACTTGAAGGGCCACGTAGGGGAAGTGCGCGGCCGCTTGAATTTGCACCCCTGATATTTGGTAAACGCCTAAAATAAGCTCATGACCCTCTCAAGCCTGTCGCCGCCGCTTACACCCCTAAAGGAATTAGCAAATTCTCTTCGGGGCGATGGTTTTGCGATCGTCTCTGCGAGGGATGTTGCGCAAATAGCGCATGTCGATCTCGATAAATTACAAGATCTCACCCAGTTTTGGGAAGAGTTGCCGCGTGACCCTTATCTCAGGGATGGTGGGCGTTACCGTTTTCGCCGCCATTCTAGTTTTGAGATCAAAGGTGAGTCTTTGACCATGGTGCCTCATCGTGCCCATTGGCAGTCTGTGAACTACAACGCATTACATGGTGGCATAGAGCGCTGGTTTGAGCCTTCCCAGGCTCAACTCACCGCCAGTCCTGCCTGGCAATCGCTTTTACTTGGGTTGGCCCACGTTCTCAATGGTGTCAAGCAAGTCAATACCTGGTTTGTTGAGGCGCACCAATTTAGGATTGATACAACCGATGGAATTGGGCGACCAACTCCTGAGGGAGCTCATCGCGATGGCGTAGATTTTGTAGCTGTATTTTTACTTAATCGAGTCGGCATCAAAGGTGGGGAAACTCGTATTTTTGATGCGGGTGGGTCGGCTGGTTTGCGGTTTACGCTCACTGAGCCTTGGTCTTTATTGCTCATGAATGATGAAAGAATGATTCATGAATCCACCCCCATTCAGCCTTTAGGGCCTCACGGTTTTAGGGATACTCTGGTGCTGACTTTCCGCTCAAATGGATTTCAGGATTCACCTAATCGTAGTCAGCAGTAAATCCTTATGCGTTTTAAACCTACCGGTTACACACCTTTTATGCTCATGGCACAAACTTGTGCACTGCTAGGTTTTGCTTGTTACGCTGTAGTTCTGACAACTTTGCAGGAAGAGTGGCGGCTCAGCAACTTGCAATCAGGCTTAATTGCTAGCGCTTTCTTCTTTGGTTATATGCTGATAGTCCCATTAGCAACGGCACTCACAGATCGCGTTGATGCAAAAAAAGTTTATCTCATAGGTGGCCTTTCCGCGACTTGTGGCTTGCTAGGTATGAGTCTTTTTGCCTACAACTTCTGGACAGCCCTGATCTTTATGGCCCTTAATGGCGCTGGTTTAGCTGGTACTTATATGCCCGGCTTAAAAATTCTATCGGATCGCATTAAGACAGGTGAATTGAGTCGCCACATTGCCTTCTATACGGCTTTTTTTGGTATTGGTACCGGCTTCTCTTACCTCTGCTCAGGTTGGATCTTGGATGGTTTAGGTTGGCGCTATGTTTTCGGAATCATTGCCTTAGGCCCATTCACTGCTTTGATGATTGTGCTTCTATTTATTCCTGCGCTTACTCATGAAAAATGGCACGGCCCAATACGGATTCGATTGCACGATATTTTTCCGGTTGATAAATGGGGTTTAGTCTTGCAAGATAAAACAGCTTCAGGTTTTATTTTTGGCTACACCGTGCACTCGATAGAGTTGTTTGCTTCTCGCAGTTGGATAGTAGCTTTTTTTGGTTTCTGTGCAATTGTGACAGGCGACCCTTTTCTATTGACTGCCACCACCCTTGCTGGCGTGATTAATTTTTTTGGCGTTCCGGCATCCATCATTGGAAACGAGATTGCCTTAAGAATAGGGCGTCAAAAATGGATTTTCTTTGTCATGCTATCTAGCGCAGCATGTGGTGTGGCGCTGGCTTCTTCAACTGGACAATCTTGGTGGTTGATTGTTGCTTTGGCAGTAGGGCACACCATTTTCATCATGGCTGATTCTGCTACTTTGACAGCTGGTTTAGTGGTTAGTGCCCAAGAAAATATTAAAGGTGCTGCAATGGGCCTTCACTCCTTAATGGGGTTTGGAGGTGGCTTATTAGGCCCGGCTATTTTTGGTTTTGTTCTCGATTTAACGGGTTCACGCGCATCGCAAATGTCGTGGGTTTGGGCCTACGCCGCCGTGGTGGTGTGGGGCGTGTTATTTGTTCTGTACGAGCGTCGCAATGGCTGGGTTAGCAAGTCTCTAAGTCACAATAAATGATTCATTCATGAGTTCTAGTTTGCCAAGCAATAGCTGTTATCACTGTGGAAGTTTTATTCTTCCCGGTGACTCATATGAGCTTGAGCTTAGCGGTATTAGTAGAAAATTCTGTTGTGCTGGTTGTATGGCAATTGCGCAAACTATCCACGGTGAAGGTCTTGAGGTCTTTTATGCACGCCGTGCCCAGTCAAGTGATAAGCCTGCAGCTTACCTTGCTTCAAATGAAATTCCCGATAGTCTGGCTCCCTATGATGATCCTTCGTTACTTGGTCGATACACTCGGCCCAGTGGCGAAGAGGGAAATTTAGAGACAACCTTAAGGCTTGAGAAGATTCGTTGTGCTGCTTGTGTCTGGTTATGTGAGCAACATTTACGACGCATTCCGGGCGTGAAGGATGTGCAGATTAACTATGTGAGCCAAAAGGTCAAGGCAGAATTTTCACCGGAGCAAACCAGTCTAGCTCGTTTGCTATTTGAAGTGGAGCGCATTGGCTATGAAGCTTGGCCTTTTGAGCCTTCACTTTCTATTGAAAAGTCTAAGAAAGAGCGCCGTCAATTGCTCACGCGGCTGGGAGTTGCGCTTCTGGGAATGATGCAGGTCATGATGTATGCGTGGCCTAGTTATGTTGGCGATAGTGACATCACTGCGGAGTATGACCTCCTATTAGGTTGGACTAGTTGGGCTCTCACTGTTCCAGTAATGGTCTATTCAGCTGGTCCAATTTTTCAAGCAGCATGGCGTAGCGTTGCTTCATTTCGTCAAACACATATGCTCGGCATGGATGTGCCGATTGCCTTAGCTTTGGCGTTAGCATTTAGTGCTGGTACCGTGAATCTCGCAACCGGTTCAGGTCAAGGCTACTTTGATTCCATCACTATGTTTGTCGCCTTTATTTTGGCTGCTCGCTATGTCGAGTTATTAGCTCGTCAAGATGCGCAGGGTGGAGCAGAGGCTTTAGCAAAACAGTTGCCCGCGACCTGTGAGAGGGTGCCGAACTATCCCGCATCTCAGCAAGTCGAAATTGTTCCAGTGATTAACTGTAACCCCGGCGAGGTTCTTCGTGTTCCTCCAGGCGATGTTGTTCCTGCTGATGGTATTTTGATTGAGTGCGAGAGTGCACTGGACGAGTCACTTCTCACTGGAGAGTCGAAGCCGATTGATAAGAAGATTGGTGATCGAGTCTATGCAGGTACACACAATATCCTGAATCCGATGTTGATGAGAATCGATGCAGTAGGGCAATCCACCCGAATTGCAGGCATTGCCTCGCTATTGGATCAGGCATTGCAGGCCAAGCCTTTGATGGTAAGTCTCGCTGAAAAGTGGGCTGGATACTTTGTCGGCTTTCTGTTGATCGCTGCTTTTCTATCTTCAGCAATTTGGTGGTACGTCGATCCCAGCAGGGCTTGGACAGTTTTAGTTTCTGTATTGGTTGCTAGTTGCCCTTGTGCTTTGTCTCTCGCCGTGCCAACAGCGATGGCGGCAGCTCAAGGTGCTGTAACTAAATTGGGTTTATTGATTGTGCGTGGCCACGTACTCGAAGGTTTGGTCAAATCTACCGATTTAGTGTTGGATAAAACTGGCACACTCACTATGGGTCAACCAGAATTAAAAGAAGTCCTGATTGCTCGCCCAGAGTTTTCAAGAGCAGATGTTCTCAGTCTCGCCGCGTCAATTGAGGCAGGCCAAAAACATCCTCTTGCACTGTCCATATTACGTGCGGCTGAACTTGAGAATTGCTCTGCAACTGTTTTGCTTGAACCCATTACCAATCAATTGGGCAAAGGCCTGAGCTCAGGCGTATATCGATTGGGAAGCGCTGCTTGGACAGGTGCTCAACAGATTGCGCAAGAAGGACAGTATGGTCAAGTCCATTTGGCGGATGACAAAGGCGTGATTGCCAGCTTTCTGTTTCTCGATACGCCAAGGCCGGGTCTTGAAAAACTATTAGCTGCTGCAAAATCTCGCAAGATCACTGTGCATTTAGTTTCTGGTGACGATCCTGCGACGGTAGCGTGGTGGGCAAATCGTGTAGGTATCGACAGATTCAAGGGTGCCTGCTCGCCAGAAGATAAATATCACTACATTGAGCATTTGCAAAAAGAGGGTCACTTTGTTTGGGCAATTGGTGACGGCATTAACGATGCCCCCTTATTGGCTAGGGCAGATGTCTCGATTGCTGTTGGTGCCGGCGCACCTCTTGCTACCGCAGGTGCAGACGCAATTTTGACTGCAAGCTCCTTAACCCCCTTAGCCCAATCTCTATTGCTAGCGGATAAAACCCAGCGGATTATTAAAGAAAACCTCATCTGGGCTTTGGTTTATAACTTACTGGCGATTCCGGCGGCCATGATGGGTTGGGTCAACCCCTGGGTTGCAGGTATCGGTATGTCCTTATCCTCGCTAGCAGTTACATTAAACGCCTGGCGCCTCAGAAAGGCCTAGACTAGAGGAATGGAAAGCCTTTTTCTCTTAATCCCCATTTCACTGCTATTGATTGGTCTTTTAGCCTGGATTTTCTATTGGTCAGTAAAGGCGGGGCAGTTTGACGATTTAGAGGGTCCTGGTGAGGCCATTTTGATGGATGACGATACCCCTAAATCCAAAAATGTTAGTGAATACTCACAAAAATAGCTATATTTTTTAAGTATTTAGCTAATATGCTGAAATAAATTAAGTATTAAAAAGCGTAAATGCACGCATCCTTTTTGACATAGATCAAAACGCCCTCTTAAGCTTACTTTGATAATGGCTTCAGTCTATTTGGATTATGTCGCTGTTTGGTCACAAAAAAAGGAGAAACCATGGGACTTACCGTGGGGAACAATCAAGATACCTTCAATTACAAGGTTGTCAGCCAATTTGCCATTGTTACGGTTCTTTGGGGAATTGTGGGCATGCTCGTGGGGGTTATCCTCGCCGCGCAGCTCATTTGGCCTGATATCACTTTTAATATTCCATGGTTAAGCTACGGTCGCTTGCGTCCATTGCATACCAATGCGGTGATTTTTGCATTCGGTGGATCGGCGTTGTTTGCAACGTCCTATTACATCGTGCAGCGCACCTCCCAAGCTAGACTCTTTTGTGACAAATTAGCGGCCTTCACCTTCTGGGGTTGGCAGGCTGTGATCGTCTTGGCAGCAGTGACATTACCGTTAGGCATCTCTACTTCCAAAGAATACGCAGAGCTAGAGTGGCCGATTGATATTCTGATCACATTGGTTTGGGTTGCCTATGCAGTGGTGTTCTTCGGCACCATCATGAAGCGCAAAACAAAACACATCTATGTTTCCAATTGGTTTTTTGGTGCATACATCCTGACGATTGCCATTCTGCATATTTTTAATAACTTAGAAATGCCGGCAAGCTTGTGGAAATCCTATTCCGCATACGCTGGTGTGCAAGATGCGATGGTGCAGTGGTGGTATGGCCATAATGCAGTTGGTTTCTTCTTGACTACCAGCTTCTTGGGCATGATGTACTACTTCATTCCTAAGCAAGCAGAGCGTCCAATCTACTCATATCGTTTGTCCATCGTCCACTTCTGGGCTTTGAACTTTACCTATATGTGGGCAGGTCCTCACCATTTACAACATACTTCTTTGCCTGACTGGACTCAGTCACTTGGAACAGTATTCTCGATTATTTTGTTGGCTCCATCATGGGGCGGCATGATTAACGGCATCATGACTTTATCTGGCGCTTGGTTCAAATTACGCACCGATCCAATCTTGAAATTCTTGGTAGTGGCATTGTCTTTCTACGGTATGTCTACGTTTGAAGGCTCAATGATGTCTATTAAGACTGTGAATAGCTTGTCGCATTACACCGACTGGACTATTGGACACGTGCACTCTGGCGCCCTGGGTTGGGTTGCCATGATTACGATCGGCTCTTTGTACTATCTCATCCCACGTTTAGTTGGTCAAAAAGAGATGTACAGCACACGCTTAATTGAAGTGCATTTCTGGATCGCTACGATTGGCGTTGTTCTTTACATCGCTGCGATGTGGATTGCCGGAGTAATGCAAGGTTTGATGTGGAGAGCGTTTGAGCCAGACGGAACCTTGACTTATAGCTTCGTTGAATCTGTAAAAGCAACATTCCCCTTCTACGTGATTCGTTTGTTGGGCGGCCTCTGCTACTTGAGCGGCATGTTCTTGATGGCATACAACGTTTACAAGACAGTGATTGGTAAAACATTCGTGAATGCCCCAATTCCACAAACATCTGCAACTGCTCACTAAGGAGAAGAAAAATGTCTAGCGAAAATAAATTCTTTTCCCACGGAACACTTGAGAAAAACGTTGGTTGGTTAATTATTGCCACCATCGTGGTGGTCTCCATTGCTGGTTTGGTACAAATTGTTCCGCTGTTCTTTCAGCACACAACAACTGAACCAAGTCCTGGCGTAGCTCCATACACAGCATTGCGTTTGGCTGGTCGCGATATATACCAGCGCGAAGGTTGTGTTGGCTGCCATTCACAGCAGATCCGTACATTGCGTTCTGAAGTAGAGCGTTACGGTCCTTACTCCTTGGCTGGTGAGTCAGTGTTTGATCACCCATTCTTGTGGGGTAGTAAGCGTACCGGCCCAGATTTAGCTCGTGTTGGTGCGCGCTACTCTGATGATTGGCATCGCATTCACCTCCGTAATCCGCGTGATGTGGTTCCTGAATCCAATATGCCTGGATATCCTTGGTTGCAAAAAAATGCTGCCGATGCATCTTCAATTCAGTCTCACATGGCGGCAATGCGTCGTTTGGGCGTACCTTACACCGATGAAATGATTGCGGAAGCTCCTAAAGAGTTGGAAGGCAAGACTGAGGAAGATGCCTTAATTGCTTATCTTCAAGGTTTAGGTGTAAATCGTCGCTACATCATTGTTGATGAAGCTGTAGCGAAGTAAGCGCCAAGGTTATTAATTTAAAACTATATAAATCAAATGGAACAGATCACAGCTTATCTCTCCGCGTTTTCAACAGTAATAGGACTTGTCTTTTTTGTTGGAATTGTTTGGTGGGCTTGGTCTCCAAGTAGAAAGTCGGCTAATGAAGAATCAGCTGAACTTCCATTTGATCTTCCAGATGAATTTAGTAAGGACAAATCATGAGTGACTTTTTTAATAACGGTTGGAGCAACTACATCGCACTAGTTTCATTAGTCGGTATTGTTTGGTGTATCTGGCTTCTGTTTTCTCAGCGTAAGGCTAAGGTAGTTCACACGGCCGATGGTGCAGTAGCTGATACTGGACACGTTTGGGATGGCAATTTACGCGAGCTCAATAATCCATTGCCACGTTGGTGGATGTGGATGTTCTTACTCTCTTGTATCTTTGGATTGGTTTACTTGGTTTTGTTCCCAGGTTTAGGTTCATTCCCTGGTGTTGTGGGTTATTCCACTGATGGTGCTTTGATGAGCTCCATGACGCAGGCAAATGATGAGTTGAAGCCGGTATACGCTAAATACGTGAAGATGGATATTGAGCAAGTTGCTGCAGATCCTAAAGCACGTGAAATGGGTCAGCGTTTGTTCTTGAACTCCTGTGCTCAGTGCCATGGTTCGGATGCAGGCGGTGCAAAAGGCTTCCCGAATTTGACCGATGGCGATTGGCTCTACGGTGGATCCCCAGAAAACATCAAGACAACATTGATTAATGGACGTATGGGTGTAATGCCTCCGTTCCCACAGTTAGACAGCAATCAGATTGTGGATGTGGCTAACTATGTGCGCAGTCTTTCAGGCTTGCCCGTAGACCAGGCAAAAGCAGCTCGCGGTGCAGAAGTGTTTAAAGCCAATTGCGTAGCTTGTCATGGTGCGGATGGCAAAGGTAATATTGCTCTAGGCGCTCCTAACTTGACAGACAAGACATGGTTGTATGGTGGTTCCGAGGCAACAATTATTGAGACTTTGACTAAAGGCCGCATGGCAATGATGCCTGCTCAAGATAAAGTTTTGAGTCCTGAGAAGATTCATCTCTTGACTGCTTATGTTTGGGGTTTGTCTAACAATAAGACTGCTGCGGCTAAATAATCAGTGTCAGATAATTCGCCGGTTGGGAAGCCTATTCCTATTGATGTAATTGAGGAATCTCTTTACGAGGTCCGGCGAAAGATTTACCCGCGATCTGTTAGCGGGCTGTTTGCCCGCTGGCGTTTCATCTTGGTATTTGCAACACAATTATTGTTCTATGGTCTTCCCTGGGTTAGCTGGAATGGCCGTCAAGCTGTACTCTTTGACTTAATACAGCGTAAGTTTTATATCTTTGGCCTGGTCTTGTGGCCGCAGGATGTGATCTATCTCACACTCCTCTTAATTCTTTCTGCCTTAGCGCTCTTTCTATTCACCGCAATTGCTGGCCGCTTATTTTGTGGCTATGCCTGCCCGCAAACGGTCTACACCGAAATCTTTATGTGGATCGAACGTAAGGTTGAGGGTGACCGATTCGCGCGTATTCGTTTGGATGGGGAAGAGTGGCCCTGGAGTGTCCGTAAGTGGCGCCTCAAAATCACTAAGCATTTCCTGTGGCTCTTAATTGCCTTCTGGACTGGCTTTACTTTCATTGGTTATTTCACGCCAATTGAAACCCTTGCCGCGGCCATCCTGCATTTATCGCTTGGTCCATGGCAAACCTTCTGGTTGTGTTTCTATAGCTTTGCCACCTGGGGCAATGCAGGCTTCATGCGTGAGCAAGTATGTAAATACATGTGCCCATATGCTCGCTTCCAAAGCGTGATGGTGGATAAAGATACTTTCCTGGTTACCTACGATAAGGTCCGTGGCGAGCCACGTGGTAGCCGTAGTAAGTCGGCTGATCATGCTACGCTGGGTTTAGGGGATTGCGTAGATTGCAGCATTTGCGTGCAAGTTTGCCCAACTGGTATTGATATTCGTGATGGCCTCCAATATATGTGCATTGGTTGCGGAGCTTGTATTGATGCTTGTGATCAAGTGATGGAGAAGGTAGATTATCCAAAAGGATTGATTCGCTATACGACTGAGCGAGCCATTGAGGATAAAGAAACCAATCAAAGCGCAATTCGCCATATCTTGCGACCACGCGTTTTGATTTACATGGCTTTTATTACAGTTCTTACAAGTGCCTTCCTGATTTCTTTGGTAACCAGAAATCCATTGCGTGTGGACGTGATGCGAGATCGTGGGGCATTGGCTCGTGAAGTGGATGGAGTGCGTATCGAGAACATCTATCGTATTCAGATCATGAATGCTTCTGAAAATAATATGAATGTTCAAGTAAAAGCAACGGGCTTAGACGACCTAAAAATCCTAAACTCACAAGGACAGGTTGTTACAGAGATTGAAGTGGGCCCAGCCAGCAATCTATTGATTCCGGTTAAAGTAAGCACTACTGTAGGCGCGCATGAGCCTGGTAATTACCCAATTCATTTTGATGTGATTGGCCATGAGATGTCTGGTAATGAGTTAATCACCAGAGTGCGCGATGAAAAATCGAGCTTTATTGTTCCCCGCTAAGCTGTATAGCGAAAGATGGAGAGGATGAATATGTCACAACACGAAACAAATAAGCCCTGGTTTAAGCAGCTTTGGCCATGGCTGTTAATTAGTGGCCCAGCAGTTGCGGCGATAGGTTGCGTGATTACTATTTATTTGGCCGTTAATCTGTATTCGGATAAGCCAGTTCGCGATGGCGTGGTGAAGCGTGGACTCAAGGTTGAGCAGCTCAAGGTAGAGCAGGATCGCAAATGAAGTACCGCTTATTCATTTGGATTATGTGGCCATCGTTTTTGGTTTCTATTCTGGCCGAAGGTTTGCTCTTTAGCATCGTGCATCCTTCCGAGCTATTGTTTTTTGGCTATCACCCAAACATTTCCGATGAAGGAATTTACACCATTGGATTTTTTGTTATCTGGATCTTTTGCTCTTTCTCGAGCGCTTTAACTGCTTACATTCTGCCTGGTATTGATGAGAATGGCAGTAAAGGCCCCGATCGCGGCTTGATTTAAAGCGCGGTAGTGCTTAAGCGCTTATCGGCTTAATTTGAACTGCACGGTCTGGATTGGGGATGCTGGCTAATTCATAAAGCCCATCCATATCAATTAGTTTGATATGGCGCTGTTTAATCTGAATCAATCCTGATTCAGCAAAGCGCGAAAGCATGCGGCTTACGGTCTCAATCTGAATGCCTAAGTAACTACCAATTTCAACACGGCTCATGCGTAAATCAAATTCATTGTTTTGATAACCACGCGCAGCTAGACGTTGGGATAAATTCAGCAGGAAGGCCGCTAAACGCTCTTCTGCGCGCAAACTACCCAATGAGAGTAGGTGACGTTGGTCTTGCGTGAGTTCGCGGCTCAGAATGCGGTGGAACTGCTTTTGCAGAACTGGAATTTGTCGCGCCAAATCCTCAAATGCTTCATAGCGAATAATGCAGACTTCACTCTCTTCAAGGGCGATTGCCTCGGACTGATAGCTGCCTTCACCAATGCCATCAAGCCCTAAGATTTCCCCAGGAAGATGGAACCCAATGACTTGTTGACGCCCATCCTCAAGGCCATACTCAGTCTTGAGGGTGCCAAAGCGAACGCTATAAACCGCAGACAGCGGATCACCATGACGGTAGAGGCTTTCACCCTTTTGCAAGTGGACTCGCTCTTTTACGAGGGTATCAATCTTGGCGATATCACTTGAGCTGATCCCTACTGGCAAGCAAAACTGACCCAGTACGCATACCGAGCATTTGCTACTTGGGGCATCAGAGCTGGTGTAATTCATATTAGATCAAGATGTCAGATGAGTTTATTCTACTCGGATAATGCGCAATTTTAATATTTACTCGCGGTGCTGGGTGTCTAAATGCTGACCACCAGTCTTTTGTTGGCCGTATTCTTGGGTGCTCTTGTCAGTGGGTGGCACTGTGCCCTAATGTGTGGTGGTATCGCAGCGGCAATTGAGCGTCAAGGTGGCGCCCAAGAGATGGCCTACGCCCCCTTGCAAAGTAAGTCTGAGTTGTTTTATCTTCAGCTCATCATGCACTTAGGGCGTTTGATGACCTATGTTCTGCTCGGCGCTGCGGCGGCTTGGGCTGGTGCGGTTCTTTGGCAGCAAAACATGGTGCCTATTCAACGACCCTTATTTGCTTTTACATCTTTAATTTTGCTGCTTATGGGGGCGCGTCTTTTGCGGCAGCGATCCAACAATCCTCTATTGATCGGTAAGTGGCTTGGTGCCCGTATGGCTAAATATTGGGCCAAATACTTAGGAAGTTTTACGGGTCGCTCATCTCGCTGGTTTAGTGGAATGGTGTGGGGCTTGGTTCCTTGTGGTTTGGTTTACAGCGTTTTGCCACTGGCTTTTTTGTCGGGGGATGTTCTAACTGGGGCGGCTTTGATGCTGGCATTTGGTTTGGGTACTTTGCCCAACCTCTTGCTGATCTCTAAATTTTCGGCAGTGTTAACTCAATTTGGACAATACATTTGGGTGAGATATATTGCCGCTGGCCTTTTGATATCGGCAGGATTATTTGGTCTCTATCGCGCTTGGTATTTGCCGGAAGCTTTGTTAAAAGGCGGCTTCTGTATTAGCTAGTCTTCTGACTTGCGGCTGCCGCTACACCGTGATATAGATCTGGGTAAATGCAATCAGCAGGGAGTCGCTCCAGCAGGCCTCCACGTACCGCCATCTCATTGGGTTGATGCGCTAGGCCGCAAACTATGAGCTTAATGCCGCGATTTTTGCAAACCTCTTCAAGCTCAAGCAGGGCATCCATGCCTGAAACATCGATGTAAATAACATTTTTAAGATCAAGTACCAATACTTTTGAAGGTAATTCATTTTCGATGCGTTCTAGAATTTTTACTGCACCAAAAAAGATGGCACCGTAAATTCTGAACGCAGCAATATTTCCTCGGTGTTGCTCCAGCTCTGGAAAGTCGCTAGCACTTGCTGATTCATAGCGAGATAAGCTGGAGATACGATAGATAAAAGTAATAAACGCTAGGAGCAAACCTACTTGGATTGCAACGGTGAGATCCAGAATGATTGTCAGAAAAAAGACGCTCAACATGGTTAGGCGATACGGTAGACGAAATTGTTTAAGGTCAGCAAATTTTCTCCACTCACCCATATTCCAAGCAACAAACATCAGGATGGCAGCTAGGCTGGCCAATGGAATATCTTTAGCCAGTGGGGCGCCAAACAAAATAATCACGAGTAATGTGATCGAGTGAACGATCCCAGCAATCGGAGTACTTGCACCACTCTGTATATTGGTAACTGTTCTTGCAATGGTTCCTGTTGCTGGCATGCCGCCAAAAAATGGACTAACTACATTGGCGATACCTTGAGCCATGAGCTCTTGATTCGACTCATGGCGATCGTGGATGAGTCCATCGGCAATCCGTGCGCATAGTAGCGATTCAATCGCACCAAGCAGGGCGAGAGTAATTGCCGGTACGATCACAAATTGTGCGGTACCCCAGCTGATTGGAATCCATTCAAAGCTTGGTAGTCCAGAGGGTATGCCACCAAAACGACTACCTATCGTATCGATGGGAAGATTAAACACGCTAGTAACTATGGTGGCCGCAGCCATCGCAATGACTGTTCCTGGAATGTGGCTTAGGTAACCCAGATGCTTTTGAAATGCCCGCCAAGAGATTAACAGAGCAAGGCTTCCCATCGATAGCATGAGAGCATTAGGATTCACAGTATCAGCAGCTGCATATAAAGTTTGAATTGCCTGAAAAAATTCAGCAGGCATCTTGGTGATTTGCAGGCCAAAAAATTCTTTCACTTGAGATAAACCAATTAGTACGGCGATTCCATTGGTAAATCCAATAATGACGGCGACTGGAATAAAGCGAATTAAAGTGCCTAGCCGAAAGAGTCCCATCAGAAATAAAAATACTCCAGACATGGCAGTCGCCAGCAGTAAATTTGCAAGGCCATAGTGCTCAACAATGCCGTACACAATCACAATGAAGGCGCCGGCTGGACCACCAATTTGAACGCGACTACCACCTAGTATTGAAATCAGGCCACCAGCAATGATTGCTGTAAAGAGACCCGCTTCAGGTTTAAGTCCGCTGGCAATCGCAAATGCCATTGCCAATGGCAGTGCAACTACTCCAACCGTAATGCCTGCCAATATATCTTTACTGAGCAGTGCTCCGTTATAGCCTTTAAAAGAATCGAGTAGTTTCGGGTGAAAGAGATTCATTTGGAAAAAGACTTCAGGCTATGCGACTACCAACCCAGTAGGCAACAGTAGCGGAAAGTGCTGTCACTGCGGAACCCCAGGCGATATCAATAAATGCCAATCGAATGGGAAAGTCACGAATGACTGCGAGGTTGGTTAAGTCGTAAGTCATGTAGCAAAAGAAACCAAATAGGGCACCATATTGCACTGCATATATTAAAGACTGCTTAGAAATTGCTGGGAGTATGACAAAAATGGATGCACCAAGCGCATATAGAAGATAAAAACCGAGGCCAGCCAGTAATTTGGGTTCGCTAGCCATCAGCGAGCCCATGTCGTCGCGGTAGAGATTCTTGGCAATACCGAGCAGCCAAATCAAATCAATGACGACTAATGATAGTAAAAATGAAAAATAGACCGCTAAATACTTGAGCAATTCAGTGCCCCTTTTATGCTTTTACAGATGAATAATAAGGATTATGATGGAATGAATGACATTAGGGTTTAATTTAACAGGAGTCGATATGTTCAAGCACTTATTAGTACCGGTTGATGGTTCGGATGTAAGTAAAAAGTCCTTAAAAAAGGTTGCCGCGCTTGCTAAAGCTGACAAAGCCGCCGTGACTTTGGTTTATGTTTCTGATCCAATGCCGCCGATGGTTTATTCCGATAGCACCATGGGTTATGGCATTTCTCAAAAAGATCATAAGAAGGTATGCGAGGCATTTGCTAAGGATATCTTTAAAAAAGCAGCTGTTGCATTAGGCGCTGGCATTAAGGTCAATACCTTGCATATCGCAGATAGCAATTTATCTGAGGGTATTTTGGAGGGTGCCAAGAAAGCCAAGGCAGATGTGATCGTGATGGCTTCACATAAGCGTACTGGCATTAAGAGTGTTTTATTGGGTAGCGAAACGCATGAAGTGATTGTGCATGCTAAGTTACCGGTATTGGTTCTTGGCTGATACACGACGCTGTAAAAATTAAAGGGGCCTAATAGGCCCTTTTAATATTGCTGAATTGATTAAGCGATTTTTAATTCTTGGGAGGTGTGCCCAGCAAGAGAATTTCTCTGGTAAGTAAGCCGCTGTCACTATCGCGCATATTCCATAAATCTAATTCTGTTTTAGCGCCATATGGATCAACGTAGATACCATCTTTTCTTAATTCAAAGTGAAGGTGAGGGCCGGTAGAGCGTCCGGTTGATCCAACATAGCCGATCTCTAAACCGCGTCGCACTTCATTCCCAACTTCTAGCTCGGAGTTGTAGTTACTTAAATGAGCATAATAGGTGCGATAGTTTCCGGGGTGCTCAAGGATGATGAGATTGCCAAATGCGCCGCTATAGCCCAAATGCGCTACCTTGCCTGTCGCTACGCTAAAGATTGGCGTCCCAATCGGTGCTGAGTAATCAATCCCCATGTGGGTTCGATATCGTTGCTTTGGTGCTGCTACTGCCGCATTGGCATTCTTAGATGGGGCAACTTTTTTGCTGGATGCTCTCACGCTTCCAACGCCCCTCGAGATGCGTCGATAACTTAAGGGATTAGTCCAGAAGGTACGTTCAATAGACTCGCCACTGGCGGTGTAAAAGGCGCCAGGAATATCGCTTCTCTCCACCCAAAATGCGCTAGAAAATACTTCGCCTGAAGCTGGATCAATAATTTCAGCTGCCCATATTTGCGCCCAGCGCTCTTTATCGCCAAAGTCCACTATCAAGCGCACAATGCTGTTGGTACTTTCCAAGGCGCTGCTATCTTCGGGATAGATCTGTTTGATGACAGAGTTCAATTCCCAAATGAGCTCCACAGGCAATTTATCGCCCACCTTTTTGGGGTCGTATAAAACATCGCGTAATGGTAGTTGAATTTCTGTAAAGCGTTTCGACTCGTCTTTTAGATAATCTTGTTGAATTAAGAAGCTGCCTGCTGCTGAAGGGGTAAAAGTCCAAATCTCTGTCTTGGCATCCTGCATGGGGCCATTCATGATACTGAGTGATTCAAAGCGGTTACGACTTCCTAGGGCTAGTGCATACGGAATGCAATCGCCGCGCATCCGATCAAAAAAGCCTTTGGTTTGGGATCTAAAAAAATCATTGAAATTTCGATCATTCAGACCTAGATTTGCTGGGAGACTTTCTTCGTTATAACTGCGGCGTAGGCAGCCACGTTGAACGCGGTAATCCAAATTCGAGCCACCATCATTACTGTACTCGCCCTCAATCCGCTTAAACAGCTCCGGATTCAGGCTCATGCTTTTAGAGGATTGATTTGACGAGTCCGATTTGACTTTGAGCCCAGCTTGCTTGTTGCTTTGTACGACGGTCTTCTGTTTAACTTGCGGAGCCTTACTGACCTTGCTGGTTTGGCTTGTAGTTTGCGCTACAGCGCTAGAGACGAGTTCAATCCCCGGCAGTTGAATGAGGCCAACTAAGGCAAATCCAATTAAATTGATTGCCCCTTTTACAAAGAGGGGGCGCGCACAGACATTTTTCTTCACCCAGCAATTATCCAATATTGTTGTGGCAGATCGCAGCATTTTGAGGTGTGCTGTATCGCAGCAATCCCAATTTAATTCAATTCAGGTGCTATTTTTAACACTTCAAAGGCTGCCTTAAGACGTGTCTCATAGACTTGCTTCATTTGAGCTGCTTCCTCTGATGACCACTCTCTAAAACCGGCACCTTTGGCCATGCCTGTTTTTCCGGAATTGACCAGATCCATAACGCAGTCAGGTGGCGCTTGGATATTCGAGAGAGAGGGATAGATCACCTCCGCTGCTAGTGTCATACCTTCCCAGCCAGAGATTTCCTTTTGAGTCATGGGGCCAACTGCAGCGTAACGAAAGCCAAAGCTATAGCGCACAGCAGTATCGACATCATCTGGTGAGGCGATTCCTTCTTGCACCAAGGAAAGTGCCTCACGCATCAAGGCATGCTGAATTCGGTTGGCTAAAAATCCTGGAATATCTCGCTTGACTAAGACTGGTTTTTTGCCATGGCTACGATACAGATTGCAAATCTCTTCAGCCATCTGTGGATCAGAATTTTCACCCAGTACTACCTCTACCAAAGGAACGATATGGGCGGGCATGAAGTAGTGGGTGTTGAACATGCGATGGCTTGTTGCGAGGCCTTGTGCAATATCGCTAATAGGAAAGCCCGAACTGTTGCTGCCAATCGGAATGCTGGGTGGCACGCGCTGATCAAGCTCTCTAAAAAGCGCCTTTTTGAGATCAAGACGCTCAGAAATGGTTTCAATAAGTAGATCGGTATTTTGCCAATCAGACCAATCTGCAATGCTGCCTGCAATGAGTTGGGCGCCACTATCTCGCCATGAGGGATTGATGGTATCAGCGCAGGCCTCCACCTTAGAAAGGTTGAGCTTTGCCTTATTGAGATCCCTACCTAGCAAAATTGTTTTGGCGCCATAGGCCAGAAAGCTGGCTGCGATGCCTACCCCCATAGTGCCTGTGCCTATGACAACAACTTTGCTCATAACGCCTCCAAATAATCGTGGATGAAGTTAATTCTTAAGCGACTCATTATTCCCTATTTGGGAGCCGTCATACATTCTTAATTGTGGCTACAATAATTTTTTGAATATAGGAGCTCCTATGCCCATCATTGAGTCAGTATCAGTTGCAGCTGTAGCGGTGCCTCTAGATAAGGTCACCTCCTTTTCTACGCGGACGGTTTCAGAGCGCCACTATTGCTTGGTCAAGGTACGCGGTAAGGATGGTAATGAGGGCATTGGCTTTTGCTATGTGGGTAGTGCTGGCGGCGATATTGCCAAGATTGCAGTAGAGCAATTGCTGGCCCCAAAACTGATTGGTCAAAATAGCCATCGCAGTGAAGGTCTGTGGATGGATATGTATAACGAGTCCATTTTGCAAGGGCGCGCTGGTGCAGTTATGCGCGGTATCTCCATTCTGGATACGGCGCTTTGGGATTTAAATGCCCGTACCGCAAAATTGCCCCTTCACCATTATTTGGGATCAGTCGTAGACGACCGCGTCCCAGCTTATGCCAGTGGTGGCTACTATCTAGATGGTAAAACTCCCGCCAAGTTGGGTAAGGAGATGGAGTCCTACGTCAAACAAGGCTTTAAGGCCGTCAAAATGAAAGTAGGGCGCCTTTCCCCAAGAGAGGAAGAAGCGCGTGTTAAGGCTGCTCGTAAGGCCATTGGTGAGGATGTTTTGCTGACTTTGGATGCTAATAATGCCTGGCGTGATCTACCGACAGCTCTGGAATACATTCGTCGCTTTGAGGCTTACAACCCTTATTGGATTGAAGAACCATTTTCACCTGATGCCATTGATCTGCATGCGGCCCTAGCGCGCCAAACCAAAATCAACGTTGCTACTGGTGAGATGGAGGCTGGACGCTGGCGTTTCCGAGAGCTCATCGATGCTGGCGGGGCAGCTATTTTGCAGTCTGATGCAGCTGTGTGTGGCGGCATCACCGAGTGGCGCCGTATTTCTGCTTACGCCGATTTAAAGGGTGTGATTGTTTGCCCACACTGGATGCATGATCTGCATGCACCTTTGGTGGCGGCAACGCCAAATGCCCGCTTCGTAGAATTTTTCTTGGATGATCAGGTCTTGAACTTCCGCAGATTGATTAACAAGCAACTTGCTTTCAAGAATGGCGACTTGATTCTGCACAAAACCCCAGGACTAGGTTTTGAGTTTGATGAGGCGGCGATTAAAAAGTATGCTGGCAAGACTGCTTGGACTAAGATCGCTTAATTGTTCTATCTAAATTTGCAACAATAAAAAATCCCGCACTTGAGGCGGGATTTTTTATTGTCTTGCGCTACTTCGGCATGCTTAAGTGGATCTCGGATGTAGCTTGAAGTGGGTGATCGATTGGGTGATCAACACCAAGCCAAAACCTACAAATCCAATAATGTCAGCTTCGGTTGATGGATAGGAAAGTGCCACACCAGCAACAACCATGATGACGCGTTCAAAAATCTTGGTTTTTTCAATAAACCAGCCTTGTAGTCCACCAGCTAAGCAGATGATTCCGACCACGGCGGTAAAGGAGATCCAAGCAATTTGCGACCAATCTGCTTGCTCTAAAGCGGTGGTGGAGCCCATCAACAACAAGCTCACGCCTGACTTATCGAGCACAAACATGAACGGCACCAAGATTGCTGGTGCGACATACTTCCAAGTTTGTAAAGTCGTCTTATAGGGGTTGCCTTTGCAAATCGCTGCCGCCGCAAAAGGGGAGAGCGCTGTTGGAGGGGATACCTCAGAAAGCACAGCGTAGTAAAAGATAAACATGTGCGCTGCAAATTCTGGAACGCCAAGGTTAATCAGTGCAGGCGCTGCGATCACGGCACAAATAATGTATGACGCAGTTACGGGAACGGCGAGTCCAACAACCCAAACCACCAAGCCTGTGAAGATGGCAGTAAGCAAGAGTGAGCCGCCTGCATACTGAATCACAATGGAGCTGAACTTCAAGCCTAAACCAGTCAATGTGACGGTACCAACAATCAAGCCGGCACCAGCGCAGGTCACTGCAATCGCTAGAACGCCAGTAGAGCCAGATGCCAGCGCTTTAGTGAGGTTGGAGTTGTATAGGCCAGAGAGAATCTTTTCTTTACCCTGGAACCACTCCCAAGGAATGATGGCAGTGTCACGACGCAGCATGCTGGAAACTGCTGACACTACTGTCGCCCAGAACACTGACATAACCGGTGAAAAGCCAAACATCATGAAGACCACAATGGAAATCAATGAGAAAAAGTGGAACCAATATTTTTTGGTTAATTGCCAGGCTGTTTCTGCGGCTTTGAACTGAATGCTCTTCATTCCGTACTTGCGTACATCAATTTCTACCATGACCAATAAGCCAAGGTAAAACAGGATGGTTGGAATGGTTGCCATCAGCAACACGTCTAAGTAAGAAATTTTCAAAAAGTCAGCGATCAAGAATGCCGCTGCTCCAAGTACAGGCGGGGAGATGATTGCACCTAAACCACCGGCGGCCAGCAAACCACCTGCAGCATTTTTTTCGTAACCAACTTTATCGAGCATTGGGGCTGCTACTGAACCAACGGTAACAGTGGTGGCTACGCCAGAGCCTGATGGGCCGCCCAACAAGAATGAGGAGAGAACAATCGTTCTACCAACACCAGAAGATTTACCGCCCATAGCAGCAAAAGAGAAGTCGATAAAGAATTTGCCTGCACCAGTAAATTGGAGGAAGGCGCCAAAAATAGTGAACAGAATAATGAGGGTGGCTGATACGTCCACCGCAGTGCCATAAATACCCTCAAGCGTCATGAACATGTAACCAACTAGACGATCAAGGTCATAGCCTTTGTGTGTCCAAGGAGCTGGCAAATAGTTGCCAAAGAGGGCGTACGCTAAGAAAAGGGAGGTAACTACTACCAAGACCATGCCGTTGGTTCTTCGGACACTCTCTAGGATTAGTGCAATTAGGAAGACGCCAAACATGACGTCAGTTGAATTCGGGGCGGTATTGCGATCAAACAGATCATCTCCGCCACTGAGGATGTAATAGGCTACAGCTATCGACCCGACGGCAAATAGGATGTCCCACCACATCAGGCGGTTCTTAAATCGGGCTGCAATTGGAAAGCTCAGGAATACTAAAAACAGTACTAGGGCTACGTGGATAACACGCAGTTGCTGGGTTGGAACAATGGAATAAGCAGCGTATAGGTGAAAGAGTGACATGCCAACCGCCACCAAGGTGATGAACTTGGCCAAGAGACCTTTGTAGTCATTGGAATCACCTTCCTCTTGCTTAATGAAGGCGTCTAATTTTTCTTGTGTTTCGTTATCAATCACAGCTTGTGTCATGTCTCTACCTATTTTCTTATATACGGCTTTTTTGTCTTGCTAATGCGGAACTATCAAAAAATTCAGGAGTGCCTGAAGACACTCCTGAGCTCAAAATGAATTTGATTTAATTTACTTTGATGTTTTTTTCTTTGTAATACTTCAATGCACCTGGGTGATATGCGATAGGTGTTGAGTTTTGTTTTTGATTCTCAAGAGTTACATTGATGTATTCCTTGTGAGTACGAACCAATTCCAGTTTGTTATCAAAGACGGCTTTCACAATTTTGTAAGCTTCGTCATCAGGCATATTGGCATTAACTACCAAAATATTGGCGACACCAGCTACTTTATTGTTTTTGCCCATACCGCTATAGGTTTCTTTTGGGATATCTGCAGCAAAGTACAGATTGCCATATTTCTTATTCATAGCAGCTACTTCTGCAGCGTTATCAATCATGACAATTTTCATGCCGGGACTATTAGCGAGGTCAGTTACAGCAGCAGTTGGCAAACCACCAACCCAGAAGAAGGCATCAATTTTGCGGTCTTTTACTGCGTTAACAGATTCAGCTACGCTCAAACGCTCGCGCTTGACGTCCTTGTCTTTATCTAAGCCAGCAGCCTCGAGGAGGCGGAAAGCCATTACTTCAGTTGCACTACCTGGGGCGCCAGTACTAACACGCTTGCCTTTGAGGTCCTTCATGGACTTGATGCCGGTGGAGTCCACTGTTACAACGTGCATGAGATTTGGATAGAGAACCATTAGGGTGCGTAAATCTACTTTCTTGTTAGTAAATTTGCCTTCGCCATCTTTAGCATCTTTGGCAGCATCAGCCATGGAGAAGCCAACGTAAGGTTTACCTGTGCCGATGAGGTTTAGGTTATCTACAGATCCACCAGTCACTTCGGCAGTTGCAGACATGCCTGGAACTTTGCTAGAAAGTACTGAGGCTAGGCCGCCGCCCATTGGGTAGTAAACGCCGCCGGTACCGCCGGTTGCAATAGAAAGGTTTTGTGCTTGCGCTGCACCGAACAACATGGTGATAGTCACAGCAATTATTTTAATAAGCTTCATTTTTGTCTCCTGTTTTGAGTCTATTTAATTAAAGGCCTGGCATGCTGAAATTAATTTTTTGTAGCTCGCCTAACAACTTCGCTTGCTGATCTGCACTCAACTGCATGAGTGGTGGGCGTACACGTAACCACTCTGAATCTTTGCTGAAGTGTGCAACTGCAGTTTTCATGCCGGCAATCATTTGATATTGAGCAAACACTGAGCGTACTTGATCTAGGGCGGCCTGGCGTTGATCTGCGTCAGATTCCCTCCAATGGGCTGCTAATTCAGCGATAGCCTTAGGGTTTACGTTAGCAGTAGCGGAGATGCAGCCAACGCCACCTGCACGCAGGGCGCGCATTAAGAAAACTTCGCTACCGGCATAAACCCGGAAACCTGATGGTGCCAAGAGTTTGATCACGGACTCTGTATAAGCCCAATCACCAGAACTATCTTTCATACCAACAACAGTTTTTGGATATTCTTTGGCTAAGCGCTCTAGTAAAGAAAGGCTGAGGTTAATTTTGGTGACCGGTGGAATGTTGTAGATATAAATTTGCAATGCTGCATTGCCAATCTTTTGAATGACTTCTGAGAAGTAAGCAAAGAGGCCATCATCAGTAATATCTTTGTAATAAAAAGGCGGCAACATCAATACGCCTGCGCACTTGTGGTCAAGGGCATGGCGAGTCATGCTAACTGTTGCATCAATAGACGTGGCACCCGTACCAGGCATCATGTGTGCTGGATTTAAGCCACCTTCAACCAATGTAGTTAATGTGGCCATCTTTTGACGGGCGGACATAGAATTGGCTTCTGAGTTTGTTCCGAAGATTGCTTGACCAACACCATTGGCTTCGAGCCATTGACATTGCTTTAGTAACTTTTGCGCATCTGGGCTGCCGTCTTCTTTAAATGGAGTTAATACAGGTGAGAGCACCGCAGGCAGTGTGGAAGGGTGTAGGGAAATGGTCATTACTTACTCCAATTTAATTTTTTACTTCAGTCAGAAGTGGTTTTTTATTATAGAAAGCTTCTAAATTATCTATTGCTAGGTTCGTCATTAATTGTCGCGTTTCAGAAGTGGCGCTTCCGATATGCGGTGTCAGTAAGACATTATCAATATTTAAGAAGCCGACGTTTGGATTTGGTTCATTTTCAAATACATCGAGAGCTGCACCAGCAATGATTTTTTGCTGCAGTGCAACTAAAAGTGCGGCCTCATCCACTACGCTGCCTCGCGCAATATTAATAAGATAGCCTCTCGGACCCAAAGCTTCCAAGACTTCTGCATTAATCATTTTTTCTGTTTCTGGACTAGCGGGGCACGCAAGAATAAGAATGTCAGATGCCTTTGCTAAGGACTTGATGTCAGTGAAATACTCATAAGGTAATTCTTTTTGAGTGGGTCCGGTATAGGCTAGTTTGACCTTAAAAGGCTCTAAGCGTTTTGCTAGATCTTGCCCAATGCGACCCATCCCTGCAATCCCAACGCATTTCCCTGCAAGGGTAGTGGTGATGGTGAAGGGCGCCCTCGACCAAGCGGCGCTTTTGACAAAGTCCTGCGCTTCCGGAATGCGACGTAATAAGCTAAAGAGCATGCCAATGGCAAGCTCACAGACGGCATCATTCAGAACGCCCGGAGTGTTGCTGGCTTTAATTCCATGCTCCTGGAGATAGTCCAAGGGAAGGTTGTCGTAACCCACGCCACATGTAGCGACCATTTGCACGGCAGGTATTTTCTCCAGCAACTCTCGTGGGATTTGTGTGTTTGAACGGGTAAGGATGGCGGTGAAGTTGACATCGGGAGGTTTGTCCTGGGGGTTGAGTAGCTTGCTTGTGCTCAGTCGCTTATCAATCTCCAATTGCATTATTTCTGGAAATTGCCCGACCTGCAGTACTGAATTGACTGGGATCATGTCTCACTTACTTTTTTATTGGAATAATGAAAACATTGTAAGAGGATTTGTAATCCTTATCTTGCCCCCGAAGGAGAAATGAAGATGTTGTTTACCCCATCCGAAACTAAAGTCGTCATCGTTGGTGGCGGCACTATGGGTGCTGATGTGGCAGCCGTTTGCGCGCGTGGGGGTTGTGCTGTACAGGTCCTAGAGCCTACTACCGAGCGCCGCGCACTGCTGCCAGATTACTTTGCCAACACCATGATTGATTTGGGCTACGAGCATCGCCTGCATTTGCTCTCTACTGCTGGCTCCCTAGAGGAGATAGATTGGCCAGAGATAGATTTAGTCATTGAGTGCGTACCTGAGCGTTTGGATATTAAGCAAGAGCTGTTTGCCAAGCTGGAACAATACGCAAAACCGGAGGCAGTCTTAGCAAGCAATAGCACGAGCTTTCCGATTAGCGATATTTCAAAAGGGCTGAAAACGGCAGCACGCATGATTGGTTTACATTTCTTCATGCCTGCGCACTTAGTACCATGCGTAGAAGTCGTCTATGGCCAAAAGACTTCCCCCATGGTTGGTGAAAGTCTTTCTCGATTGATGACGGCCTGCGGTATGGTGCCAGTTACTGTTAAAAAAGATTTGCCAGGTTTCTTGGCAAATCGCTTACAGCACGCTTTATCACGTGAAGCTTTTGCCATGGTTGATGCGGGGATTGCTAGCTTAGAAGATATTGATAAGGCAGTACGTTTTGGTTTTGGCTTTCGCTATATCGCTGCTGGACCTGCAATGCAGAGAGATCATGCTGGTCTAGATGTACATGGTGCTGGTGGAGCAACGATTTATCCCACTCTGAATAACTCTCCAGATATTGCAAAATGTTTGAGTGATCGTATCGCCAGCGGCAAGTTGGGCATGAAAACCGGTGAAGGTTTTTATTCTTGGACTGCAGAGACGATGAAGGCGGAGCGAGAGCGCTACCAAGAAGCTTTACGTGAAGGCTTGAAGATCATTCAAAAGGATCTGCCGGAGATTAAATAAATCAGGATTAATCCCATGCGGTGATTTATTCTTGAGTTATGAAAAAAATCATTCGTGTTTGGGACTTGCCGATTCGCCTCTTTCATTGGCTCTTAGTTGTCGGAATTATTTTGAGTTTTGTGACCGTCAAGATTGGTGGCAATGCCATGGAATTCCATGCGCGAGTTGGTTATTGTGTTTTGACCTTAATTATTTTCCGAATCTGCTGGGGCTTGATTGGCTCGCACCATGCCCGTTTTATCAATTTCGTGCCAAGCCCAAAAGGCCTTCTGAATTATCTATCTGGCAAAGCTAAGGTGAGTCTTGGCCACAACCCCCTGGGCGCGCTATCTGTTCTAGCCTTGCTCTTTTCGATTGGCCTTCAAGGAGTGACTGGTCTTTTTGCAAACGACGACATCGCTTTTGAGGGGCCGCTCGCAAAATATGTTTCCAATGAAACAGTTGAGCTTTTAACTTCTATTCATCATCAGAATGAAAAGGTTCTGATTATTTTGATTGTTGTTCACCTCTGCGCAATTTTTTATTATCAAAAATTCAAGGGTGAGAATTTAATAAAGCCAATGTTGCTGGGCGATAAAGAAATCGACCCAAGCGAGGAAGCAAAGTATCTGCCTTCTGACTTGGGTCAAGTCTCCAAGGATGGAGCTTGGCAACGCGGCCTAGCGCTGTTGCTGCTCAGCCTGATTGCGGTGATTCTGGGTTACTTCATAACGAACTAATTACTTTTTCTTGAAGTCATCATGGCAACCTTTGCAGGTAGCGCCGGCAGCACCAAAAGCTTTTTTGATTGCTTCTTGATCGCCTGACTGCGCAGCAGTATTGAGGTTGGCTACAGCCAGCTGCATTTTTTCTCCAGCAGATTTAAATTTGGCGTTATCAGACCATACTGCTGGTAGCGCGTTGCCACCTTCAGTGCCTGGACCAAATGCTTGCCATGGCAAAGTGGAGAGCATTGCAACAACGGCCGCATTCTTGGCGACTTCATCTTTATTAAATGGTGCTTCACCTTTAACAACGGCGCCAATTTTTCCAAAAGAATTCGCCATCACAGTAAAAGCGCTTTGGCGATACTTAATTGCATCCTCAGGTTTTTTAAATTGCGCATAGGCAATTCCACTTAGCAATAGTGTTGGTGCAAGGGTGGCTAAAACAAGATGTTTGATTTTCATGAGGGCTCCAATGATTTCAATAGATGAAAGATGTAACGCAGTATTGGGTCAGCATACTCTCGAATGCTGATTTTTGCCGATCTGAATTTCTTTAGAAAATCATTCTTAAGGGGCTGGTCAGCAAGAGAATTAACCACTCAAAAAATGCCATCAATGGGGTCATCCAAAGGCTGCCAATGATCCCAGTAAAAACAAGGCCGAGAACGATAAAAAAGCCCCAGGGCTCTAGCTTGCCCAAGGCGATAGATTGGCGTGCAGGCAGGAGTCCCGCAAGAATCCGGCCACCATCGAGAGGGGGAAGTGGAAATAGATTGAAAACCAGTAATCCTAAATTCCAGGTAATGCCGGCCTGTGACATGGAGATGAAGAACTTTTCGTTTATCCCAAACCCAACCAGCCCAATTAGTAGGATTAGCCAAATTAAAGCCTGAATGAAATTGGAGCCAGGACCAGCTAGGGCCACCCAAATGGAGTCAATTCTGGGGTTACGAAGGCGCCCAAAGTTTACGGGTACCGGTTTGGCATAGCCAACTAAAAAGGGAGATCCTGACAAAATCAATAGCAAGGGGATGAGGATTGTCCCCACAGGGTCTATATGTTTAATAGGGTTCAGGCTTACTCTACCCAGCATATAGGCTGTATTGTCACCAAATTGACGCGCCGCATAGCCATGGGCAGCCTCATGGATAGTGATGGCAAAAATCAAGGGAATCGCATTAATCGCGACAGCTTGGATAGAATAGTCAGTAATCATGGCAATATGATATCCATAGGAGCAAAAAGTGACTGACGATAAAAAACCTGAATCAAAAACCCCAGCCAAGCCGGTAGTAGCTAAGCCGGTAGCCCGTCCACCAGCCCCCAAAGGCCCATCCGGTCCTGGCGGTAGGCCTCAGGCAGGCTTTGGAGGCGGAAAAGCCATGATGCGTAAGGCTGGCCGCGGCCGATAGTGGATAATTGCGCTACTAATTAATGTGTTTAATGAGGATTTAGCATGAACGAATGGCATAAAGAAACGAAAGACGAAATCAACAAGAAGATCATTACTTTGATCGTGATGTTGGCGGCCGCTACTAGCTTGGCTATTTTGTTTGCATTGGTTGCAGCTCATACTGGTTACGTATTCGGTTAATCTGCATTAATGACTAGCCATCGCCAACCTGCAGTATTTGCTGGCCATGGCAGTCCGATGTACGCTATCGAGCCCAATCGCTATACAGCCGCTTGGGCCAGTCTTGGTAAATCACTCAAACGCCCAGATGCGATCTTAGTCATCTCGGCTCATTGGGTAACTCGTGGAGTATGGGTTACCGCAATGCCCAAACCCAAAACGATTCATGACTTTGGCGGATTTCCGCAGGCCTTGTTTGATATTCAGTATCCAGCGCCTGGCAGTCCTGCGCTGGCCGACCGCGTAAAGGAATTACTAGGTGTTCCTGTGGTGCTTGAAGAGAATGAATGGGGCATTGATCACGGTGCTTGGTCTGTTCTCAAATATCTTTATCCAGATGCCGATGTTCCCGTAGTTCAGTTGAGTCTAGATGGCTCCTTAACTGCTGGTGAGCATTACGAGCTAGCTAAAAAATTGCGCCCTTTACGTGATGAGAACATTTTGATTCTGGCAAGCGGTAATGTTGTGCATAACTTGCGCACGATCCATTGGGAGGAGGGTGCTACCCCATATCCGTGGGCTAAAGAATTCAACGATTTCTTTGTTTCAGAAATGAAGGCTAATCACCATGAGACTCTGATTCATTGGGAGCAATTTGGCGATGCCGCCCATTTATCTATTCCAACCCCTGAGCACTATTGGCCAGCATTGTATGTGCTTGCTCAGCAAGAGCAGGGTGAAGTGCCCAAGATGCAAGTTGATGGAATTGAAATGGGTTCCATTGGTATGCTTACTTTTACAATCCAATAAATATTCCTATGTGGCTATCTATCCTTGCAATCTTCTGCGGCGCCGGTCTTGGTGCATTACTGAGGGCAGGTTTTAATCTTGCAACAGTAGGCGTTGCCTCAACGCTTCCTTTGGGAACCTTTATTTCCAATATGGTGGGCGGGTATTTGATTGGTATTGCGGTAGCCTTCTTTGGCAATAATCCCAGCCTCTCCCCAGAATGGAAGTTGTTCGTAATTACCGGTTTCTTGGGTGGCCTCACAACCTTCTCTAGCTTTTCTGCCGAGGTTGTAGGGTTTATGCAGCGTGGCGAAGTAACTTGGGCGCTAGGTACTGCGCTTTTGCATTTGATTGGTTCGCTATGCCTTACCTTCTTGGGTATTCTGACTTACCAAGCGCTGAAATAAGTTTTTCAGTCAAGCCTATTCAGGTTTGATATTTCCAGCCTTAACTACGGCACTCCATTTCGCCGCTTCAGACTTGATCAGGGCTGCAAAATCAGCAGGAGTTCCGCCGCCAATTTCATTTCCTTGAGAAAGCATCAATTCACGCAGTTGCGGGTCTTTCAAAGCCTCATTAGCTGCTGCATTTAGTTTGTTAATAATGGGTTTAGGGGTTCCTGCTGGCGCTATGAATCCTTGCCAATTAAGAACTTCCACTTTGGGGTAGCCAAGCTCTGCAAAGCTAGGCACGTTTGGAAAGAGTGGCGACCGCTTCTTGCTTGTAATGGCGATAGGGCGCAATTTATCTGCTCTGATGCTGGGTACTGCCGAATACATTTGATCAAACATCATGTCTACATTGCCTGCCATTAAATCGGTTAGCGCGGCAGAGCCGCTCTTATATGGGACATGAATCATTTGAATGCCAGCATTCTGCATAAACAGTTCAGCAGACAATTGATGGCTACCTCCGATACCCCCCGATGAAAAAGTAAGGGTGCCTGGCTTTGCTTTGGCTGCAGCAACAATATCTTGAATAGATTTGTATTGCGAATTCGGGTTTACTACCAAAATGAGTGGGCCCTTTTCAATCAGAATAATCGGGCTAAGATCTGTTTCGGGGTCATAACGCAGTGTGCCAAAGAGGGTTTTATTCACAGCGAGTGGCGCAAAATTACCCATGCCGATCGTATATCCATCCGGCGCCGCTCTCGCAACAAATTCAGTACCGATATTGCCACCAGCACCAGGCTTGTTATCAATCACAAAGGGTTGCTTCAGAATCAAACTCATTTTTTGAGCTAGTTGTCTGCCCCGAGAATCTGCACTTCCGCCAGCACCATAGGGTACGACTACGGTAATCGGCTTGGTTGGGGAGTTAGTTTGGGCTTGTGGTTTTGCAATGATTAGCAAGGCCGCAAAAAACATGACTATTTTTAATGACTTCATCATCGTTATATCACTCCAAAAATTCCCAGGGCTGCACCCAGAGCAATTAAATACAAAGGATGCCAGCGGGTAAATAATGCAATCACAATTGTCATGATTGTTAGAAAGTAAGCGGCATAACCTTGGTTAATTTGTAAAGCAATTTGCCAAGCAGATGCGAGCACTAGGCCAACTGCTAGTGCCCCAGCGGCAAACTGAATTGCTTTTTGTTTTCTGGGATTTTTCATGCCCCTGATATAGCGCTGCAAAAAGAAAATCATGATCGATGAGGGCCAGGCAATTGCTAGTGTTGCAACTACCGCTCCGATGACGCCACTTACGTGCCACCCAATTAAGGTAACTGTCATTAAATTAGGACCAGGCGCGGCTTGAGCAATGGCAAAGTAGTCCGCAAACGTTTGTGAATTGAGCCACTGCTCTTGAGTTACTGAGAGATTAAATAAAACTGGTAGCAAGGCATTAATACCTCCAAATGCCACTAAAGAAAATGCGGATAGTTTTAAGAAGAGACTCAGCAGGACAGTCATGAGATGTCCGCTTTCTTCCAGGCAAGATAGAGTGCCAATGGTGATGCTATAAGTACCACCCAACCTAAGCCCAAATGGAAATAGCTAGCAGCCAACACGGTGAAGATCACCACAATCATCATCGGCGGGTAACTTAATTCACTACGCATCATCTTAAATCCCGTGCTGGCGATTAAACCCACGCCAACCGCGGAGACGCCCCGTAGCATGCCCTGAACAACAGGCATATAGCTGTAGTGCTCGTACAAGATGCCTAGAAGAATGACGATCGCAATAGGGCCCAGCATTAAACCTAGAGTGGCGGCAATTGCGCCACGCACACCAGCAAAGCGAGAGCCTACGCATACAGCAAGATTAACTACATTGGGCCCAGGAACAATTTGGCAGATTCCCAGCATGGCATTGAACTCATCTGAGCTTAGCCATTTTTCCCGTTCGACAATCGTACGGCGCGCCCAAGGAAGTACTCCACCAAATCCGGACATCCCGATTTTGCTAAAACCAAAAAAGAGTTGTTTAGGCGTAAGTGTCTTCAATGTGATTAAGGTTCAAATGGGTGTGGCAAAGGGCGCATTTCTAACCACGCCTCTAAGGTATTAACAATTCCCTTGGAGAACTCTGCGAAAACGGGTTCAGCAACAAATCCTAGGTGTGGTGTGGTGAGAAGGTTGGGCGCGCTTCTCAAGGGGTCACCAGCTGGCAGAGGCTCGATATCGAATACATCAATCGCCGCTTGACCTGGTCTCCCAGCAACAAGGGCATCCCGCAAGGCATGCATGTTGATGAGGGCAGAGCGAGAGGTATTTACCAGGAGCGCATCTGACCGCATCATTGCTAGCTCTGCAGCCCCAATCAAGCCCTTAGTGTTGGCTCCCGCCACTAGATGCGGGCTGACAACCTTGGATGTTGTTAGGAGTTCCTCTAGGCTAACTGATTTGGCATTCTGGGCGGTGGCGCGTTCGGCTGTCATATTGGGGCTCCAGGCGACCAGCTCCATGCCAAAAGCTTTGCCGACGCGGGCAACGGAGCTGCCGATAGATCCCAGGCCAATAATGCCCAGTCGCTCACCTGCAAGCATTGGGAGGACAGAGTATTCATCGCGCCAGCTACCAGAGCCTATCAATTTATTTTGACGAACTAAGTGTTTTGAGGCTCCCAAAATTAATGCCCACGTCAATTCGGTGGTGGTTTCTTTGGACGGGCCGCCTGGGGTGCAGGCAATCGGGATATTGCGGGATATCAGAGCTGAGGCATCGAGAGTGCCATTGCGTTTGCCAGTGAATATAAATAGTTTTAGCTTTGGGAGGCGCGCAATGAGGGCTTCGTTAAAAGGTATGCGGTCTCTCACAAGCACAATCACATCGGCATCTTTCACTGCTTCATATAACGCTTCCTCATGAAGGGGTTCGTGATAAATGGTGATATGACATCGTTGATCTACCTTAGTCCAATTGGAAAACCGGCGGAGGGCTTGCTCATAGTCGCCAAGAATGACAACGCTAGGTAAATTGGCCATGTCTCTAAAATTGTTATTTATTATTCTGCTTGAGTTTACTATCGATACCTAAGAATCTAAACAAAGGAAATGCCATGATTTTGGAGCACTGTGATATAGAAATTGACCCTAGTAAGGCTACCGAGTTTGAGGAGGCTATTTTGCGTGGCGTGAATACCGTTATCGCCAAGGCTAAAGGATTTCGAGGGTTTAAGGTTAATCACAGCATTGAAAACCCGGCGCGCTACTTGCTATTGATTTACTGGGATAGCCTTGAGAACCATACTGTGGATTTCCGGGGGTCCGACGCCTTTGCTGAATGGCGTGCAATTGTTGGCCCATTCTTTGTAAAGCCACCTTTTGTTGAGCACATGACTTTGGTGGGTAAATCGAGCTAAGGTCTTTGCTAATTAAGCAGTTTGTTTTTTTCGAATAGAGCGCTCTAGCGGGATGGAGTCTAAGTTAGGCTCCAGCGCTTCCCGCTCATCAAATACAAAGCAGCTACCGGTGTAGTGTGCGGAACCAACTTCTTCAAAGTACTTGAGGATGCCACCCTCAAGTTGATAGCTGTGTTGCATGCCAATTTCACGCATGAAGAGGCCAGATTTTTCACAGCGGATTCCGCCAGTACAAAAGCTCACTAGAGTTTTATCGGCTAAATCATCTTTGTGGGCAGTGATTGCGGCGGGGAATTCTGTAAATTTCTCGATATTGAAATGCAGTGCATTCTCAAAAGTCCCGTACTCAACTTCGAACGCATTACGTGTATCTACCATGACTACAGGGCGCCCTAAGTCATCAGTGCCTCGGTCAAGCCACTCCTGCAATTTTTTTGGCGTGATGAAATTCGCGCGACCCTCTTCCGGACGAATCGTCGGATGGTTCATGCGAATAATTTCATTCTTAATTTTGACCAACATCTTTTTGAATGGCTGTGTTTCAGACCAGCTATCTTTTGACTCCAATGATTTGAAGCGACGATCCAGTCGAAGCCAGTCTAAAAAGCCACGCAATTCAGAATCATTGCCAGCCAAGAACATATTGATTCCTTCGCCCGTCAAGAGGATGGTTCCCTTCAGGTGTCGTGCATTGCACTCATCTAGAATCTTGGCGCGCAACTCAACCAAATTGTCTAGACTGACGAATAAGTAGGCTGCAATGTTCAGAATTGGCTTCATAGTGAATATTTTGTGACGATATGAGCATTATCGAGGAAGACGGTATTCGAGTGGTAATCTAGGCACTTACCGCTCATTTTTATTAAAAATACCCATCAAGAGACCCATGTCTGAACGTTTAATTCCTTACCAACCGATGGATTTGACTGAGCCTGCTGAGCTCCTGGCGGCTATTCGCAAGAGACGTGGCGGCCAGTTTATTAATTTAGACCGCATGCTTTTGCATAGCACCCCTATTGCTGAGGGTTGGAATCACTTTGTCGGCGAGATCCGCAATAACCTTTCTCTAGATCCAAAGTTGCGTGAGCTTGCGATGTGTGGGGTAGCCGTTCTTAATGGTGCGGAGTATGAGTTTTTTCATCATGCACCTCCGTTTATCAAAGCTGGCGGTACTGAAGAACAGGTTCAGGCATTGCGTTTAATTGGTCAGCCTAGCTTCCCGAAGGATCTTTTCTCAGATGTTGAAAACGATGCTGCAGAGTTAACTTTTCAGATGACGCGCAACATTCAGGTGGATAGTGCTTTGATGAAGCGCTTGCAGGCTGCCTTGGGTAATACGGATACCGTAGAGCTCGTGACTGTAGTCGCGGCGTACAACATGGTCTCTCGTTTTTTAATTGCATTAGATGTCAACCCCGAGGAGCATCCTCCTGAGTAAGTCATGATGCAAGATATTTCCATTCACTGGGAAGAGGGCGGTCAAGCCTGTTCTGCAATTTGGCATTCCGAAAATGGTATTGCAGTCCATAAAAAAGTAGTCACTGCTGATGACACTTTGACGGCAGATGATGCCTATCATTTAGCCTGCGAGGGGACTGCAATTCTTTGGAAAGGTGATTTCCAGAATGCCCGCCAACTATTGCAGGCTTTGGTTCGGCGCATAGATAAGCCTTCGAAAAAATCTAAGCGTGCGGTCAAGAGGGTGGGTAAGTCGGATGCCGCTACTCCCAAGAAAACAGCAAAAGATATCTTTAATCAACATCGGCTCGTTCAGTCGCAACGAGCCCGAATACTGGGCATGTTGTTAATTCAATGCAACCCGGATCACACGATTTCATTACGTCGTGCGCCAGATATATCGCAGGCATGTTCAGAAGCATACGGTGCCGTCAGTCAGCCTTATGTAGTTTCCTTACGCGAACTCTTGGGTGTGGTTAGCGCGCATGAGTGGCGTAAAAATGGCTTGCCCATCCTTGCTGATGAAAATGGTAATCCAGTGTTTGTTCACCCCCATTACGGCGTTTTCTCACCTGTTCGTGGCGAGTACATTGAGCTGGTCTGTAACGCTCCATTACCCAAGGCTTTAGATGCTGAGTCAACAGCTTTTGATATTGGCGTTGGTACTGGAGTGCTCTCTATTATTTTGGCGATGCGTGACGTGCAAAAGATTGTTGCTACCGATCAAGATGATCGAGCGCTCGCTTGCGCCAAAGAAAATATCGCGCAGCTAAATCTGGGTTCGCAAATAGAAATTGTGAAAGCCAATCTATTCCCACCAGGAAAAGCTTCATTGATTGTGTGCAACCCACCTTGGGTTCCTGCAAGACCCAGTTCTACTTTAGAGCATGCGGTTTACGATCCAGAGAGTCAAATGCTAAAAGGATTTTTAGCTGGATTGAAAGATCATTTATTGCCTGAGGGTGAGGCATGGTTGATTCTGTCTGATTTGGCTGAGCATCTGGAGTTGAGAACTCGACAAGAGCTACTCACCTGGATTGAGGATGCTGGATTGCTTGTTTTGGGTCGCATTGATACCAAACCAAAGCATCCAAAATCAGGGGATGAGGCTGATCTACTTTACTTTGCTAGGGCCGCAGAAACTACCTCACTCTGGCGATTGAGCGCAAAGTAAATAGCGCAAGAAATCAGAAATTATTTAGCAAATAACTGACTTGGATCTTCAAATGCTTTGAACTCCAAAGCGTTACCAGCAGGATCTAGGAAGAACATAGTAGCCTGTTCGCCAACTTTTCCTTTAAATCGTATCTGCGGCTCGATAATGAATTTGATGCCACTCTTACTTAAGCGGTCTGCTAATGCGTGCCAATCCGGCATCGTCAGAACCACCCCGAAATGTTTTACGGGAACTTGATGCCCGTCAACCTCATTTGAGGCTACATTGCCGCATTCTTGAGGTGCAAGATGGGCAACTAGTTGATGCCCAAAGAAGTCAAAGTCAATCCATTCATCTGAGCTACGACCCTCTGCGCAGCCCAAGGTACTTCCGTAAAAGGTACGAGCAGCCTCTAAGTTATCTACTGGAAATGCAAGATGAAAAGGTTGGATGCTGGACATGATGACCCTTGGTGAAAGCGTGGCAGTTGTGGATACGGCAATTTGCAAAGTTTAGTATATTTAATCAAGAGCTACATTGATATTCAACGGAGACTAAGATCTTGAGCATTCTATTGGGCAAGCTATGAGCGGTAGTTCAGATAAGACAAAAAAACCAGCACCCGAGAGTGGTTTGCGTAAGGGCTTAACGAGCTACGGCGACAAAGGCTTCTCCTTGTTTTTGCGTAAAGCATTTATCAAGGGTGCGGGCTATACCAATAGCGCGCTAGATCGCCCTGTGATTGGCATCATTAATACCGGCAGCTCATACAATCCGTGCCACGGCAATATGCCACAGCTGATCGAGGCTGTGAAGCGTGGCGTGATGCTTGCTGGTGGTTTGCCGATGGACTTTCCAACGATCTCTATTCATGAGAGCTTTGCTGCTCCAACCAGTATGTATTTGCGTAACTTGATGTCGATGGACACCGAAGAGATGCTGCGGACTCAGCCGATGGATGCTGTAGTCATGATTGGTGGTTGCGATAAAACAGTGCCAGCGCAAATGATGGGTGCTGCTTCTGCAGGTCTTCCAGCAATTCAGTTGATCACTGGTTCAATGTTGACCGGCTCTCATCGTAGTGAACGTGTTGGAGCTTGCACCGACTGTCGTCGCTATTGGGGAAAATTCCGTGCTGGCGAAATTGATGAAGTTGAAAAAGATGAAGTCAATGATCAATTGGTAGCCAGCGTAGGCACTTGCTCGGTGATGGGTACGGCAAGCACGATGGCTTGTATCTCAGAGGCATTGGGCATGACAGTCCCGGGTGGCGCTACTCCACCAGCGGTGACTGCAGATCGCATTCGGATTGCTGAAGAGACTGGTACTCGTGCTGTGCAAATGGCAAAAGACGGTCTAACAATTGACAAGGTATTAACGGCAGACGCTTTTGAAAACGCGATGCGCGTTTTATTGGCGATTGGTGGATCTACAAACGGCATTGTGCATTTAGCTGCTATCGCTGGCCGCATGGGTTTAGAGATTGATTTGGATGCCCTGGATAAGATGGGCGATGAGACGCCCGTACTAGTGGATCTAAAGCCTTCTGGCGATCATTACATGGAGAATTTCCATGATGCTGGCGGTATGACAACCTTGCTACGTGAGCTTAAGCCTTTGCTAAAGCTAGATGCGATGACAGTAACGGGTCGTACCTTAGGTGAAGAGATTGATGCGGCGCCATCAAGCTTTAAGCAAGATGTCGTGCGCAAGTTTAATAACCCTATTTATCCACGTGGCAGTATCGCGGTTCTGCATGGCAACTTAGCTCCCGGCGGCGCCATCATTAAACAATCTGCGGCCAATGAGAACCTCATGGAGCATGAGGGTCGTGCTGTTGTTTTCGAAAATAGCGAGGATCTAGCTAATCGCATTGATAGTCCTGACTTGGATGTGACAGCCGATGACATTCTGGTGCTAAAGAACATTGGCCCCAAAGGTGCGCCTGGTATGCCTGAAGCGGGATACATTCCGATTCCGATGAAGCTGGCTCGTGCTGGCGTAAAAGATATCGTGCGGATTTCTGATGGACGTATGAGCGGCACCGCCTTTGGAACAATCGTCTTGCATGTGACTCCAGAAGCTGCAGTAGGTGGGCCACTTGCGCATGTGCAGAACGGTGATCGCATTCGCCTCAGTGTGAAGAATCGCGAGATCAGCTTATTAATCTCTGATGAGGAGTTAGCCAAGCGTGCAAAAGATAATCCAGTGATAGAGCCAACTGCAGAGCGTGGCTATCTAAAGCTATTCTTGGATACAGTCACACAAGCAGATAAAGGTGTCGACTTTGATTTCTTGAGGGCGGTAAAGATTATTGGTAAGACACCAAAGCGTTGATGCAATCAATGTGAAGTAAAAAATAGAGGGAAAGAAAAACGCCACCCTAGAAGGTGGCGTTTGACTATTGATCAAATCAATTTACTGCTAATTGGTGGAGTCGGCGTCTACTCAAGTCTAAGTATTGTCTTGAGAGGTGTTGAGAGTTCTTGACCGGCTATGAGTTACAACTCACTAAGCTTGTTTAAGAAAAATCGGTAATAAGTACGAGCTAATCTGTGTCAAATAAACCCAAGGCTTTACTTTAAGAACCAAGGCTACTTACGACTAATCACGCATGGTGTGTGGGGAGTTGTGGGGAAGCCAATTTTTAAAGGAATAAAGCATGAAAACTGGTTTCACTGACCCCTACGTAAAGAATTTAAAAGCCCCCGGCAGGTATACGGACCCTGCAGTATCTGGCCTTAATCTCAACATTAAGCGTCAGGGTGGCAAGTATTGGGTATTCAGGTATTTATTTGCCGGTAAGCGGCGTGATTTGTCATTGGGTAGCTATCCAGAAATAACGCTGAAAGAAGCTCGAAAAAGGGCCACTGCATGTCGTATTGATTTGATGCAGGGGAAGCGGCCGAGTACGTATTGGCGCAATGCCGAGCCCGTCATTACTGATAAGCCTATTTTTCGAGATTATGCAAAAGAGTGCATAGAAGGAAAAAAGGCCGAGTGGAAAAATGATAAACACACGTACCAGTGGTTTAGAACGATTGAAGTCTTCGCAAACCCAGTTATCGGGAGCATGCATCTAGACGAGATTAATACCGAGCATATTTTGAGGATCTTAAGCCCGCTTTGGAATAAAAAAACCGAGACTGCCACTCGGCTACGTGGAAGGCTTGAGTGGATTATTGCGTCGGCAATTACACGAGGTTTACGTGCCGGATCAAACCCAGCTACTTGGCGGATGCATTTAGAGACGCTACTACCTAAGCCAAGCAAAATTGCAAAAGTCATTCACCATCCAGCGTTACCGTATAAGCAGGTGCCTGAATTTATGTTGGAGCTACGAGAAAACGGCTGTATGTCCGCACTAGCGCTTGAATTTCTTATTCTGAACGCAAGTCGTTCGGGTGAGATCATATTTGGTAGACGGTGTGAGGTTGGGGAAGGATCGATTTGGACGATTCCTGCCGATAGGATGAAGTCGGCGAAAGAGCATCGTGTGCCATTGGGCGCCCGCTCTATTGAAATTTTGCAAATAGCAGCGTCTCTCGACCCCCAAAGCCCTTACTTATTTTCAATAGATGGGAAGCCGCTATCGAATATGGCAATGCTCATGTACCTGAGGGGGAGACACTCAAAATTGACGGTTCACGGTTTTCGAAGCGCTTTTCGAGATTGGGCGGCAGAGGAGACTTCACATAGTTCGGAAGCAGCTGAGAAAGCGCTTGCTCATACCATTAATAATCAAACCGAGGCGGCTTATAGAAGGGGCGATTTGCTAGAGCCTAGACGTAAGTTGATGAAAGACTGGGAAGATTATTGCTGTACTGGTTCTTGGGGTAATGTGCATTTGCTAGCGACCAACAAAAAGGCGGCTTAAACTGACTGGGGAGGGTGAATATGGGTGTCGTATATTTAAATGGAAAACCAGCTGCCCTAAAAAGGGAAAAATGGTCTCGAATAGCTTTTATCAAGCGGCTGTTGTGTAACTTGGATTTCGAATTTCAAGAATTTGTCGATGGCATAGAGCAGCAACACAAAAAGTCAGCGGTTTCAAAACAGCTGCAGTTGCTACTAAATCAGTATTCTGCGTCGATATTGAGTTGCATTCAGGATTACCCAGTAGCATCAGGGAGGGTAACTGAGAAAGGGCGTAAATTAGTAAGTCAGCTTAAAAAAGAGCTGGATGCTTTCGATAAGGACTATTCAAAATTATTGTCTAGCCGCCATGTAACTAAGAAAAAGAATGAACTCATATGCGAACTAAATGGAGGTGTTGCGTGGTTTATTAATCAACATGATATGACTTGCAGTGCGATTAGAGTTAGCACTCCGTTTCCTACGGTGCTCACTAAAGCGTCGCTAGATGACTTCATAAAAAAGGAAAAGATTGCCCTGAAGGCGGCAGGCGTAGACCAAAAAATTCTCGCTCATCGCCCTAAAAATTGGGAGCTGATAGAGGTGTTTATAAAAAGCACAACCCAGTACAAAAAAGAGAAGGGCTCGACTAAATTTATGCAATACAAATCATTTTGCAAGCAGCTTGATGGGCATAATAAGGGTTTGAGACACGGCAGTAATGAGCTGTCGGTATCCGAAAAAGGCTATTACAACCTCAAGAAAGCATGGCGCAACAACACGCTTGAAAATTTTGTTTAGGAAAAATCGGTAATAAGTACGAGCTATGCTTTTTGAATAGGTACTTATAGTTAATCATCGATACATCTTCATTTTTTATAGGAGGTGTACGAAGATGTCTACTGAAGAATTAATAATCCAAACCGATGAGCAATTGCTTCGAATCGACGAAGTAGCTGCATTAACAACCTTATCAAAATCTTGCATAAATCTTTGGGTGGCCCAAGGCCGCTTCCCCCGTCCATCATCGCTGTCTAAAACCTTGAAAGTATGGCGCTTGCGGGACATCCGAGCTTGGAGTAACTCTTTGTTCTCTGATGCGGGAGGCGGCCATGAGTGATAGCTTGGTTTTTTACTGGGACAGAGCGGACAATCTCAATTTAGTAGACCCGGATGCCATTCTGCACTCCGAAGGGCTAAACCCTGTAATCGAAATTGTCATTGGCATTCTTAATGCTGGCTATGAGGGTGTGATCGTTGATGAGAAGCGCTTAAGTGACGGCAGGTATTTTCAGGGTTTGAATGTCAATTTATCTGCACCTGAGGGCTGGATAGTTGCGGGGCTGCAGGATTCATTTGAGGCTGAGGAAGAGTTGCCTTTGGTGAGCGAGGTTCTGCAGCAAATAAAAGATGAATATGACGCTAAGGGTGAAGTTAAATGAGTGGCGATCAGAAAATCTATTATTCAATGGGCACAAATAAATTTGACAATCAGCCACTGCAACTGGTTTCGGATAACTTCAATAGTTTTGAGAGCAAGATCTTATCAACCAGAAGCTCGGAAAAGGGGCAAACGTTTTTTACTGCCGGATTTACAAATGGTGCGCATACAAACCTAGATAAGTACCCAGAAGAGGCGCACTATCGCCTAAAGAGGTTGGCATTGCCACGCCGGTTTATGCCTATGGATTTCGATGGCTTTGCCACTATTGCTGCATATCAACATCTATTTCTTTTTCTAAAAAAGTACCGAGGATTTGGGTATGAGACTTGGAGTCATATGCCATATGCGCCAAGGGCAAGAGCAGTTTTAGAGTTGTCTAGACCGGTCATGGCTAACGAGAGCCTGCAGCTCGGCCTCATGCTTGAGGAAGAAATAAATAAAGAAATCGGTAGTGGGTTAATTAAATTTGACAAATCGGTGTATCAGCTTGAGCAGCCTATATATGTTGCACCGAAAAATGCCAATGCTTATGTTTTTAGTGGAAATGTGATGGATGTTGATCGAGTATTGGTGCAGTACTTATATGCACAGCCGCAAAAAATAAAAACTCTGAAACGCTTGAGTAAATACAAAGTTGATGATTTAACTGAATCATTGATGGGGAAAATGCCGCCGCCAGATGAGACGCCAAGACAAATTAATAGGCTGAAAGGGATGCTGGGCTATATCAGTGCCGACTGTGATTACGAGGTTTACAGAAGGATTATTTGGGCAATTTTAAGCACTCAATGGTGCTGTGCAGAAGATATGGCATATGAATGGAGCGTCACGGCGCCAGATAGATTTGATCAGCGGGTTCTCGAGGAATTAATTTCGGGGTTTAACCCAGATCTGCCAAATCATCCAACTATAGGGAGTATTAAGTTTTTGGCTGAAGAAGGTGGTTGGAGTGAATAAGCGAGTCAAATCCTCCTCTCTGGTTTTAATTCAAAAGCGATTTGCAATCTATGATGCTGCTGGAGAAATCTGGCTTGTAGATCAAGATGAAATTACAGATGTTAAGGGTGGCGGAAAAGTTAACGGTATCTCTTTTTATAAGAAGGCTGCTGCAGAATTAAAAATAAAGCGATTTTGTGAGAGAAGCGGATTTCAGGAAGACCCAAAAACCTTGGTACAGCAATTCTGGGTAAGTCCAAATACGCACGAATTTAATAGAACCGCTTTTAGTCCGTTGGCAACCTCGTTAGATACGATTAACTTCTGGGTTGATCCAGCAAGTGGATTGCAAGGCGACTGGGGGGTGGTGCGGAACTTTCTTCTCGAGGTTATATGTAGTGAAAATGAGGTGGTTTTAGATTACCTGCTGATGTATTTAGCGCACATGCTTCAATTCCCCGAGGAGAAACCCGGAATAATGGTTGTTCTTTTAGGTGCGCAAGGTACCGGGAAGGGAACATTCTTTAAGCTCCTTAGTAAGGTGTGGCCTCGTACAACTCTTGAGGTTAATGATGTTGATCATGTTGTGGGTAACTTTAATGCAGTCCTAGAGCAGAACTATGTTGTTTGCATGGACGAGGCTCTGTTTGCGGGCGATCGAAAGAAGCTGGAGCGCTTAAAGTCACTAATAACAGAGCCAACCTGTCGAATTGAACAAAAGTATCAGCCAGCAAGAATTATCGACTCTTACCATCGATTTTTTGCGGCTAGCAACAACGAGCAATTTGCACATATTGAACTTGATGACCGTAGGTTTTTATTTTTACGTGTAGCAAGTACCAGAAAGGGCGATTCGAAATATTTTGATGACTTTATCAAGGCGATGAATAACACAGCAGTTATTTCTGCAATGATCCATGCTCTAAAAAGCCTTGATCTAACAGGATTCAATGTCCGTGTGCGACCCAGTACAGAGGAGCATTTGAGTCAAAAAATACAATCGTTGGCGGGTTTCGACCGTTACTGGTTAGAGGTGCTGCAAGCAGGATCAATAAGTGGTTGTGAAGATTCATTTCTTGGGGAGTGGGGCGAGCCAAGGTTTGTTTTGAGTAGTGCGCTATTACAGCAATATAAGAATTTTGATAAAAATTCTGAGCGGTACGCATCTACACAGGCATCCCACGTAGTGCAAAGACTCTCAAAGTTATGCCCGAGTGCAAGACTAGATAGGGGTAAAGATCCGCAAACAGGTAAGCAAAAGCGTGGTTTTTATCTGCCTAGTTTGAATATCGCAAGACAGGAGTTTGAGTTGTTGCTTGGTGGCAAGGTTAAATGGGCTGATGTGGCTACCCAAGAGGCACTCAAAGAGTACCTAACGCATGAAGGGGCGCACCCATGAGGAAGTTGATATTGCTGACCATGAGGTTAGGGGAGGTGTCATCCCGCAGAGGTATAAGGCGTATCGCTCTAGACGTTATTGACGCTTTTGACACTATTTTTAAAAAATTAGTAAAAATAAAAATACACACACAGATTTTTCAAGAATCCCTGTCATCCCTGTCATCCCTTTGCATGGGTCTTACGAGAAATGATTTGAGCGCCACCATTTGACCCCCTACACCCTATGTTTTGAAGTCGTCTAAAACTTTACTATGCCACTACCAAGCGTCCTAAATGGTGCCAATCAGTGTCGAGTTTTGACAAAGCGTACTGGGCAGCAATGCAAAAATCCTGCGGCCTTTGGCTGTGCTAGCTGTCGAATGCACGGTGCACACAAGTCAAGGAATGTTTTACGGGGCGTAAACCATCCGCACTATCAAACGGGCGGGGAAACTCTGGAGGCAAAAGCCATTCGCACCGAGAAAAGTGAAATGTTTCGATACTTGACCGATCTTGGGAATCACTGCAACCTGTTTTACAAGGAAATAAAGACAAAGGGGCGGCCACCCTCGGGCTACGAGAAACTCGACCTAAATGACCCAGAACAATTAGTTCTTGCCATACTGAAAACACTAGGGAGCAAGTAAGCAAGTGCAACTAGGCGGCCCCCGATGTTCATACGAGATAAGATTGGTAATTGTCGACCATGAGCCGTGAAGCGGACACTTAGATCGGCCAGGCCCAAATGGCAGAAATCGACCTTGAATTCAACTGATCGATGCAACACACTACAAACTGCGTAAGCGCAAGGAGTGTTGCTCATGAAACAACGACCTCGAATCTATTACACGGCCACCCAGAAGGCTTTAATGTGGGAGCGGTGGCA
>NZ_JACVOO010000015.1 GCF_018882405.1 Polynucleobacter sp. 31A-FELB | reverse complement strand
GCTTTAAAACCACCCTTACCGGAGAGGTAATGCTGAATAACTTCTAGTTTGAACTCTTTGCTGTATTTGGACATGAGACTGACCCTTTTGAGTTGGATTTGGTGTCCAACTTTTGTGGGTCAGTTCAAAATGTGGTCCCTTTTCTTTTGGCCCGATGGAATCCAGGCGCCTCGAAACACGACACTTGTGTTGTCGAATTAACCGATAAAAGAAAAGCCACCCTAAGGTGGCTAATACTCTTTGACGCCAATATATTTTGGCGGCGCCCTAATTATCTTAGAAACAACGATGTGCCGTCCACATTTGGATTTGCATTTAAAGCCTCAAACGAGACTTTTGTAACACCCTTCAATGAGCTTAGTTTATTCAGATCGAACATAGAGTAGTTAATACTATCAATGGTTCTGATATAAAAAAGATTTCGATTTGTGTCTCTCATGGTTGTCCAAAGAGTTACTTCGGATGCAGATTTAGCCCCTTTGGCAGATGTCATATCTCGCTCGCCACCCGGCATATCACTTGGCAAATCAATAGAAATATTTTTAGGCCTATCAAAATTATTCATGATATGCCCAAGGGTATAAATGGCTTGATCAGGTGTAGTAGCTTTTTCAGCGAATGTTGAGTAGTAAGCGGCTTTAACAAAACGACCAGGCGAAGTTTCAACGCTGGGAAGATTTGCCATATTTCCGCCACCATCAAAAGCATTTACTTTTAAGTTATTAAATTTCCCGCTATTTTTATCTACATTTGTTAAATAGGCATAGTTGCTCATATTTTGAATATGCCAAGGGAAAGGCGGGTTGTTGGTCATAACTCCTACTGGATTGTCATAAACAGTTGTTTTTCCACCGATCCATTCAACCACAATTCCTGCGCCTGTCTTGTCGTAGAGTGCAATATGGACAGGAAACGCGCCTTTACCCAAAAACGGAACTGTTGGTAGCCAAATTGCCACTTCGTTATTTTCAATAGCTTTTTTCACTTGGGCTACCGATGCAAAATTACCTAAAGTCCATGGACCAAAATCCACGAGCGAGAGAATCTTATCTTGCGGAGCTTTACTGACATCAGGCGAACTGTTGCCCCCCAATGATTGCATTGAAAAAACTAAGCCTTGATCATTCATCGCATCAATGACAGTTTCATTCTTGTCACCAGGAACTAAGCCTTTTTTAATGCTAGAAGAAAAAATTGCATACTTTGAACTAAAAGCTATGCCCTGCTTGCCATCTGGTGTTGTAGAGGAAAACTGGCTTCCTTTTGGAAAATAGGTTAAATGGTCAGGCTGAACCCCAACAAACTCCATTGTCCTACCAACGTAAGCGCGACCTTGAGCATCTGTATACACCAATGAGGTGCAGGCGATTGCATTTCCCACAGAAGAAAATGCAAGGGATGTGGTAATTAACAAGCCGATTAAGCGTTTAATTTTCATTTAAAAACTCTCTATGTTTACTGAAATTGATTAAGATTAAAATTCCATATTACATGCTGGGCCCTATAAAACCATGAGGGTCTTTACCTATGAAACCCATTATCCATAAAGATTGGATGGCAAAGAAGGGTTTTCACCTTTAGGTGCATTTTTACACGAAAAAATAGGTGGTTTATTGGCCGCCAAATTCATTTTTTTAGTCACAAGTTCGAATCTAGCTCGACCCACCAGCATTACTAAGCCTCGCTCTGCGGGGCTTTTTTATCTACATATAGTTGCATAGCTAACCAATATCAACTACACTGTATCCATGTTTGAACAATGCCTCTATTTCAATACCACCAGCCTAGCTCGCCAGCTAGAGCGGGAGTGGACTGGTGCATTTAAGCCTTTTGGTTTGACGCCTTCTCAAGCCTTCATGCTCAGAGTAGTTTTAGATAAAGCTCCACTATTGCAAAGTGAGCTAGCTTTGGAGATGAATATTAGCCGCCCGACTACCACCAGAGGTTTGGATGGCTTAGAAAGACTGGGCTTAATTAAGCGGGTTGCCTCCCAAAAGGACGGCCGTGAACAAGAGATTCATCCAACCAAGAAAGCTGTTGAGATGAAGGATGCGATTAATGCTGCTAGTGGCACCGTTACCAAGCGTCTAAAGAAGATGTTAGGCACAAACCATTTTGAAGATGTTGTCGGACAACTCCGGGGTATTAGCTCTGCCCTGAAGGAATAGTAACTTTTTTATTTTTCAAATAGTTGCATAGCTAACTTATTTGCTATTTTGTGTTTTATTTAATTACCAAAGGGGAATTACATGCCAATCTTGAACGTAAAAGTCAGCGGACAAAAGAATATTGCTACGACTAAAGCCATTAATGAGCTACTGCTAGACCTTACCCATCGCATTCTAGGCAAGAAAAAGGAAGTGACTGCTATTGCCATCGAATACGTAGATCCAGATTATTGGTTTGTGGGTGGCAAGCTATTAAGCGAGCAGAGGACGAATAGCTTTTACTTTGATATTAAGATTACTGATAAAACCAATACCAAAGATGAGAAGGCTCAGTACATCAAGGAAGCCTTTGAGGGTTTTGAACAAATCCTAGGCAATCTGCATGAAGAGAGCTATATCTACGTTCAGGATGTCAGGGCTGCTAGCCATGGGTATGGTGGGAAAACTCAGGAATATCGATATCACAAATAATTCCTTGATTACACCCATAACCCTCTGAAATATCAGGGGTTTATGAGGGGATTATTGAGCAGAATTCTCTAGGAAAATAGGTCTAAAGCTACTAAAATAGTCGCATGCCAACTAAGCTTGCCACCCAATCTCAAGCCCGCCAATACAACGTTTCTAACGCTGTAGCTTCTGCTCGGATTGAAGGTATTGTTCCAACTAAGCAGTTAGAGCAAAGCCTCACTGACTACGTTGCTGGCAAAAAGAGCATTGCGCAAATACTGGAAGAAACCAAACAACGTTATGCCACGCTATGACGCGGATGACACTTACTGCTACCTAGGTACAGACGTACTTCGAAACAAAGCAGAAATAACTAACACACAAGATTTAGACACCTTTGAAGGTGAGCTATCTACTTTGCGATCAATTGAAATTCTAGAGAGGCCCATAGCAGGTCAATTTGATCTTACCCATCTTCAGCGCATTCACTTAGCTCTCTTTCAGGATGTATACGACTGGGCCGGGAAGATTCGCACAGTAGATATTAGCCGTGGCAATAGTCCTTTTGCTAATGTGCGCTTTATTGAATCTGCGGCAAACGACCTCTTTAACAAACTAGCTCGTGAAAACTGGCTCAGAGGCTTGTATGCTGTTGCTTTATCAAAAAGACTCGCTCACTACCTATCGGAGATAAATGCCCTTCACCCTTTTCGGGAGGGAAATGGTCGCGTACAACGCATATTTATCTCGCAACTTAGTCAATCAGCAGGCTATCAACTGGACTACTCCGACCTAGAGCAGGAGCAAATTTATCGAGCAATGGAGCTAGCTTTTAGTGGCGATGAATCCATTCTTGCCAATCTGATTCTGGAACGCTTGGAGAGCAGTGACTAGGTTTAAGCAATTTACTGAACTGTCTGCGCCAATTAAGCCTCTTTGAGCCCGTTGGTCGCGAGTTCAAATCTCACCCGACCCACCAGTAATATGAAGGGATTGGTGCCCCCTTTTTTAGTCTTCCTGCTGCACTGTTTTCACTAACTGCAGTGCTACTCGCGACATCTACCTGGAATAACTACAGCATCGGGTGGGCGAAGTCATCCGGCCAACCAACATCAATCAAGCCAGGTTGGATGTTTATCCATCACGGAGTTAAATAGGTCTGACTCAAGATGTTGATTTAGCCATGCTTTGACAGAGGCAAATGGCAGGCCTTCAAACCGTTGCGGATTCACTGCAGCAAACTGCCTGATGAATGGAAAGATGGCCACATCCACCAAAGACATCTTATTTCCCATTAAATACTTGCTAGATTGGAGAGCGCGCTCCATCGGTTTAAGCATGAGCTCTATGGCGCTATTGAGAACATCCTGTGGGTTCAGATCCGGAAATCGATTTGGATACTTGCACTGGTCTAGCAGCACTTTAAATGGACCATCATTTTTCTCGATCCAAGCTTGTGAGATTTCCTCATCAACCCCTATCCAACCATCTCGGTCAGACTTCTCTAAAGCCCAACGCATGATATCTAAACTTTGATCTACGACATACCCGTCAACACATAAGACCGGTACAGTGCCCTTAGGGGATGCAAGCAACATTGAATGCGGCTTACTTCTCAGCGCAATCTCCCTATGCTCAACCTGAATACCAGCGTATTTCAAAGCCATACGAGCCCGCATTGCATAAGGGCATCTTCGGTAAGAGTACAAAATTGGCAACATTGATAACTAACCTAAGAACATTAATATTGCTGCGAACGCCATCAAGGCCGTAGCAAACCACCCCAAAAATAATAAGATCTTTCCAGCAGTATGGGGCCCCATGACAGAGGCCTTGGAAGCCAGAATCAGAATCGCCACCATCAATGGCACAGCAACGACGCCGTTAATTACGGCACTCCAAAATAATGCCTTCATGGGGCTAATGGGAGAGTACTGAATCACGAGTGCACCTATTACACTGAGTGCAATTACTGCATAAAATCTTGCCGCATGCGAAGGGGTCGCCTCAAGGCTTGCTGGCCAGCCAAATACTTCAGATAAAGCATAAGCAGCAGAACCCGCTAAAACTGGGACACCCATTAAACCTACACCTAGAATTCCTAAAGAAAATAAGAGGTAGGCAAAATTTCCAGCAAGAGGCTTTAGTGCAGATGCCGCCTGGGAGGCTGTATTGATATCATTGATTCCAGCAACATGCAAAGTCACAGCGGTAGCTAAAATAATGCAGTAGGCAGCCACATTGGAGTACAGCATACCGCTCCAGGTGTCCCATTTCATACGACGCAACTCAGACTTAATGGTGGCACTATTCTCAGAGAGTAAATCAACTTGATGGTGACCCTTCATCTCCTCGACCTCCTGAGAAGCCTGCCAAAAAAATAAATAAGGGCTAATCGTCGTACCAAAAATTCCCACGATGACTGCGGCAGCTTCAGGATTAAAGCTGAATCTTGGAAACAAAGTGCTCCAGAGCACTTCACCCCAAGGAACATGCACCGTAAATAAAACAGCTGCATAAGCCAATAAAGACAGCGTTAACCATCTCAGAAAAAAAACATAACGGTGATATGGCACCAGTATTTGCAAGGCGAGGGTAAGCATGACAAAGAAGGCTGTCATGATGTGCCAGTTAATTCCAGTCACAAGTTCGGCTACCTCACCCATGGCAGCAATATCAGCGGCAATATTTAAGACATTAGCAATGAGTAACAAAAACACCAAACAGAAAAGGACCGCAGACGGAAAAGTGGTTTTAATGTTGGCCGCCAAACCGCGCCCCGTCACCCGACCAATACGTGCACACAAAAGCTGGATTGCCGACATTAAGGGATAGGCAATCGGCATGGTCCACAACATATTGAGGCCAAACTGAGCGCCAGCCTGAGAATACGTAACAATTCCGCTTGGGTCATCATCTGCAACGCCCGTCACTAATCCCGGCCCAACACGGGTTAAAGGATGAGCTTTAATGCGGGCCCAGATGCTGCGAATATTCATAAATGGCAAGGTATAGGGTGTTCAATCACTTAAGCCTCATCAAGTTAGCACGAAATATCATCACGAATGAGTTTAATAAGCGAAAGGAGCGTTTTAGGCCTATATTGAGGTAGCTTTATTAATCTAATAAATAGATCATTAATATCTAAATTATTCATTATGCAAATAAATAAATAGCCTCTAGAATGGTTGCTGTTGTGAATCAACTATTTCATTTTTTTCAGGAGAAACCTATGTCACTAATCAACACAGCAGTTCCACCATTCAAGACCCAAGCTTTCCACAACGGTAAGTTTGTAACTATTTCCGATGAGACTCTCAAAGGCAAATGGTCAGTATTGATTTTCATGCCAGCAGCATTCACATTCAACTGCCCAACAGAAATTGAAGATGCAGCTGATAACTACGCTGAATTCCAGAAGATGGGTGCAGAGGTATACATCGTCACTACTGATACACACTTCTCACACAAAGTATGGCATGAGACCTCACCCGCAGTAGGTAAGGCGAAGTTCCCATTGGTTGGTGATCCAACTCATACATTGACACGTGGTTTTGGTGTACACATTGAAGAAGAAGGTCTCGCATTGCGTGGCACATTCATCATCAACCCAGAAGGCGTTATCAAAACAGCTGAAATCCATTCAAATGAAATCGCTCGCGATATCTCTGAGACATTGCGTAAGCTCAAGGCTGCTCAGTACACAGCAGCTCACCCAGGTGAAGTTTGCCCAGCTAAGTGGAAAGAAGGCGCAGCTACTTTGACTCCATCTTTGGATCTCGTAGGCAAGATCTAATCATCGAAGTCAGCAGTAACTAGCAATCAATAGACTCTCTTCGGAGAGTCTATTGGGCAGGATGAGAAGCAGAAGCCCTGCCCAATAGACTCATCAAGATTAAATACCAAGGAACACATCATGTTAGATGCAAACATCAAGGCCCAGCTCAAGGCCTATTTTGAAAAAATTGAGAGCCCGATTGTTTTAGAGGCAACTTTAGATGACAGCACCCAGTCTGCCCAGATGCTGGAGTTATTGAATGAGGTTGCCGAGCAATCCACCAAGATCACAGTAAAGACTTCTGGTAGCAGCAAAAATATTCCTAGCTTTACTGTTGCTAAGGCAGATGAAGTTGCTCGCATTGCATTCTCTGGTCTGCCAATGGGTCATGAGATGACTTCTTTCATTTTGGCTATTTTGCAAACTAGCGGCTATCCACCTAAAGTTGAGCAAGACATCATTGAGAGTATTAAAGGCTTGGAAGGTAAAAAGCGCTTTCAGACATTCATCTCTTTGTCATGCCACAACTGCCCAGATGTTGTTCAGGCTTTGAACCTGATGGCTGCTCTCAATCCGAATATCGAACATGAAATGATTGATGGCGCCCTCTTCCAGGGCTTGGTGGATCAATATCAAATCATGGCTGTACCTACCGTGATTCTGAATGGGGAAGTATTTGGCCAAGGTCGTATGAGCGTTGAAGAAATTGCCGCTAAATTGGATACCAACTCCTCAGCCCGTGATGCAGAAAAATTGAGTACTAAGGCTGCCTATGACTCCCTCATCATTGGTGGTGGTCCAGCAGGCGCCTCAGCAGCAATCTACTCAGCCAGAAAAGGAATCAGAACGGGTGTTGTAGCTCAGCGCTTTGGTGGCCAGGTTGCAGACACCGTGGGCATTGAGAACTTCATCTCAGTTAAGGAAACTGAAGGGCCTAAATTAGTGATGGCGCTTGAGCAGCACGTGAAGGAATATGAAGTTGATGTTATGAACTTGCAAACCGCTAAGAGCTTAAGCAAGACTGGCGATGAAATTTCTATCACTCTAGAGAATGGCGCAGTTCTGAAAAGCAAGACCGTTATTTTGAGTACTGGCGCACGCTGGCGTGAAATGAATGTACCGGGTGAGCAAGAGTACCGCGGTAAAGGTGTAGCTTATTGCCCGCACTGTGACGGCCCGCTTTATAAAGGAAAGCGTGTAGCAGTAATCGGCGGAGGAAACTCTGGGGTTGAGGCTGCTATAGATTTGGCAGGTATTGTGAGTCATGTCACATTGGTTGAGTTCGATACCAAGCTACGTGCTGATGCAGTCTTGCAAAAGAAATTAAATAGCATGCCTAACGTAGCCATCATTACCAACGCTTTGAGTAAAGAAGTTTTGGGTGCTGATGGCAAAGTAACTACCTTGAGATATGAAGATCGCGCCAATAATCAAATGTATGACATTGCACTTGAAGGTATCTTTGTGCAAATTGGATTACTCCCGAATACCGATTGGCTCAAAGGCGTGATTGATCTATCCCCTCGCGGCGAAGTCATTATTGACGCTAAAGGAGAAACATCAATGCCTGGAGTATTTGCTGCAGGAGATTGCACCACTGTGCCTTATAAGCAAATCATTATTGCCATGGGTGAAGGTGCAAAAGCCTCCCTCTCGGCATTTGATTACTTGATTCGCTCATAAGATTTTCTAAATAAGATCTGGATGTAGAAAAGCCCCGAATTGCTCGGGGCTTTTTTATTTCAAAGGGCTAACTGCCCGCGCATCATTAAGGGTATAAACCCCGCATCTGCCTAGCCTTCAGAATACGTTCGCATCCGACAATAAAGGTGGCAGTTCTCAAGCTCACATCATGCTTCTTGGCTACATCGCAAATACCCTTAAAGGCATCGACCATTAAGATATCCAGGCGATTATTAATTTCTTCCTCAGTCCAGAAGAAGCTAGAAAAATCTTGTACCCATTCAAAGTAACTCACAGTTACTCCACCAGCATTGGCAATGACATCAGGAACAACGGTGACATTCATATCCCTCAAGATGTCATCCGCTTCTGGTGTCGTAGGTCCATTCGCGCCCTCCACAATTAATTTCGCCTGAATGCTTGCAGCGTTAGCCGGAGTAATTTGAGACTCTAATGCGGCTGGGATCAAAATATCGCATGGCGATGACCAAAATTGTTGGCTGGTAATAGATTCACCAGGAAAACCATTGATCTCGCGCGCAAGCGAGACATGATCAAGCAAGGCATCTACATCGAAGCCATTGGGGTTATACAAAGCACCAGAGTGATCTTGAATTGCCACCACCTTTGCGCCAGCCTGAGCAAATAGACGAGCCGCATGACCGCCAACATTTCCTAAGCCTTGAATCGCAATCCTTGCTCCTAAGAGCTCGCGATTCATTTGCCCGTAAGCCTCTCTTGCCACTACGAATACACCTCGGCCAGTGGCATCCCTCCTCCCCAAACTTCCACCAAGTGAGATTGGTTTTCCGGTGACAACTCCTGAGGTGGTGTAACCCTGATTAACGCAATAAGTGTCCATCATCCACGCCATAATTTGCTCGTTGGTATTGACATCGGGCGCCGGAATATCTTTTTGAGGACCAATCATCATATTGATCTCACTAGTAAAGCGTCTGGTCATTCTCTCAAGCTCAGATTGCGATAGCTTTTTAGGGTCAACACGAATACCCCCTTTTGCCCCACCAAATGGTACGTTCACAACGGCAGTTTTAATCGACATCCATGCTGATAAAGCGGTGACCTCAGATAACGTGACATCCGGATGAAAGCGGATACCACCCTTACCCGGACCTCGAGATAAATTGTGGTGCACACGATATCCTTCAAAATGGGTAATCGTGCCGTTATCTAACTCGATAGGCACATCCACAATTAAAGATCGCTTGGGTCGCTTTAAGGTCTCGACCCAGCGTGTCAGTGGGCCTAAATAAGGAGTTACACGATCAATCTGTTCGAGGTATGTGCCCCAAGCACCAAGATTTTTAGGGTCCAAATAAGATGCGATTTCATGACTCATAGGCGCTCCAGAAAGTGATGTAATTAACTAAAGTACATATTACGCCTTAGGTAGAGCAACATACCCAATATCTAGATTCCCATATTGCCAATACGTTTAATTAGGGGGTACAAATAAAGAATCCTCCGAATAGGCTCTCGGAGGATTCTTTATCTTAAATAGTAAATTTGTTACTTTGCTTGATGTGCCATCTGTAAAAGCTCTGCCAAATGCTTAACCTTGCGACCTGTTTCTTGTTCGATCTGCTCTCGGCAGCTAAAGCCATTGGTAAGAATGATCGTTTCTTGATCAGCAGCGCGGATGGCTGGAAGCAATACCAATTCTCCAACTGCTTTAGATATTTCCACATGCTCAGGATTAAATCCAAATGAACCAGCCATACCGCAGCAGCCACTATCAATGTAATTCGCTTTAGCGCCCAAAGCAGCCAGGAGCGCTACATCCCCCTTGGTGCCAAAGAGAGACTTCTGGTGACAATGAGAGTGAACCAAGATATTGCAGTCTAGAGGCGGCGGCGTGTAGCCCTTCTCGTGCAAGAAATCCCCAAGCAAATAAGTGTTCGCAGCCAAGAGTTGAGCTCTTGGATCATGAGGGAAAAACTTTAACAACTCATCCTTGAAGACTGACATGCAGCCAGGCTCAAGGCCCACTACTGCGATTGGTGAATTTGGATCTGAATTAATTTCATCTCCAATAGCATCTAGAATCTTCTCTAGTTTTTGCTTAGCAAGATCCAAGTAACCAAAGTCATATAAAGGACGGCCACAGCATAGCGGAGTCTTTGGCAGGGTTGCCTCAAAGCCTGCATGAGCCAGAACTTCTACTGCCGCATTAGCGACCTCAGGATGAAAATGCTCGCAGAAAGTATCTACCCAGAGGATCACTTTCTTCTGCCCAACACTTGCGCTCTTGGATTTCTGAAATTGCTTTCTGAAGGATTGGTTTGCAAACTTAGGCAAGCTACGCTCTTGCGCTACGCCCCCAACCCATTTTGCAAAACTAGATATGCCTGGGGTTTGCATAATTCCATTAATAAGCCAAGAGAGCTTACTTGCAAGCGGGGCCCAATCACCAATCCGCCCCATAGTGAGGGCCTGACGTGGCCTACTATTAGTCTCGTGATAATGAGATAAGAACTCCGCCTTATAGGAAGCCATATCCACGTGCGCAGGACAATCCGACTTACAACCTTTACAGGAGAGGCAGGTATCGAGAGCATCTTTAAGCTCTTCGCTTTCCCAGCCATCTTTAATCACCTCGCCTTGGAGCATTTCCCAAAAGAGTCGTGAGCGTCCACGAGTAGAGAAGCGCTCTTCTTTAGTAGCGCGATAGCTTGGGCACATGGTGCCGATTTTTTCACTACGGCACTTACCCATGCCAACGCAACGCTCAACCGCCCTCTGGAATCCATTTCCCTCTTGGCTCAAGAAATTCAGCCGTGTCTTGATGTTGACGACTTTGTATTCTGGGCCCATGCGGAGGTTTTCATCTACGCGATAGGGATGCACTACTTTGCCAGGATTGAGTTTGTTCTGTGGATCCCAGATGCGCTTGAACTCATGCATCGCACCCATTAACTCTTCGCCAAACATAATAGGGAGAAATTCTGCCCTAGCTTGGCCATCACCATGTTCGCCAGTCAGCGAACCACCAAACGCAACAACTAAAGTCGCAGCATCTCGAATAAAGGATCTAAATTTGGCCACGCCCTCTGCAGAACGCAAGTTAAAGGTAATGCGTGCATGAATACATCCATCGCCAAAGTGTCCGTAGAGCGAGGTCTCATACTCGTAAGAATCGACCAGCGCCTGAAAGGAACGTAGATACTCACCCAAACGTGCCGGATCGACCGCGGCATCTTCCCAGCCCACTACTGGGTCAGGAGAATTCGGGTCAATAGACAGATGGGTGGCAGATGCACCATTCTCACGAATAGACCAAACACGCTTTTGCACCAATGGATCAGACTCGAGCCATGTAGATGGGCGAGGCCCCTTGGTTCGGGACTTGAAGTACTCTTGAGCTTTCTCAGCCTGAGCTATTGCACCCTCAAGTGTGTCACCACCAAATTCCACAACTACCCAAGCATTTCCAGGGGGAAGTAAATCAATTTCAGCTTTAGCTAAATTACGCTCTTGCAAGCCACGAATAATTTTGTAATCTAAGCCTTCGATCGCAATAGGGTTAAAGGATTGATATTCGGGTACAGCATCACCGGCTAAATAGATGTCATCGAAACCCAATACCAAAACCACACGCTTAGCAGGGCTCTTTACCAATCTCACCTTGGCAGCCAACGTAAGTGCGCAAGTACCTTCGGTGCCAACCAATGCGCGCGCAACGTTAAAACCGTTCTCAGGCAGGAGTTGATCTAAGTTATATCCAGAAACGCGGCGCTTAATATTGGGGAAGCGCGCACGAATTAGATCGGCATAGCGATCACGCAAGGTAAGCAGGTCTTGGTAGATCTGACCCTTGCGTCCACCAGCAGCAATAATTTCTTGCAACTCATGATCGGATGTTGGGCCAACCCAGAAGCGTTCGCCATCGTAAGTCAGAATTTCTAAAGCCTCGGTATTCTCAAGCGTCTTACCCGCCATCACCGAATGAGCACCACAGGAATTATTAGCAACCATCCCGCCTAAAGTGCAGCGGCTATGAGTAGAAGGATCTGGAGCAAAAGTTAGGCCATGTAATTCAGCAGCATCGCGCAAGGAGTCACAAATGACGCCCGGCTCAACAACTGCATTACCAGCAACCGGATCTAATTCGAGGATATGGTTGCAGTACTTGGAGATATCGAACACCACAGCGTTATTCACTGTCTGGCCATTCATAGAGGTACCAGCGCCACGCATCAGCACAGGAGCCTTATTGCGATGACAGATCTCGATACCCTTTACAAATTCTTCGGTATTTTTTGGGGTAACAACCCCAATCGGAATTTGGCGATAGTTAGATGCCTCGGAAGCGTATACAGCCTGATGAGCCGTATCGAAATGAACAGAGCTTCCAAGAGCTGCTGTGAGCTCAACGTTGAGCTGCTCCCACTGAGAAATACCACCCATATTCAATCCTTGTTAGATGCACTTACCCTCTATTGGGCACTGTACATTCTAACAATTTCTGCTGTTTTGTGATGCTTGGCAGATTATTCAAATATGCTGAATTTATACTCGTTTATGGAGTAGACTTTGCAATAAAGAAGGCCTTGGGAACCTCAGTACACCAAACTACACCATCCCCTATTTGACCTGTTTGACAAATAGTCACAATCCGGTCCATGAAAACCTGTGCGACCTCATCATTGCAAACAATTTCAACCTTCACTTTCGCAGAGTAGTCCGTAAGTTCATCTTTGATATTGAACTTACCAGTGCGATTGGGTGCGCTACATCCCTCAACTTTAGTTACCGTCATCCCCGGGAAACCTGGGGTCTCTAGGAGCGCCGTTCTGAGGGCAGCTAATTTATTTGGGCGAATAACTGCCTTCACTTCCATCATGCTTCCACCTCTTTATCTTCAAACCATCTATATAAGACGGGCAATACTAGTAATGTTAATGCGGTTGAGGTTATTAGTCCCGAGATTACTACAGCCGCCAATGGGCGAGTTACCTCAGAACCAGGTCCACCAGAAAAAAGCATCGGGACTAGAGCCAACATCGCCACTGAGGCGGTCATCATGACTGGCCTGAAGCGGTGGCCGCAGCCATGTAGCAAAGCATCTTCCATGGAGTAGCCATCTTCACGCAATTGCTTAATGAATGAGATCAACACCACACCATTAAGAACCGCGATACCCCAGAGATTAATGAATCCAACAGCAGCTGGCACAGATAAATACTCTCCAGATATAAACAAACCAAATACGCCACCAATCGAAGCAAATGGCAAAACCAAAATAATGAGTCCAGCTAAGCGCAGCGACTTAAAGAGCATGAAGAGCAAGAAATAGATCGCTAAAATTGTGATTGGAATGATGATCATCAAGCGCGCCATCGCACGTTCCATATTTTCAAACTGACCACCCCACTGCAAAGAATAACCCTGAGGAAGCTCAACCTCTTTGGCAATAAGCTCTTGCGCCTCCTGAACGAATCCCCCCAGATCTCGACCATCGACGTTCACACCGACCACAAGACGGCGCTTGCCAGATTCTCTAGAAATCTGCGCTGGACCATCTACGAGGGAAATATCCGCCAGGTCGCGCATTAACACCTGAGCTCCATCTGGAGAATGCAAAATAATGTTACTAATTGCATCAACATTATCCCTATACGGCCCAGGATAACGAAGCACTAAGGGAAAACGTCTCTCACCCTCGTAGATCGTACTAGCCTGTTTGCCACCAATCGCTGTTTCAATAACTTCATTCACATCAGAAACATTAATGCCATAGCGCGCGATTGCATCACGATTGATATTGATATTTAAATAATTTTGTCCTGAGGCTTGCTCTATACGCAAGTCATTGCTACCCTTCATTTTGGTCAAAATCTGACTAATCTGGCTACCCAGCTTTTGCAAAACTACTAAGTCATCTCCAAAAATCTTGATGGCTACCTGCGAACGCACTCCAGAAACCATCTCATCAACACGAGCGGCAATTGGCTGAGAAATGGAGAGCTCAATCCCCGGTAAAGTTTTTAACTTGTCACGGATCTGCTGGGCAATCTCCTCCTGACTAAACTTGCGATCACCTATAGGCTTGAGCGTTACGATTGGATCTGATTCATTTGGCTGACCTGGATCCGCGGGAGACTCACCCTTACCTAGACGAGATACCGCCATCTTCACATCTGAAATAGTCATGATGCGTTTAATGGCCTCAAACTCCAACTTTATGGATTCATCCAAAGAGATATTTGGAGCTCGCACAATCACTGGGGTAATAGAACCTTCTTGCATCACTGGAATAAATGCTTTTCCAAGCAAGGTAAATCCAACAATACTAGCTGCTAATCCTATTAAAGATCTTTTAACAACTAACTTTGGATTAGCAAGACACCAATGCAACCAACGCTCATATGGCGCGCGTAAACGAGCCACAATTTTGGTGTCATCTTCACTTCCGCCCTTCAAGATGTAAGAGCAAAGAACTGGAGATAAAGTAAATGAAAGGATCAGTGAAATAGTGAGTGCAATGGCGATAGTAATAGCCATTGGCGCAAACATTTTTCCTTCCATACCCTCTAAAGAGAGTAAGGGCATGAAAACCAAAATAATGATGCCAACACCAAACAGTACGGGCGTACCCACCTCAGTGGCGGCCTCTAAAATAATACGAATCTTAGATTCACCTGTTTTGAGTCTTTCGCCTAACTTGGCGAAGGTGTTTTCTACCACCACTACCGATCCATCCACCATGATGCCAATCGCAATGGCAAGGCCGCCAAGCGACATCAGGTTGGCAGAGATGCCGTAACGGTTCATCACTAAGAATGTCAGTAAGGGCGTCAGGATTAAGGTTGCCACCACAATGAGTGAAGAGCGAACATCACCTAGGAATAAAAACAGTAGGATGACAACGAGAATGACGCCTTCAATTAATACCTTGGCCACATTGAACATCGCAGCATTTACCAAGTCCGTACGATCGTAAAAAGGAACAATCTGCAGACCGTCAGGCAATAACTTGCCTTCGTTAATCTCGGCAACCTTGAGTTTGATCCGATTGACTACTTCCCGGGCATTGCCGCCACGAATCATCTGAATAATGCCAGCAACACTTTCGGTGTAACCATTTTTAATGGCTGCACCCTGCCGGATTTCGCTACCGATAGTTACCTCAGCCACATTTCTAACGTAGACCGGAATGCCTTTTACTTCTTTGAGAATAATCTTTCCAATATCCTCGGGTTTAGTAACTAGACCCACGCCGCGAATAAGGTAGCGCTCTGCATAGGTAGGTAGCTGCCCACCTCCAGAATTCGCATTATTTCTAGCTAGGGCTTCGTAAATGTCGCGAAGACCTAATTGATAGTGACGCAATCTTTCTGGGTTTACCAAAACCTGGTATTCGCGTGCGTATCCACCTTGCGTATTGATCTCAGCAACACCAGGGATGGAACGCAACATTGGACGAACAACCCAATCTTGAATGGTGCGACGCTCTTCAAGCTCTTCGACCGTTAACTGCCTATCGCCATCAGAGGGATGATCAAGTGTGTACTGGTAGATTTCGCCTAAGCCCGTTGATGGAGGCGCCATAACAGGAGTAATTCCCACTGGCATAGCGGAAGCGACCTCGATCAAACGCTCGGTAACGAGCTGCCTAGCAAAGTAGAGGTCGGTCTTTTCTGTAAATACCAGGGTGATGACTGATAGGCCATTACGATTCAGTGAGCGCATTTCAGTCAAGCCAGGCAAACCAGTCATGCCCAACTCAATTGGCACCGTAACGAAACGCTCTACCTCTTCAGGCGAGCGGCCTGGTGCCTCTGCTGCAATCTGAATCTGTACGTTTGTGACATCTGGAAACGCATCTACTGATAGTCGTTTTGTGGCTAGTAAACCTGCAACGAACAACACCAACGCAATGATGACAACCAATAAGCGTTGTTGCAGCGAGAGACGAACAATTTTTTCAATCATCTTGACTAGCCGCCACTCAATTGTCGCTTGCGTTCAGTATTTAAATGGAAAGCACCATTAATAGCAATTTCTTGGCCATCTTTAAGGCCGGAGACAACAGGGCGATACCCTTTACCCTCTGGGCCCAATTTAACGGTAACCATGCGATAGGTGTCGTCATCCTCACGGATGAAAACGTGATCATGATTGTCTTCACGAATAACTGCGCTAGCTGGCACTAATAAGCGTTCTGTAGGCTGACTTTCAATCATCATGGTTGCTAACATGCCAGGTTTAATTAGACCCTCTTTGTTGGGCACTTCCATTCTGACTACTACCGTACGAGTTTGCGGATTAACGATAGAGTCTACGTGCGCAACTACACCTTCAATCTCGGCATTCCTTAAGGCAGGAATAATCAGATTTACTTTTTGACCCTTGTGAATCAAATAAGCATTGCTCTCGGGGATTTCTGAAACAGCCCACAGTGAGCCCAGGTCCGCAACAGTAAATAAGGCATCAGCAGGCTGAACCACTTGACCCTTATTAATCTTACGCTCCACAATTTCACCAGGGATGGTGGCAATTACATTGTTGGTGGATTCAATGACCCCTGATTTTGCTAAACGATCAATGCTGGGCTGATCCATACCCTGAACGCGTAATTGATCATTCGCTGCCCGATATTCTGCTTTTGCACTGCTCGCCTCAGCCTCTCGCTTTTGGAGCTCAGCCAAAGCAATCACATCTTCTTTGTACAAAATTCTGGCGCGATTAGCAGCTTGATCTGCTAACTGGCTAGCACTCTTTGCTTTTAAGTAAGACAGTTGGGATTGAGTCAATTCAGTAGAAGTGATCTTCGCCAAAATATCACCCTGCTTTACAACCTGTCCTGGGATTGCCAAGATATCGGAAACACGACCCGTGACGTTCGCACCAATACGAGACAAAAATAATTCATTGAAATCAATGCGGCCAGAGGCTCGTAGCTCCTCTACAAAAGACCCAGTAGAGATCCGTCCATCTGTAATCATATTTCGCAGATCACTGTTGACGATCACCACGTTAGGATCTTGCACAGACTTGATGGCCGGACTGCGATCAAATACGTTGAAATAATTTAGGATGATCAGAAATAAACAAAACCAAGGAAAGTAGAAAAGACCTTTCTGCGTCCACTGCGGACTCTTATCGTACTGATGAGCCACACGAGGTAAATGAGTGCTAAACCACTCATGGGTAAGCACATATAAATCATTTTGGGTTTTAATAACGAGGGCAATCCACTCACGCGCATAGACTTTTGCAATCGCCATATAGCGGGAGTAAAAACCCTTTAATTTATCCATCATTACCGTGAATTCTTGCTTCATTGCTTTCCACTCTCAATTTTTGCAATCCACTCTGGAGTTGCCCTTAAACGCTGAATCTCTGTGACAACCGAAGCCAAATCAAACCGCGCTTTAATTAAGTCATTACGAGCCACTCTAAATGTTCTTTGCGCATCTAAATACTCGAGCATGCCCCGCTCACCATAACGATAAGAAACTTCCGCAATCCGTCTTGCGCTCGAAGCCAGCTGAACAACTTCCTGATCCAATATTTTTACCTGATAGCTAGTCATTTGATATAACTTATAAGCCGTCTCTAACTGCTGCTCTAGGCTCTGGCTTTGTGCATTGAATTGATTCTTGGCTTTAGATGCATTGGCTTCCGCCTCTGCAATCTGGCCACCCTTAAAGTCCCAAATAGGAATGCTCACCACTAAGCCATAGAGGCGGTCAGTGAAGTTGGGGTCGTTATATTGCTGCGCCTTGATGGATAGCTTTGGTAAGCGGGAGTTCTGCTCAAAACTGAGCCTAGATTCAGTCGCTTCAACCTCTGCTTTTGCCCTTTGTAACTCAGGACTCTGCGAGTGCAACTCACTGAGCAAGGTTGGTAAAGGGGGTAACGGCTCTATCTTGAAGGTTTGAGAAACCACTTCATAGTCAGCTGGCAAGTTATGCCCGACCACCTGTCTGAGTTGCCCCTTGGCCTGCTCAACCCTAAGCTTGCTAGATTCCGTATTAATTTGTGCATTTAGGAACTCAGTTTGCGCGCGAATTAATTCAAATCGAGCAGTCTCGCCAACGTCATACCGAATTTGCATACGATCACGAATTTGCTTCGTTAACCCCAAATCTTCTTCAGCAGCTTTTAATTCCGCATCACGACGCATTAATTCATAAAAACGCTGCTGCACTCTTGAAATCATTTCAATCTCGAAAGCAATGCGCGCTGCATCCGCGGCCCGGACATTAGCCTCGGCAGCATTCACTCTTGGATAACGGGTATATGGCATGTCCAGAGGTTGTGTTACTGACCACGATGACACATTGCCCGTAGTTAATGGCCCCGATACCGAACGTTGTTGCCCAGTATTTAATTCAAACTCAGGATTTGGAATTGCGCGGGCTGAAGAGAGCTGGCCTTTGACTGCCTTCGATTGATCTCGCGCGGCTAATACTTGGGGGCTCGATTCCAATGCAATCCCAATCAACTCATTGAGCGTAAGTGGCTTTTGAGCTTGCGCACTAACCCCGCCTGCGAACAGGATGCAGAAAGTCAGGATTGAGGCAGACGTTAAGCGATTCATTACGACAATTTTAGAGATTCGAGGTGACATCCCATTATCCGACCCTGAGGCTGGAAATAGGTGAGAAATTCCCCAAATCAGGGATCTGGGCACGGTTTTGAGTAGGTATATCAAAGATTGGTCTAGCAAATTCAAAAGATAACCATTTATAAAAATTTAAATGGTCTTGCCTTGATGATGCATCACCCATATACCGGGCCCAAAGGCCGAATTGACGATATATGGGACTCAGAAGACTGAGCAGGCTACTCCCCACATGTAAGGGGGTAATTAGATCATACTTATGATGAATAAATTGAATTAAGGATGAATTTCTCATACGTAGACGTGTTTTGAAAATCGACCATATTTTTGACTTTTATGAAACGTCTTCTGAATCAGCTTATAAATTTTCTTTAGGCACATTTCCAGAGCCATACGCTTATCTCTCGCGGTCATGCTCACTTCGATTTGATGGTGGTCAAATGTCTCTAAGCTAATCATGCAATGTTGATTGCAGGTCGCCTTTGATGATGGGACTGCAGAGTATCGAATCTTAATTTTTCGAACCATCCAAAAAAGCCGCTTCAAAGAGAACTTCACCCGATTCTCTGTGAAGACCTTTAATTCTGGCTCTACGGCTTCTTTCGCATCTAAGATCACATCCATTCGCATCTCTCCTCTGTTAAACACAAGCTCAGAATAGGACAATCTTTACTTCTAATAAAGCAGAATTTAATTGACTTTAATTCAGTATTTAACTGAATATTGATAAGCAAAAAAAATGCCCTCAGATCGAGGGTATAAAAGAGAACAGCTGGATTAAAACTAATCAATCACTACTGCCATCAGTGCAGTTGCTGCGCCAGCACCCAGAGCCGGAATGCCCCAACGCTCAAGCGCAGGCAAGGAACTGCCAGTTACCACCTCCACTGGAATATCGCTGATTTCAAGCAACTTAGCGGTAGTGGAGTTTTCAAATAAACGACTCAGGGAGTTTTGCTTTGAAGCGCCAATCACAATGCGATTGCATTCAAGTCGCACCGCTTCATCACGAATGGCGCTACCCTTATCTCCACATACATAAGCAAAGGAAAAGTTTAGCCCGCGACTTTCAAGATATGCAGATGCTGAGGCTGCAGCCTGAGCAGCACGTTCAGCATGCCACTCATTAATATCTTGCTTGCTCAAAAATTTACCGATGTGACGATATAAGGTAGGCTGCACATTGCACAAGTGAAAATGGGCGCTGGGGTCCTGCCCATAAGTCTTCACAGCATGCTTTACCGCCATATCTGAATTTTTTGAACCATCTACAGGAATTAAAATTTTATTCATTTTGCTTTCTCCATAATTAGGGGACTGCTCTTGTGAAACCGCATTTGCAGACTCAGGAACAACAACCGAGGGAGCAATCACACCTTCAAGCGCACGCCTACTTCTAATAAAACCGCTAGTTAACACTCCCAATACAACAGCTACTTGAATCACATATTCCAAAGCGGGGCTCTGGGAAGCAAGCCAGTCCTGAGAGATAGGCTCAGAGGTCATCATTTTTGCAGCTGTCCATGCCAATACGCCAGCACCCAAGTAGGTAACAGAAGGGTAACGCTCGACCAGCTTGAGGATTTGTGTTGAACCCCAGATCACCACAGGAATGCTAATTAACAATCCAAGAACAACCAACACATAACTACCGTGCGAAGCACCTGCCACTGCGAGAACATTGTCTAGACCCATGATGGCATCGGCAATCACAATGGTTTTCATGGCACCCCAAAAAGTGGTGGATGCTTGGCCATGCTCATCATTCTCTTGCTCGGGATTTAGCAAGCGGTAGGCAATCCAAACCAATAGCAAACCACCTATCAACATCAAACCAGGAATCTTCAGTAAGTAGACAACCAATAGCGTCATTGCGCTTCGAACTGCAATCGCACCGACAGCGCCCCAGATAATTGCCTTTTTCTGCAGATGCGCTGGAAGATTTCTAGCAGCCATCGCAATCACAATGGCGTTATCACCCGCAAGCACCAAGTCAATCACAATAATTGCCAGTAAAGCCGAAAAAAATTCGGGGCTAAATAGTTCCAATTTCATCTCCTCATTTAATTACCCATGAATTCCATGGATTTCTATGGGGTTAATTTAGGCTGATTTGCACTTAACTAAAAGCAGAGATATATTGATAATAATTTCGTAAAAACCTGATAATCAAAATGCTCTATAACTACCGTCACCTTTACTACTTTTGGGTAGTGGCCAAAGAAGGCAGTATGTCTAAAGCCGCTGAACGCCTCAATATCGCAATCCAGACGATTAGCGCCCAAGTACACGAATTAGAGAAATCACTGGGATATCTACTATTTAAGCCTGCGGGTCGAGGTATCACCCTCACTGAGTCTGGCTTTGCCGCCCTAGAAATTGCTGATCAAATTTTTCTCTTGGGCGAGCGCTTGCCAGAGGCAGTAAGGGAAGCCGCAAGCTCTCCTAAAACCAAAATTACAGTTGGTGTATCCGATGGCCTTCCCAAGCTAGTCACAAGACAACTTCTGGGGCCGATCTTAGAAAAAAATGATGTGCAGCTGATTGCGCATGAAGGTGAATTTGAAGATCTCTTAGCAGACCTAGCGCTTCATAGATTAGATGTTGTGCTTGCAGACAGACCTGCCCCAATCAACAAAAATCTTCACGTCTACAGTGAAGAATTAATCAAGTCAGCCATTGCATGGTTTGGCCCTAAGAAGCTACTCAAAAATTCTAAGAAAGCTTTTCCTGCCTGCCTGAATGAGTTACCCATTCTGCTGCCAACCTCTCACTCGAAGGTTCGCCATTTGATAGATCAGTGGTTTGCTGAAAATGGCATCAACCCCAATATTGCAGGAGAGTTTGAGGATAGCGCTCTACTGAAAACCTTTGCTGCCAGTGGCCTTGGAGTCTTCCCAGCCGGAGAAAGCATCAAGAAAGATTTACAAGAGACTTATCACATCGAAATGATTGGTAAGTGCGAGGATATCTACGAATATTTTTATGCCATTCGCTCAGAGAAGAAAATTCAGCACCCACTAGTAGAAGCGATTATCAGGCGTTAGGAGATGGCAAATTTTTTAGATCCGGCAATCTTGTTTTTTATATTTGGCGCATTTGCTGGCGCTGTGAAATCAAACCTAGAAATCCCACAACCGATTGCTCGCTTTCTATCACTCTACCTATTAATGGCATTGGGACTCAAGGGTGGATTCGCGCTACATAAATCTGGGTTTACAACTGAAATCGTCCTCTCACTTGGTCTCGCAATATTTTTAGCCGTCCTTATTCCTATCATTGGTTATCAAATCCTCAGAACAAAGCTAAACGCATTTGATTCAGCGGCCGTTGCCGCTACCTATGGCTCTGTCAGCGCCGTAACATTCATCACAGCCACCCAATACCTGGATCAATTCAATATCAGCTATGGTGGCCATATGGCAGCGGCGATGGCGCTGATGGAATCTCCAGCAATCATTCTGGCGATAGTGCTAGCAAACAAAGCGAGGGCTGCACACGCAAAACAAACTCAAACTGAGCTTACTCAAACAGGGGTCTCAAAAATACTACATGAATCCTTTACCGATGGCGCGCAACTCTTGCTGCTTGGATCAATGGTAGTTGGCTTGGTAAGTGGAGATACGGGTCAAAAACTCATGGCACCCTTTTCCATTGATCTTTTCAAGGGAATGCTCGCATTTTTTCTACTGGATATGGGTTTGATGGCAGCCAGAAATATAAAAGGTCTGAAGGGAAAACCGCCCATCACCCTCCTCTATGCAATTGCCTCTCCACTGTCACATGCTCTCATCGCATTAGCGCTCTGCAAGTTGATAGGCCTGCCACTTGGCAATACTATTTTGCTGATGGTCCTTGCTTCAAGCGCCTCCTATATTGCCGTGCCAGCTGTTTTACGACATGCCTTACCGGAGGTGAATCCAGCCCTCTATATGGGCATGTCGCTGGGCATCACTTTCCCATTCAATATTATTTTGGGCATTCCTCTCTATGCCATGCTTGCCAAGCTAGTAATATAAAAGTGCTATTTCTTTTTTAGTTTCGGTGTATCACTACTTTTTTGTACTGATGAAAACTGACTCATATTTTCTACGCTCTTCTCAAAGCTTACAAATGAGTCTGCCATTGCCGCACGGATCAATTCAAAATTCTGGAGCGCATTGTTAAATGAGGTTTTGAATACAGAGGTATAAGGCTCAGTTCCCGCCGGAGCATTTTGGGTGGCTTCATTCACAAAATGAATTAAGTCGTGTTGCGAGTCTTTAATCATCGTTTCTGCAATTTTCGCGAGCTCTTTATTGCCGCTGGCGAAAGCTTGAAAAAGTTGAGCCTGATAGTCGGCCACCTCTTTTGCGGCTTCTTGCAATACCTCAGCATGCACATACTCAAAGGCTGCCTTTGGATCCTGCGTCTTCATGAGCTCTGCAACCTTAGATTGCAAACGAGAAGATAGTTCTTGTGCAGCGCGCTGATTTAATTGGGCAATCTCCTGAGCGCTTGTCAGCGCGGCTTGGCCAACTGCTTGGGCAGCTTTCATTCCCTTGTTCTGACTTGCCATTGCACCTAAATCAAATGGATTCTTGCTCATTTGCACTCCCTTATTTAATCAGTGATTTTTTCAATCTACTCCCGAATGATTGGTAAGGAGATAGAGAAATACCACTAGAGACTGGCAGAAATGCAAAAGAGCGCCCTCAGGCGCCCTTTTTGATCATTTGACCTAATTTAACGTACGACGATGGTGGCACCCTGACGCAATTGGGACAGGAATTCAAACTGCTTTTTCTGCATCAAACCATTGCGAATAGCTGCCTTAGCCTGCTCAAAAGTTGGCGGCTTGCTGGATTTTTTATCTTCTAACTTAATTAAATACCAACCTTGTGGCATCTGAATTGGCGCTGGAGAAACCTGGCCTTTAGATAGGGTTGTCAGAACACTGGCAATTTGCGGCAAGGTCTGACCTGCCTGTACCCAACCTACAGCACCACCTTGAACTTTATTTGGAGCCAATGAAACACTCTTAGCCACTTTATCGAAAGACTCACCTTTTTTAATTCTGGCCAAGGCAGCTTGCGCATCAGCCTCAGTAGCAACAGCAATATCACTCACCTTATATTCCACGATCATGCCCTGTGAGCCCAAAGAAGCAATCTCACGGTTGTACTCTGCTTGGACATCCGCATCACTCACGGGATTTTTTGACATATAAGTAGATAGCTCTAGATCAGCTAAATAATTTTGACGAATCATAGCCAACTGACTATTAGCTCTGTCTGAATTTGCGAGGCCATCTTTATCGGCCTGCTGTGACAAGAGAGCAATTTCAATCATCTTCGCTAAGACTGCCTTGCGAAGCTCTGGAGAATCTTTTTGACCTTGAGACAGGGCCGCTTGAATTCCTTGCTCAACAGTGTCATTGGAAATAATGTATCCATTAACAGAGGCAGCCGCGTTAATCGGCAACGAGTTTTGAGAATGAGCTGATGTAACAAAGCCTAGGGCTATTACAGCGCTTGTAAGTAAACGAATGGAATGTAATTTCATGGAAACTCTTTTCTAAAATGTAGAAGCAATATTAACAGTTAGACCTTGCTAGAAGGTAAAGGTAGCGGGTATTGGCTCAAAGGGGGCAGCAGATTCAACCTCTTGCGCTTCAGCCTGCTCTTCACCATCTGGATTTTTGACATAACGTGAATCAAAAGGAACCTTCGGCTTCTGACTAACGGGTGGCGGGTCTAAGTAAACCGGGCCTGCGGGAGTCTCCATCGGAGCAATAGGCTGGTTATTAAACTCTTGGATTTGCTCCGGAGTATAGGGCGAGAAAGTTTGGGCAATTGCAGTCAATGAGATTGCAGAGCTAAAGGCAATCCCGAATACCAGAATTGATTTTTGCCAAATGGAATTATTCATAAGTCTTTCGTGCCTAGGCCAGCAAGCCATCAGCAATTAATTTAATACTAGCTACTAATAAGAAAAATTGGACAATGATGTAGTACCACTTAGCCGAAATCTTCTTAGCCAAATAAAAACCTAGATATACGCCCACCGGCACTAAAGGCAAAAATAATATTGAAGTGGCCAGCTGATTGAAATTCAGTAAATCAAGATAGGCATAGGGAACTAATTTGCCAAAATTTATCACCGTAAAAAATATGCCCAATGTAGAGGTGTACACCATTGGTGAAACTTTTTCCCTGAGCATATAGATTGTGATTGGTGGACCCCCTATATGCGCAATAAATGAAGTAAAACCAGAAACTCCCCCCATCAATCTTCCAAGCCAAGGAAATGGTTTAGCTTCTTTTAGATTCAAACGGGAGATCACTAAGCTTTGTATCAAAAAGAGTAAGGTAAAAATTCCGATCGATAGCGATAGGATTTTGGGGGTAATAGCAGAAAAGAAAAGATAACCCAAAAGCATTCCGAGTGCAGCTGGCAATAGGATCAGCCTTAGCATTCTCCAATCGGCATTTTTGAGAAATCGTCGCAATCCGACCAAATCAATTGCAATTAAAAGCGGCAGAAGAATTGCTAAAGCCTCATTAATACTGGACTGACTCGCCATGAGAGGCAAAGACAGAACTCCTAAACCGGCACCAAACCCACTTTTAGAGACTCCGACAATGATGACGCTAATAGTTGCCAACACAAAGAAGGCTAAGGAATGGTCATTGAAAGCCTGAACCAAAGAAATCATGAGGGGATTGCCAAGTACGAAAGGGGTGAAGACCTATTTTAAAGCCAAAACACGATGGAAGTGGCTTTAATAAGGTATCCTAAAGCAAGAAACTTAGCCCATCCCCAACTCATGAAGACGCCGATTTCATTTTCCAATAAGACATATGCGCTTGACGGTAGATCGCAATACCTTATTCGCCCTATTAAGCTCGACGATCGAGAGCGAATCATTGGACTCTTTAATCATCTCTCACCTGAGAGTCGCTACTTGCGCTTTGCGCATTCAATCTCTAAATTACCAGATGATTTTCTGGATGACATCTTGCACCTAGACTATAAAAAAGAAATGGCCTTAGTTGCAGTCATTACAAATCATTCAGGCATGGATGAGATTGTTGGAATTTCACGCTATGTGACTCCACCCAATCAAAGCATTTGTGAGTTTTCACTGAGTGTGAGCGATAGCCACACTGCACATGGCATCGGAATGCATTTGATGCTTGACCTCATTGCCTATGCAAAAGAAAATGGATTACAAGAAATGCTAGGTTATGTCTTAAGCAAGAATCTCAAAATGTTGCGCCTGGTTTCTGACTTGGGATTTCAAATTACCAATCTCGATGACGATCCCGACTTTAAAACTGTCAGCCTTCTTCTATGAGCCCAATGTCTATGAATACATCCAATCACATTCATGCAGAGTCATCCATCTTGATCTTGATCGATTTACAAGGACGCTTGATGCCTGCAATAGATCAAGGCGAGGCGGTACTGAATCAATGCATCCGCACTGCTAAGATTGCCCAACTACTCGAGATTCCGATTATCGGCACGGAGCAGAGCCCAAATAGCCTGGGAAGCAATATTGAATCCATCAAGTCCTTTTGCGGTACCACGATTAGCAAAGAGCATTTCAATGCCTGTGCCGATGGCCTCACTGAAGCAATTCCCGTCAATCGTCAGCAATGCATTTTGATGGGATGCGAAACCCATGTTTGCTTAATGCAAACAGCACTCAAACTCATCGACGAAGGCTACGATGTATCGGTGGTAGTAGACGGAGTTGGCTCACGCAGAGCGCTCGATAAGCAAATTGCTCTAGACCGACTGCAAATCGCTGGGGCCAGACTTATTACTGGAGAGATGCTGGGATTTGAGTGGCTCAAGAGCGCTCAAAATCCAGTCTTCAAAGAAGTTCTTGCTCTACTCAAATAATAGATCTGGGCTAGTGAGGCTTTATTTGCTATTCTGCATCATCACTTAAAGGATCCATATGGCAAACGACACTCAAACCCAAAACGACGAAGACTTTGACTATGGGTGCGAATGCGCCATGACACTCTTAAATGAGCCGACAGAAGATTGCCTGAATGATCTGATTGACGAGCTTGATGAAGATGGCATGATCGCAACAGAAGTTGTTTACGGTCTGCTAGCAACCATCCTCATGAGTATTACCTCCGAAGATGAAGATGACGAGGAAGTTCAGTAAATAGCTAGGTCAAGACTTGGCGGGCAAATTGATCCATGGCGCTTGCCATGGTGACATCCAGCTCAGTTAAGGCTTTCATCGAATGGGTGCTCAAGCGTACTGACACCCTATTCCAAGAATTAGACCAATCTGGATGATGATCCAGCTCTTCAGCAAAGTCTGCACAGAGCGTCATAAACTCAAAGGCATCTTTAAAGTCTTTAAATTCAAATGCTCGAGTTAACTCCTGAGCATTCTGATTCACCCGCCACTCGGGCAGTATTTTTTCATAATCAAAATCGCTTGGCACTAGCTTTGGCTTAGGCACTGGGGGCATCCACGCTTTTAGACAACTTTTGTAAATCTTCTGGATATAGCCAACGCCACTCACCTTCAGCCAAATCTGCAGGCATCAGGTATTGACCGATTTCAGTACGGTGTAGTTTGGCAACATGATTGCCTACTGCCGCCATCATTCGCTTCACTTGATGGTAGCGACCCTCAACGATAGTCATTGCCAGTAAATTTTCGCCGAGCTGTTTGCATGCTGTAGCAAAACAAGGCTTCGGATCGTCATCCAGCACAACACCATTGAGTAAGTGATCGATCTGTTTTTGGGTAATGGGCTCGGGAGTGGTGATCTCATACACCTTGCCAATATTCTTTTTTGGCGTAGTCATCTTATGAATAAACTGGCCATCATCTGAAATCAGAATTAAGCCGGTAGTATCAAAATCTAAGCGGCCAACACATTGCAAGCCTCGCTCTACAAAGGGCTTAGGCAATAAGCTATAAACGCTTGGATGATGCGTAGTTTTGTGAGAGCACTCATAGTTTGGAGGCTTGTTAAAGGCGATATAGGCTTTTTCATGAAACTCCCAGTCCTTGCCTTCCACATTAAGTATCAAACCCTCTGTCGCGATGCGCTCCTCGGGATCTTCTGCCAAAACACCATTGATCCTGACTAGGTCGGCATAGACTAAATCGCTGCAAAAGCGCCTTGTGCCAAATCCTTGGCTAAATAATATTTTTTCGAGAGAAATTGGTTTGGCCATATGTTGCCGAGAATACTACAAAGCAGACTAACTAAGCGATCGTGAAATGAAGCCGTTATGATTGATGTATACCCTCTTTTTGCTTCTTACTTACTGTCGCCATGCTATCAACCCCAGCCCCCAGAAACCCCTTACATACCCGTGAAATTACCTTTCAGGGCTATGCCCGAGAAGATGGTCTGTGGGACATTGAAGCCCATTTACGGGATTTCAAATTTCATCCATTCACTACTGGTGGAAAAACCTGGGAGCCTGGCCAAGCTTTTCACGATATGTGGGTTCGTATTACCGTCAATACCGAATTAATCATTCAAGCAATTGAGGTGGCAATGGACAGTCATCCTCACCCAGAATGCCCCCAAGTCATACCTCCAATGGATGCGCTAATTGGCGCACGCCTTGGCAAAGGTTGGCGCAAAACGATCAATGAACATCTTGGCGGGATTAAAGGGTGTACGCACTTGCGAGAGCTGCTGAGCAATATTGCCACAGCAGCTTTCCAGTCTATTCCTGGGGCGCTATTTGACCCAGATGACAACAAGCCGCCGCTCTATCTGGGAACCTGTAAATCTTGGGACTTTGACGGACCAGTAGTGATGCGCGTCTATCCCAAGTTTTACAAATGGAAACCTACAGTCTAGATATCCTTAAAACTCACCACGGTGAACATTAAAGCCGTTAAAAGCTTGCTGCACCGGCATCAGCTCGACCAAATTAATATTCATATGGCTTGGCAAGTTGGCAGACCAGTAAATAGCCTCAGCAACATCATCCGCGCTCAATGCCTTAACGCCGCTATAGACCTGACCCGCCTTGTCATCATCACCCTTAAAGCGTACATTAGAAAATTCTGTACCCGAACACATGCCAGGCTCAACGCAGGTAACGCGCACTGGTGTACCAATTAAATCAGCTCTGAGGTTCAAACTAAATTGCTGCACAAAGGCTTTAGTGCCACCGTAAACATTGCCACCTGGGTAGGGATAATTTGCTGCTACAGAACCTAGGTTGATTACGTGCCCACACTTACGCTCTACCATTCCAGGCAAGAAAGCGCGCGTCATATGCACTAGACCTTTGATGTTGGTATCAATCATCTGATCCCAGTCCGAGAGAAATGCTTGGTGTGCTGGCTCTAAGCCTAAAGCTAGTCCAGCGTTATTGACCAGCACTGTTACCTTGGCAAAGTCTGCTGGCAATGTTGCCGCAAGAACATCAACCTTTGCGCTGTCACATACATCCACGACCAAGGTAAGTAATTTTTTCTGCTGCTCTGCCGGAAGAGATGCTTTTAATGCCTCTAAGCGCTCCACCCTTCTGCCTACAGCAATCACTTTATGACCATTCGCCAGAAAACGTCTGGCGGTTGCCTCTCCAAAGCCAGCTGTAGCACCGGTTACTAATACTGTATGTTCCATATTCTCTCTGCTTATCTTCTGTAATTGACTGAGTCATTTATATTACTGCCTATATGGCATTGTTGCGGATTATGACTCACCTACTGATTTCATTGGCCCTGATGGGGTTGATGGGAAAAGCGATGGCTGATGAAAGTAAGTTCTCGGGAGGTTTTTTAGACCTTGAGAAAGCATCCGATCAGTACTCCAGTCAACGGGTTCTCGAATTTTGGAGTTATCACGACACCTTCGGAGAGCAAACCCAAAGCGACACCCTGAAGTTGCGCTACTACCAACCCCTTCAACTTGATCAATGGCGGGGCACCTTGCGCTTAGATACCTCCTATGTATCTACTTATGGACCTCAACTTCCAGAGCAATCATCTGGAACCTATAGTGCGGGCAACACAATGCTTACCGTCTGGGGAAACCATCCTAGTATTCTAAAAAATTGGGAAGGGACTTTGGGCGGTCGCATAGTCTTTCCGTTTGGTAATTATGGGCAATGGGCAGCTGGGCCTCAGATAGGCACGGTATATGTTCCCAAAAAAGGATCTGACTCCCGGCTCTCAGATTTTTCGCCACTCTTGCGATATATGTACGGGTTTAACACCAAAGGCAATTCATTTGCCAATAATTCCAACCAACCACCTTTGGTTCGCAATCTGAATATTTTCCCAACGCTAGGATTTAACATCCTTCCTGATACTCAAATTCGTTTTTGGGATGAAAATGGGATTGCGTGGAACACTGGTGGAGGTGGTGGCTGGTTTGTGCCGCTTGATGCTATGGTGACTCATCGACTCAATAAACACTTCTTATTTGCGGTGGGGGCTAGCAAACAGGTAGTGCAGAGCTATCCTGTTTATGACTGGTCTTTTTACGGAAAGCTATCGTTTAATTTCTGATTAAAAAAATTAATCAAGATTAATGAGATGATCTTTCTCGATAGTTGCCGCTTTTGATTTCACTAAAGCCTGCACTAACCAAGCTTGAAACTCTTCGACCCCGAGATTCATTTGCTGACGGATACCTTCCATTGCTGGCGTACCTGAAATCCACTGATTCACCTTTGCCAACTCCTGATTGCGCCATTCCAATAATTTGTATTTTAGGAGCACCTTAGCCCCATGACGGGCATTTCGATCAGCATCGCTTGAGAGGTAATCTAGGCGGGATTTAGCAGTCTCAATAGACTTTTTAACGTCAGTAAAAGGTTTGCCATGCCCCGGAATAACCAAGGCAACTGGGAGCCCTTCAATCAGCTCTAGCGTCTGTGCCACCTCTTCAAAGCCACCCTCACCCCAGAGCTCAGGAAAGATGACTCCAAAGCCCTCCTCCCACAACGCATCAGCGGAGATCAGGATTTGATGCTGCTCTTGGTACAGCATGATGGAGTGATTGTCATGACCAGGAGCTGCAAGAATTTGCCAGCGATACGGGCCTAAGATAATTTCTTCGCCAGGCACCAGGAGGGCATGATGGGTAAAGCGAGGGCACTCCTGTCCCAATTGTTGAAAACTAAGAAGGCTCTCATCCCAGTTTTGCACAGCAACTGCCTCGGCTTTTGGTATCCAGATCTCGCAATCAAATTGCTCTGATAGAGCCGCATTGCCACCACAATGATCTGAGTGCAAATGGGTATTAACTACTTTATTGAGCGTTTTTAAACCATGCTGCTTAAGAGCGTTGAAGACTAAATCAACCGTCATTTGTTGATGGGCACAGTAGCCCGTATCAACCAAAGAAACATCATCATTACCGAAAAGAAAAATATTATTTGCTGATAACCACCCACGTTCGAAAATATCGATTCCGGGAGGTAGCAAGTAGTTGCCGATTCGCTTTTCAGGCACGTTAATTTTTCTGAGAGGTGAGCTCAAGCTTTTGAATGTCGAATTGCTGCTGCTTCAAGCGCTGCAATAAATCAGCATAGACTTTAGGATCGAGCTGCGGCGTTCTCGACAAAACCCAAAGGTACTCTCTTCTCGGATCACTTACAGCCGCCACCTGATATTGCGAATCTAAATCGATCACCCAGTAATCCCCCCATACCAGCGGCAAAAATGAAAGCCACTCTGGAGCAAAGCGTACTTCCAATTTTGGGGAATCCTTGGCACCTATTTGACGAGCCAAGCCCTCTGCCTCTGAAGTCTCTCCGCCAGCAGTTTTGCAGCTATTAAGCACTCGAAGATTGCCATCTGGTTTAGCGGTATATACAGCCTTGGTATTCGAAACGCATTTTTTCTGAAACCAGTTCGGAAACTTGGCTATCTCGTACCAGGTTCCCAAATAGCGGGGGACATCTAGAGAGGCTATAGTCTGCACCGCTTGGTCACTTTGTTGAGCTGTGGCCTGAGATGATCCTAGACCAATCAGCAGCGCGCCCAATATCGAAAATAGTGAAGCGCGAGAATGTGAAAACAGAGCCATAGATGAGGTGATATTAAGTGATGAATTGCTTGCCCAAGAGCTTGCGGATATAAGGAATCCTACAACATAACAGCAATAGCAAAACAATTGCATAGATTGTCACAGTATCAAGATCGTTCTTGCCCGCCTTGTGCCACCAATAGTGCAGAATCACGGTGCAAGCTATGACATAGATTAGTCGATGTAGTTTCGCCCAACGACGCCCCAGTTTTCTTTGAGCCCAATGGGTAGAGGTCAAGGCTAGCGGAATCAGCAAAACAAGACTGATAAAGCCCATGGTGATAAATGGTCGCTTGAGCACATCTCTTAGCATTTCTGCCAGATCAAAGCCTTGATCCAACCATAGCCAAATACCAAAATGCAGACAGGCGTAGAAAAAACTAAACAAGCCCAACATTCTGCGATACCGAATCCATGTCACGGAATTTGTCAGTAAACGTAATGGCGTCATCGCCAAAGTCAAGCATAGAAAGACTAGCGCCCATGTTCCCGTTGAGCGCGTGATGAGCTCGATGGGGTTAGCACCCAAGTCATCGGTAAAACCCAAGAAGATCAAACGATCTAAGGGCAGTAGCGCCAATAGAAAAATCATTACTTTCATAAACGCTTTATTTCATTACCATCAATAGAGCTTCTTGAGATCCATTCCGGCATACATGCTCGCTACTTGGTCACCGTAGCCATTAAACATTTCTGTTTTGATCTTCGGAGCGAAAACCCCTTTAGAGTCTCCAATGCGGCGCTCAGTAGCCTGACTCCAACGAGGATGATCCACCGAAGGATTTACGTTGGAGTAGAAGCCGTATTCTCGAGGAGCAATTCTCCCCCAGCTAGTTTTAGGCATCTCTTCTGTTAAACGAATTTTCACAATCGACTTAGCGCTCTTAAAGCCATACTTCCAAGGAACCACAATGCGCACTGGAGCTCCATTTTGCTTTGGCAGCATTTCGCCATACAGACCAAAAGTGAGCAAAGTCAGTGGGTTCATTGCCTCGTCTAAACGCAAGCCTTCACGGTAAGGCCAGTCAATAATATTATCCCCAAGTCCAGGCATCTGTTTTTTATCTGCCAAGGAAATAAATTCCACATATTTTGCTGAACCGAGTGGCTGAACATAATTCAAGAGCTTTGATAAAGAGTAGCCATCCCAAGGAATTACCATCGACCAACCCTCAACACAACGCATACGGTAGATACGCTCCTCCATCGGAGCTAACTTCAATAAAGCATCGATATCCAAAGTGACAGGCTTTTTTACCAAACCCTCAATACTCACTGTCCATGGCCTTGTTTGGAGAGTATGAGCATAAGCAGCGGGATCAGATTTATCAGTCCCAAATTCATAGAAGTTGTTATAGGTAGTAACGTACTTATAGCTGGTGGGCTCATCTTTTGCCATAAAAGCAGGATTTGGAGTAGCGGCCAACTTCTGCGGATTGACTGCCATAGCTTCACGAGAAAACCAAGGCGCAAGTGCGATTCCAAAAGCGCCAGCAGCAGCACTTTTAATCAAGTCACGACGTCCCTCAAACACTGCCTTGGGGGTAATTTCTTGAGCAAGTCGCTTTAGATCATTTGGGTGCATATCAATATCTCTTAAGTGGATTTAATCATTCTCCTACGCCTAAGGATTTATTGCTGAACCTCTCTTTAGTGAATAGGGTTAAATCCAATACCCTCAAGCAATAGAAACGAGTTAAATCAGGTTTTTACCCCTTTTATGAGGCCAATATGGCTTGGATTTTGTCTGCAACCGCCATTTTCTTATTGGGCGTCTATAAGAGCCGCAATGGCGTCTTAATGCAACCGCGCCTCAGAAATATCTTTATCTCCTGCATCTTGCTATTGGCGCTTGCCTGGAATGTTCGCGCCCATCTACCCAATAGCAATATCGACAACTTGATCGATCTCTCTTTTCACTTTTTTGGAGCCTCACTCCTAGTTGCCCTATTTGGATTCTGGAGCGCCATCACACTACTATTTATCGTCGCATTAGTTGGAGTATTTGGGATTAGCGGCGATTTGGTAGAAACCTCAAGACACTACTTGTTAGTCAGCGTCATACCAGCACTCATTGCTTGCGGCGTTATGAAGGCAGTTCAACGACTCCTACCCAAGCATTTATTTATTCTTATTTTGGGCAATGGTTATTTGGCTGCATTCGTTAGCACCTTTGCAACCGGTTTACTGATTTATGGCTTGCAGCAGTATTTTCAAATGACCTCATTTGGAACCAGCGATCCTTTGGGCTGGTTTTTAGGCTTGCTTGTCCTCTCCTTTATGGAGGGCTCACTCTCAGGAATGCTACTGGCCATTCTCCTGGTATACAGACCACAGTGGGTTAGCACCTACCAAGAAGAACGGTATATGAACGCCTAAGCATTTCAGCTGCGCATAAGAAAAAAGGCAAACCGTGTGGTTTGCCTTTTTTGTGAAGCTAACTCAGCTTAAGCTGCTGCTTTTTTCAAGATGTCATTCAATGTAGCGCTTGGGCACATTACTGCTTTGAACTTGGCTTGATCGGGCATAAAGTAGCCACCAATATCGGCTGGCTTGCCTTGTACTGCCTTGAACTCAGCAACAATCTTTTGCTCATTCTCAGTCAACGCTTTTGCAATCGGAGCAAAGTGAGCTTGTAACTCTTTGTCTTCGGTTTGGGCAGCTAAGGCTTGAGCCCAATACATCGCCAAGTAGAACTGGCTACCGCGATTATCTAACTCGCCTGTACGTGGTGATGGTGACTTGTTGTTATCCAACAATGTGCCAGTTGCTTCGTCTAGAGTGCGGGCCAAAATCTTCACTTTTGGATTATTGGTTTTATCGCCAATATCTTCCAATGAAACGGCCAAGGCCAAGAACTCACCTAAAGAATCCCAACGCAAATGGTTCTCTTCAACCAACTGTTGAACGTGCTTAGGAGCAGAGCCACCAGCACCAGTTTCAAAGAGGCCGCCACCTGCCATCAAAGGCACGATAGACAACATCTTGGCGCTAGTACCGAGCTCCATAATTGGGAACAAGTCAGTGAGGTAGTCGCGCAAAATATTACCTGTCACAGAGATCGTATCTTTACCGCGGATGATGCGCTCTAATGTGAAGCGCATTGCACGAGTCTGAGACATGATCTGAATATCTACACCAGTTAAGTCATGGTCTTTCAAATAGGTTTGAACCTTCTTGATCAACTCGGCTTCGTGTGGACGGTACTCGTCCAACCAGAATACTGCTGGAGTACCAGATAAACGTGCACGGTTTACTGCCAACTTGACCCAGTCACGAATCGGTGCATCTTTAACTTGGCACATACGCCAGATATCACCCTCTTCGACGTTCTGCTCAAGCAATACTGTGCCGTCATCCGCAACAATGCGAGCTACACCAGCTTCGGGGATCTCAAAAGTCTTGTCATGTGAGCCGTACTCTTCGGCCTGCTGAGCCATCAAGCCCACGTTTGGCACCGTACCCATTGTTTTTGGATCGAAGTTACCGTGAGTCTTACAGAAGTTAATCATCTCTTGGTAAATACGGGCAAAGGTACTTTCTGGAATAACCGCTTTAGTGTCATGCAAACGGCCATCAGCACCCCACATCTTGCCGCCAACACGAATCATCGCTGGCATAGATGCATCCACAATCACATCGCTTGGTGAATGGAGATTGGTAATGCCTTTAGCAGAATCCACCATCGCCAATGCTGGGCGGTGCTCATGACAGGCGTGTAAATCTTGGATGATTTCTTCGCGCTTAGATTCTGGCAAAGTTTTGATCTTGTCATACAAGCTGCTCATACCGTTGTTGGGATTAACGCCCAACTCTTCAAACAGCTTGCCATGCTTTTCAAATGCATCTTTGTAGAAAATCTTGACAGCGTGACCGAACACGATTGGGTGTGACACCTTCATCATGGTTGCCTTCACGTGCAAGGACAACATCATGCCAGTCTTGTAAGCATCTTCGATTTCTTTTTCGTAGAACTCGCAGAGCGCTTTCTTGCTCATGTACATGCTGTCAATAATTTCACCGGCAAGCAAAGAGACTTTTGGCTTAAGAACAATTGTCTTGCCACTCTTTGTTACCAAATTCATCTTCACATCACATGCCTTAGTCATGGTCATTGACTTCTCACCTGCGTAGAAGTCGCCACCATGCATGTGGGATACGTGCGTACGGGAAGCTTGACTCCACTCACCCATAGAGTGTGGGTTCTTACGGGCATAACGCTTAACAGCGTTAGGCGCACGGCGATCTGAGTTACCTTCGCGCAATACTGGGTTTACCGCACTACCCAAGCACTTGGAGTAACGGGTGCGGATTGATTTTTCAGCATCGTCCTTAGGATCTTCTGGGAAATCAGGGATCTTGTAGCCCTTAGATTGCAACTCTTTAATAGCAGCGAGTAACTGTGGAACTGAAGCGCTGATATTAGGCAACTTAATGATGTTGGTATCAGGCAATAAAGTCATACGGCCCAGTTCAGCCAAATTATCAGGAACCTTCTGCTCAGCAGTTAAGCAATCAGAGAACTCTGACAAGATACGTGCCGCAACAGAAATGTCGCTCTCTACAACCTGCACTCCAGCTGGCGCTGTAAAAGTACGAATGATTGGTAAAAATGCACAGGTCGCCAATAAGGGCGCTTCGTCTGTCAGCGTGTAAATGATCTTTGATTTCTCTGAAGCCATTGATGTTTCCTCGATATGGATAAATATTAGGGCCCGGTCTTATACCGAACCACTCTCGCATTCCGCACGCAACACTTCAGGCGCTTTTGGCTGTCTTAGGTGTAATTTCACGCACTGGACCGAGGCATCTATTTTAAATCATCGACCCCGGTAATTTAAGGGCTTTTCGGCACCAAATTGACTGAAGTTGGCCAATTTAAGGGAATCCACCAAGCCAATCCCCCGCCCACTTACAACGTAAACTGCGATACATGACTAACAAGCACCCCCTACTCAACAAAAACCTCGTACTGTTGATTCTCTGCCAGGGCTTGTTTTTAACCAATAATGTGACCTTTATTGCCATTAATGGCCTAGTTGGGCTCAGTCTGAGCCCGGTTGCCTGGATGGCTACCTTGCCGGTAATGGGCTACGTTGTAGGGGGAGCATTCTCGACCTCGATTGTGGCCAAAACCCAAAATTACTTTGGTCGGAAGATCTCCTTTCAACTAGGCCTCTTGGTTGCGGTCTTTTCAGCACTCCTGTGCGCCTATGCCGCCATTACTAAGAACTTCTGGCTTCTCGTGCTCGGCACCTTTATTGCGGGCTACTACAGCGCCAATGGGCAACTCTATCGATTTGCAGCTGCTGAGCTAACCGTTGTAAGCCAGAGGGATAAGGCGGTCTCCTGGGTATTGGCCGGCGGAATCCTTGGGGCCGTCATTGGACCCAACCTTGCCTCATGGACGAAAGACTTCTTTGATACCGCCTTCTTGGGCGCTTACCTCACCCTCTCGATAGCAGGCTTTATCGGGATCATCGTGATGCAGTTCATCCACTTCCCAGAAGAGTTCAAAACCCAGCACTCACTTTCTGATGGCAGAGATCTGAAGACTATTCTTCGCCAACCTGTTTTTATGGTTGCCGTGATTGGTGCCTCTCTGGGCTACGGCGTCATGAACCTACTCATGGCAGCAACGCCGCTAGCCATGCAGATTTGTGGACTACCTTTTTCCGAGACAGCGCTGGTATTGGAATGGCATGTGATTGGTATGTTCGCACCTGGATTTTTTACTGGCTCACTCATTCAGCGCTTTGGCACACTCAAGATCATGGGCGTTGGAGTGATCCTCAATCTCCTGTGCATTGCAATCGCGCTTTCCGGTACCGACTTACATCAATTCTTAATCGCACTATTTTTGCTGGGTGTCGGCTGGAACTTTTTATTTACTGGTTCAACTTCATTAGCGATGACAGCTTACCGCCCGGAAGAGCGTGACAAAGCTCAGGCGGCAATTAACTTTTTTGTGTTTGGCACTATGGCCTTCACTTCATTTGGATCTGGCGCACTCATTACCTCGCAGGGTTGGAATATCCTAAATCTCGGATCACTACTCCCCGTGGCTGTTACAGCGGGTGCATTAATTTGGCTTAGCGCCAATCGTAAGAAGGTTAGCGCAGCCTCTTCTACTTAGGAGGCTTTAGCCAGAGGTAAATTGAAAAGTAAGTTTTGCGGTTTGAGTTTGAGTTGCTTTTCGTCATTCATGGCGATACCCATATAAACCGGCTTTCCAGACTGAGATTGGGTGACGGCAGCTTCATCAATGAAGTCTAGACGGAATAAACAAATCGCCTTCTCAAGCTCGTCAGAATCAACCGGCTCTTTGTTGTAAAGCTTATTCAAGATATCGGTTGCAGCAGCATCTAGACCAACATGCCAAGACCACTTAGGATCAGATATTTGCTGCATTGGGGTAATGCGCACTTGAGCGCCTAAAAAATGTTGGATCCATTTTTCGAGGACGCGGCAAAAATGATTGATGGGTGGCTGACCAAAATTCAGCTGAACTGCAAAATCATGATCTTCATTCTTCTCCCAATACAGATCAGCATTTTCTTCATGCAATACATCTAAATCGATCGAGCGCATGGACATCGATTTACTCTTCAGAAGATCAAGAATGTTGCCAGTCTCACCGGCTTGCGCATTGCGAGTTACCACCTCATCATCCGCGCCCATCACAACACCATCTTCTAACACGGTAATCTTTTGAGTCCGGAAGAAAATCTCACCCATACGCGCATCCAAAGGATGGCAATCTTCACCCAAGATATGTCGAATAAATATTTGTGCCAACTGAGAAATAAACAATGGCGGCACATCCACACCATCACCTTTAAACAAACTCATATAGAAGTTTTCTAAAGAACTGGCCGCTAATAGCTTGGCGCGATACCTTAGCCAAACTTGATAGTTCACTTGAATATCCAGATCCGCCATGGCAGTAATTTCTTGATCCGAAATGGCTGCTCGGGGGTTCTCACTGAGACGCTGATGCAGGGCTCGCTCTGCATCGCAAGATTCAGGCACAAGATTTAACTCTGGGCGCAATAGGTAGGTGCGCAGAAAATCATCGGTCACCTGCAGCTGATTGTCCGAGCCGACCGCAAGGGTTTTATACGCAGAATGGGGCCAAAAGTTTGTCATGTTAGTTTGCTCGAACAAAAAGATTACGCTCAGAATATACTAGCCCTTCAATTTCAGCCAAAGAGGAAGATAAACGTGAGCGAACTCCAAAAAATAGATACCGTTGTTGGTGATGGCAAAGAGGCGACTGCTGGCAACCATGTAGACGTGCATTACACCGGATGGTTGTTTGATGACAAAGCGCCAGATAACAAAGGCCAGAAGTTTGATAGCTCCCTGGACCGCGGCCAATTGTTTAGTTTTCCTTTGGGTGCCGGCCATGTAATCAAGGGCTGGGATCAAGGCGTACAAGGCATGAAGATCGGCGGCAAACGCACTCTCATTATTCCTTCTGAGATGGGCTATGGCGCACGTGGTGCTGGTGGTGTCATCCCCCCAAACGCAACCTTAGTATTTGACGTAGAGCTACACGGAGTAAATTAATTCCAAGCTAGCATCCGCAAGTAATAAGGCCACTCGATGAGTGGCCTTATTTTTTACCTGAGAAAATACCCATCTTACGAACGCAAGTCTTTTCCGTTCAAGGTGAGTTTATTTTGTGTTGTTGGCTGGCATAAACTAATTAAGCGATTTCTTTCTGCCATTACCTTGTCGGTATAACCACCATCGTTATCCGCATTTGCAGCGCCGACGTAGTATTTCAAGCCATTGCGCAATGAGCCGCTGGTAGCAATTAAATACTTCAAGATGTAAGCGCCTACCCGAATATTTACCTCAGGCTTAACAGCATCAGTAGTGCCGCCATACAAAGCGTATTTATCTTTATGAATGGCGGTCATCACCTGCATCAAACCTTCGGCGCCGGCATGACTTTTCGTCAGTGGATTAAAGTTTGACTCCACTGAAATTACGGCAAGTAATAAAACTGGATCAATGTTGACTTCTTTTGCAATCAACACCGTATTGGAAACATATTCCTCAATCTTGGCACGATCCAACTTGTATTTCTTCTCAAAGAAGTCAGCAACTGCACGTTGATTCTGAATCGATACCATCAACTTCGAATCGAGTGCCTGAGGATCAATTTTTGAAGTGGGAATGCGATCTGATAAATGAGAAATCGGCTTTACCTGAGCATGAGCCACTGAAGGCATCAAGAGGGCAACTGTTTGCTGCTTAGCGCTCATGAGGCCGCTACTAGTGCTGGCCGAAGCCTTTCCGTAGATCACATTGGCAATTTCTTTATCTGCAGTGGCCTTTGGAGTTTCTTCTTGGTACTGATCGAGCATTCCAAAACCGTTTTGCCACACCATATGGCGCGCTTCATCGGGAACCAGGATACGAGCCAAATCAAAAGCGCCTGCTTGAGTTCCATTTCCGGAGAGCCAGAGTCCCACGATCATGAAAACAGTCACGATCAATAAACCATTCATCACCCGATAAACAGGGGATAGTGCGTGAGCCAGCAACTCCTTAGCGTTGACCGTTGCTGGTTGCGCTAGTTGCATGTCACTCGAATTGGTAGAAAAACATTTAATCATTCATGGTCTTGCAGCACACCGAAAACCAAACCTCTGATTTATGTTGCGATGCAATAAGTAAAAAACATGAGCCATCCTAAAAAGGTTCTTATATCAAGTCAAGAATAAAGAACTCTGTTTCCATAACTTTTAGGTCTCGAAATAGGGATGATCCCTAATGAAGTCTCTAATTTTTATATTTAACCCTTTAAATTCAATGACTTAAATAAGTTAGTGAGGACTTATTTCATATAATAAAAAAAGTGCTCGAAATCCAACTTTTTTACTATTTTTCAACTTCAAAAGAGTTGCCCGACCCATACATCTAGTATTCAACCGGGCAGGATTTTCTACCGGTAGTGTTCCGACGGCCCTACCTATCGATCGAGACTCTTACAATTTTTATACATCATGACGACGTAAAGCTGCGGCGCAAAATGCCTCTAAAGCCTCATCCACACTAGCTGTAGAGCTAACTTAAATGCCCGATAGACGAAAAACTTTTGCTTGTTCACGGCGCCACTCATTACACTGACGTGCAATGAAATTCCTGGTCAAACCACTCTTACTTAGCCTGCTTTGGCTACCGCTGAGTGCGTTCGCACTCTTTGATCAATGTAAAGATCTGTTCCCAGCCCAGCAAATACCGACAACCACTCAGGCGGGACGAGACCTTTGCTTTGATGATTTTGCTATTTACTATTCGCCTTCAGATAAAAAGCCCATCTACACCATCGAGAAACTCAATGGTGAACAGCTCCAAGCGCCTCACCCACGCCGTACTAATCAGTTTTATGAAGAGGCCAGACTCCCCTTTAATGAGCGCGCCCTACTGGCAGACTATCGCGGCAGTGGGTATGACCGAGGCCATAACGTGCCAGCCGGTGACATGACAAGCGAAAAGGGGATGGCGCAGTCATTCTCCCTAGCCAATATGATGCCGCAAGCCAGACAAAACAATCAGGGTATCTGGGCAAAACGGGTTGAAGAGCCTACGCGGATGTACATCAAACGCGCACAAGGCGATGTGTATGTGTTTACTGGATCGGTTGGCAATGCAGGCAGTATCGGTAAAAGCAAGGTCACCATTCCAAGCCATCTATATAAGTTAGTCTATGACCCCAACAAAAAATTGGCTTGGGCTTATTGGGTTGAGAATGCTGACGATGCACAAATGAGTGCGCCAATCTCCTATGCTGAATTGATTCAGAAAACCGGGATTGACTTTCACTTACCGGTAGAGAGCGCCGAAAGTAAGTCAATCAAATCGGCTACGAAGGGCGCATCAGCACCTAGGCAAGTATTGGGTGGCTGGTATCCGGTCTTTTTTGACCAATACTCACCCGAGAAGGTAGCGGCACTCATCTCCAATATCAAGTCAGGAAAGATTGCCAGCATAGAGCTTCAATATGATCGCAACCTCAATTTAGCTCAAAGCCTCGCAAAAGAGGTTGAAGCGCAGAGCTCAATCTTGGTCACACTCTCGCAAAGCAGCCCGCCGGATTCACCTAATGTGACTTATGAACGCAATCGCGTCATAGCGATAGTGCGCACTAAATAAATTGTTACCCCTGAGTGCGGGGAGCAATTCCATGAGCCCGCTGAATGGGCGCCAATAAACCTCGTAACCCATTGTGATCTAGGGTGTGCATTAGCTCCAGTAGCTGACCAAGCTCACCCTTAGGAAAGCCTTCGCGAGCGAACCAGGCCAAATAATTACCAGGCAAGTCCGCAAGCGCACGGCCAGCATGCTTGCCATAAGGCATTTTCATTGTGACCAGCTTCACTAGGGCTTCTGAATCCATAGCTATGGATCTTACAAGCTTGGCATTCACCCCAGGCAAATCTCAACACCTAAGCACATAGGGTCATTTTTTCAATTGAGAATTATTCTCAATTGCTGTATATTGCGAATGATTCTCAATTACTTTTACTAACCAGCCCCTTCACACCATGAAACTGACCATCAAAAGACTTGTTGCCTTTAGCATCCTATTAGCCACCGCCTTGCACTTCTCATTCGCCAATGCGGGTGAAGGTGCTTTTGGATGGATTTACACCCTAGATCTACAACCAAAAGGGAAGCTCGAGTTTGAGCAGCGCTTACAACTGAATAAACAACAAGCAGCAGGATCCTACAACGCATGGTTCTCTAGATCAGAATTGGAATACGGCGTCACGAATGACTTTCAGATTGCGGGCTACCTGAATGCCTATTACGTCAATGCAAATCAAAATTACACCAATCCAGAGGCCTGTGGCGACAGCGCTTCTTGTACTGGAGGGCAACCCGTACCAGAGTCACATAACCCAGCGTCACCATACCGAAAAGGTGGCATCGAAGGTGGGTCCTTAGAAGCAATCTATCGCATCACTAATCCGGTCACCTCTCCAGTCGGAGTTGGACTGTATTTAGAGCCAACCATAGGCAAGAACAAAAATGAAATAGAAGCGCGCTTATTACTGCAATCAAACTTTATTGACGATAAATTAGTTCTAGCGGGCAACGTTGTTGTCGCTAACGAGCAATTGAAGTTTGTTGGCAATGGCAATGTTCCTGAATCGATGCTGGATTTCCTGGTGGGGGCGAGTTATCGATTTGCACCCAAGTGGTCTGGTGGCGTTGAGGCACGTTTTCACAATGACTACTCTAGCTACAACCTACAAAACCAAGTGCAAAGAGCTACCTTTGTTGGCCCCAACTTACATTACGCAGAAAAAGACTGGTGGGTTACCGGTGCTTGGCGCTATCAACTCAAAGGTAATAACTGCATGGGTGATGGAACTGCAGAGTGCTCCAATGCTCGCGTTTGGGATAGTCACTCAGTAAATGAATTTATCGTCAAATTCGGCTTCCCATTGAACTGAACAAGATCTCTCGTATTTTTAATTTAAAGGTAACTATGGAAAAGCAAAATTTATTAATGGCCGCACTAATACATTTAATTAAGTTTCAATCAACCCATTGCGCCACCGCGAGAGAGCGAGCTTTGATGATGTTTGAGGCCTTAGCTCAGATAAATGAGAGCACCGAAGATCTTGATGAACTTTGCTTTCAAGCCAATGAATTGCTGGCTAATTAATTTATATCACCCTCTAGCAAAAGAATTTAGAACATGAACTGGAAACTTAACTCTCTATTAATAGCTGGTCTTGCTGCAACAACGGCACCGATCGTAGCGCATGCCAAGATTTACGTATCAGTGGAGCAAGCTCAAAAGATACTCATACCCAATAAACCGCTTGTCAAAAATTCCATCATCATTACAGATGAACTTCAGGACAAAATGCGTTCGGCCTCAAGCGTTCGCCACCCCTTTCAAGGAGATCGTATCTGGAAGGCGGCGGACGGAAGTTGGTTCATCGTAGATGAGGTAGTTGGCAAGCACGAAATGATTACTTATGCCGTAGCACTGAGCCCATCGGGCGCAGTCACCGGCATCGAGATCCTGGAATATGTTGAATCCTATGGATATGAAGTAGCAGAAGCCCAGTGGCGCAATCAGTTTGTTGGCAAAACTGCATCGGACCCTATTAAGCTTAATCAAGATATTCAAAATATTGGTGGCGCCACCCTCTCTTGCAAACATCTCACTGACGGCGTCAAACGTGTTGCAGTACTTTATGAGATTGCTCTGAAAAACCAATCCCAAGCACCCAAAGCAAAATGATTCGCTGCAAACCACTCTTAGGCACCTTTGTTGAAATTTCAACTGAAGATGGAGAGCATTTACCCCATGCAATAGAGATGGCATTTACAGCCATTGAACAGGTTCAATCCCTGATGGGCTTTCATGATCCTGACAGCGAGCTTTCTCAAATTAATGCCAGATCCCGTTTAGAGCCAATTCGCATTCACTCCTGGACGGCCGAGGTGCTGGCCATTGCCAAGGAGATTCATATTGAGTCTCAAGGGATATTTAATTGTGGCATTGGTCATCGCCTTGTAGAGGCAGGTCTTCTACCAAGGCACATCAGCTTGAATGGTCAGTCATTTGGAGGCATTGAAGATCTCCTCTTTATTGAGCCAAACTTGGTTCAATCCAAGCTTCCACTCTGCCTTGATCTTGGTGGCATTGCCAAAGGCTATGCAGTTGATAAAGCAGCAGAGGTCTTATTTTCTCACGATATCCAATCTGGATCGGTTAATGCTGGTGGCGATATGCGCGTCTTTGGAAATTGCACTCAGGATATTCAAATCCGAAATCCAAGTAAGCCTCTGGAGTTAATTCAGATTGGTAGCTTGAAGTCAGGAGCCGTTGCTACTAGCAGCCTTTACTTTGCAAAGCGCGACGCTGATGCCAAAAGCTATATGGTCAACCCCCTCAATCAAGAGCATATTGAGTTTTCAGAGTCTTACTCAGTGATTGCCAATGAATGCGTCTACGCCGACGCCCTAACAAAGGTAGTCAGCATTTCTGGTAACGCCCAACATCCCTGCTTGAGTCATTTCTCTGCTCACGCGATCAAAATTCCTCAGACCATCACCTTATGAAAAATAGTAGTCGCCTTGGAAAGATGCCGGCATGGCAAAGACATTTCGTTCTCGTTGGTATGTTGAGTTGCTCGCTTACCGGCACAGCCTATTTACTTGGTCATGAATTTCATATTCAAGGCGCCGCATTGGGCGCTCACTCAATATTGATGTGGCATGGCATTGCCGCAATGATTGCTACGATGGCTTTGGGTTCAGTCCTACCCTTTCACCTCAAGGCTGGCCTCAAGTCCAAGAGGAAGCTGTGGGGCGGCTTAAGCCAATTGGCTTTTTTAGCTACATTATTGATATCAGGCGCCCTGTTGTACTACGGCCCTGAAGAAATTCGAGATAGCGTCATCACAACCCACTGGATGATTGGTCTCGCATTCTTTGCCATCTTTTTATTGCACGGCGTTCATACAAAAAAAGTGGTCACCCCAAATGGAAATAAAGCGCGTTGAGGTTTATCTCTCAACGCGCTTTAGTCAAATATTAGAAAACTTACTTACAGCAAGAATCTTTACCGCATGAAGTTCCGCAAGAATTAATTCCCAATAATGGGTAAGCTGGGCAGAAACGGAAAATACCCGTAGCCAATGGAATTAATCCAAGCCAGCCCCACCAGCCTACGATGCCGTTAGCTGCAAGCGCAACCAGCACAATGCCTACCGAGATTCTTAAAATACGATCGATACCACCGACGTTACATTTCATATTGAACTCCTTTTAAAAACGATTAAATAATTCTTTAAATTACTTCTTACAGTAGTGCTTATATAGCAAGCTCATGACTGCTACAGCAACCTGACTTGAGAGAGAGTAATAAATTTGCTTACCCTCTCTACGTGTTTTGACCAGCTTTTCCTTGCGCAATACGGTGAGCTGCTGGGAGAGGGTTGGTTGATGCAAATCTAATGCTGCTTCTAGCTCGCCAACGCACTTTTCGGCTTGACCGATTTCACATAAGAGCATCATGCGATCGCGGTTAGATAAGACCTTCATGAGTTTGCATGCATCATCAGCCGATGACTGCATCTTTTTTAACTCCGCCTTAGAGATAGACATATTCATTGTCATCCCTCGATTAAAGTGCGTTTAAAGGAATTTTTAGATACGCAACGCCATTGGCATCTGGCTCAGGAAAATGCCCAGCCCGAATATTCACCTGAATAGAAGGCAAAATTAATGTTGGCATTTCCAAGGTTTTATCTCGCGCTGTACGCATCTGCACAAATTGATCCTCAGTAACACCATCGTGCACGTGAATATTGTTAGCCTTCTCATCAGCAACGGTAGTCATGCCCATAGCTGGACGTCCATTTGGTGGGTAGTCATGGCACATATATAGCTTGGTCTGACCAGGGTAAGACAAGATCTTCTGAATCGAGCGATAGAGTGTCTTCGCATCACCACCAGGAAAGTCACAGCGAGCCGTACCTACATCCGGCATAAACAAGGTATCGCCCACAAAGATTGCATCACCGATTTCATAAGCCATGCAGGCAGGGGTATGTCCGGGTACAAAAAGTGCTTTCAAGGAAAGATTTCCAAATGCGAGTGACTCATCCTCTTTTAGCAAGTGGTCAAACTGGGCACCGTCAGCTTTAAAGCGATCATCTAGATTGAATACGCCTTTAAATACCGTCTGTACGTTTTTGATGTGATCTCCAATTACCAGCTTGCCACCCAGATGACTTTGCAAGTAAGGGGCAGCAGTTAAATGGTCTGCATGGGCATGGGTCTCCAAAATCCAACTGATCTGAAGCTTGTGCTCCTTAACGAAAGCAATGACCTCATCAGCTGACTTGGTGCTAGTTCTGCCTGATTTAGGATCGTAGTTCATCACCGAATCGATGATGACGCATGGGCTAGCATCACCTTGATAGACCACATAGGTATAGGTCCAGGTCTCTGGATCAAAAAAGTCCTTGATTAGCGGGGTTTGCTGTGTGGTCACGTTATTCTTTCAATTGAATAAATATTATATATATTTATATACTATATTAATCTAAAATAAATTGCAATGGACTATTCAACCCTTATCAGCCCAGCACTAGGAATCCTAGTAGGCGTACTTATGGGCCTCACTGGCGCTGGGGGCGGTATTTTGTCAGTTCCCTTGCTAGTCTTCTTTCTGGGCCTTCCTATTGCAGAGGCAGCTCCGATTGCACTCTGTGCCGTTGCCTTAGCTTCAAGTATTGGGGCCATTCTGGGACTGAGAAATAAAATCTTGCGCTACAAAGCAGCAGGGTTCATGGCTCTCTTCGGTTTGGCGCTATCCCCCCTAGGCCTTTGGCTTGCCCCACGGATCCCGAATGCACCACTACAGATTCTGTTTAGCTTGATTCTCTTATACGTAGCCGTACGCTTATTGAGTCAAGCCCGTAATCAAATTAATGGTGTGCCCGAAGAAAACAGAAAGCCACCCCCTTGCCTAATTAACCCAGCCATTGGAAAACTCCAGTGGACCCTGCCCTGCGCACGCGCATTAATGTTTGCCGGCAGTATCGCTGGCTTCTTATCTGGATTACTCGGTGTTGGTGGCGGCTTCATAATCGTCCCCGCCTTAAAACGCTATACCGATTTACCAATCAAATCGATTGTTGCTACCTCACTCGGGGTTCTTGCCATCATCACTGGTGGAGGTGCGATTTTCTCAGCAGCTTCTGGCGGTCTTAACGTATTGGTGGCAGCGCCATTTTCGCTGGCAGCTTTAGGGGGGCTATTGATTGGACTCCTCCTGGGGAAAAAGTTAAGTGGTCCGCATACTCAACTCATCTTCTCGATCTTCACTTTAACGATTGCAATTAGCCTACTCATTAAAGGTGTGCTAACTTTGAATCTGTGAAACGACCGCTTCTATCTTTTCTTCTTATTTTTTCCCTCGCACTGATGGGAGCTCTACTCATGACTCTGAAACCCAGCGCTTTTCTAACTAGCTCCGTGGCCACCATTTCCGGAACGGTCAGCAATCTCAATAATGAGCTTCTGGAATATGTAAATCCTGAAAAGCCTACTCATGATCATTCTTCGGTGTATTACCAGCGCTTCTTTATATCCAAATTTACTTTAGGTGACCGCGCTATTGAAGCCAAATTCTCAACGCCTATGGTGGTGAGTGATGGCGATACCATGACAGTCTCAGGCTACCAAAAAGGCAATGGCTTTCAGGTGCTTGCTTATGCTAATCAGACTCAACAAGTGAGCAAGCATGAGAATTGGATTGTCTTGGGCCTGGGCGCCCTATTCTTCTTAGTTGTTGCCCTAGGGCTTCTCAACTCAGAACTAGTGGCTGAGGGTGCATTAGTACCTAAGTTATTTCTGATTGGTTTTGTAGGTGTCGCTATGTATATGGGTTATCGCGCCCTACTCATTAGAGAGGCGATCTCACTGCTTCAGAATTAGTTTGGCAAGTAGTTTGATTGCACCCCAATAGAAAAAGCCCTCTTTCGAGGGCTTTTTAACAATCAGGACACAACTAAATCTTAGTGACCGCCAGCACCACCCAAGTAAGCTGCTTTCACAGCTGGATCATGCATCAATTTGTCGGCTGGACCATGAGTAGCAATCTTGCCATTCTCGAGCACATAACCATAGTCAGCAACGTTCAGGGCTGCAGCAGCAAACTGCTCAACCAATAACATCGTCACACCTTGAGATTTGAGGTTAGAAATAATCTTAAATACTTCCTCAACCAAAATTGGTGCAAGGCCCATTGATGGTTCATCCAAGAGAATAATCTCTGGATTGAGCATCACGGCACGGGCCATCGCCAACATCTGCTGCTCGCCACCTGACAATGTTCCAGCCAATTGGTTGCGACGCTCTTTTAAGCGAGGGAACATTTCGAGAGCGCGCTCTAGATCGTTCTTGATGTCACCTTTTGGACGGCTACCTGTAAAGCGTGGAAATGCGCCTAACAAGAGGTTGTCATTGACTGACATAGTCGTAAACACACGACGACCTTCTGGGCTATGAGCCAAACCTAAGCGGGCGATTTTATGAGAGTCGTAACCATCAATTTTTTCGCCACCCAAGGTTACTTCGCCACCCGTTGGCTTAATCATGCCGGTGATAGCACGCATGGTTGTTGTTTTACCGGCGCCGTTTGACCCGATCAAAGTAATGACTTGTCCTTTAGGGACATCAATATTGATGCCGTGCAGAACTTTTACTTTGCCGTAGCCTGCTTCAAGATTCTTAATAGATAACATGGTATTTACCGATTCAATATGGTTCTAGTGATTAAGTACCCAAGTAGGCATGAATCACCTTCTCGTCTGCCTGAACTTCAGCTGGTTTACCTTCTGCAATCTTCTGACCGAAGTCCAATACAGAAACGGTATCGCAGACTGACATCACCACATCCATGTGATGCTCAATCAGGATGAAGGTAATACCGCTATCGCGGATCTTACGAATAATGCGCAAGAGTTCTTTAATGTCAGGAGCTGTCAAACCAGCAGCTGGCTCATCCAATAAGAGCAGTTCTGGATCCAAAGCCAAGGCGCGAGCAATCTCCAAGAGACGTTGCTTACCGTATGGCAAGTTACGCGCTTCTTCATTTGCCAGGTCATCCAAACCAACAAACTTCAGGAGAGCCATTGCACGAGCATGCGCTTCAGCTTCTTCTTTCTTGTAACGCGGCAGATTTAAGGCAATCTCCACCATGTTTGATTTGAAGGTGTGGTGCAGGCCAACCAAAATGTTTTGGATTGCTGTCATTTCACCGAAGAGTTGAACGTTTTGGAAAGTACGTGCGATACCAGAAAGTGCGATGTCTGAAGATGTACGACCCACTACGCTTTGACCAGCATAGAGAACGTTGCCGGCTGTAGGCACGTAAATACCTGTCAACACGTTCATCATCGTGCTCTTACCGGAACCGTTAGGACCGATCAAACCATGAATAGTGCCGCGCTTGATGCTCAGATCAACATTGTTCAAAGCTTTTAAGCCACCGAACTGCATCAATACAGAATCAACCTTCAAGAGCTCAGCACCGGTATTTTGATCGCTGACTTTACTGATAAAGCTGATGGAATCATCCACCACCTCAGCATCACCACCACGAGTCGTTTTGGCCTTACCAGCAATAGATTGGTAGAAGCTCTTCGCAAAACCAACAATACCGTTTTGCAAGTAGTACACCACCAACAAAATCATGAAGCCGAAAATACTCAAGCGCCAATCGGAGATACTATTGAGCCAGAATGAGAATGCTGCCAAGCCAACTACACCAGCGATAGGAACTGACACACGTCGTAGTGTTGTGACTTTTTTCGACAATGCCATTGCAGCACCAACCACCACTACAACTGCGATGATCGAAGCAACGATACGGAATAAGAAGATGTCGTCCAAGAGTTTTGGCAACAACACAATAATGGCCGCACCAATGACAGCGCCAAGGCGTGACTTACGTCCACCCATGATGATGCCCAACAAGAACAACACAGCAAGTTCGTTGTTGTAAGTGTTTGGTGAAATATATTGCTCTGAGTAGGCATACAAGCAACCAGCTAAACCAGCAAAGCCGGCACTTATCACAAACGCAATCACTTTAAAGCGGTATACGGACACGCCCATACAGTCACAAGCAATTGGGCTGTCACGCAATGCCTCAAATGCACGACCAATTTGGGATTTCACAAAACGATCCACGATGATCATGGAGACAATCAAGATAATGCCAACCATCCAGAAGTACTCTGCCTTCGTCATAGGCACGCCCATTAAGTCAGGCTTAGGGATCTTGATACCCAATGGGCCTTCAGTCAACCAAGTCATCTCGTTAATGAGAATCTGTGCAATCGTTCCAAAAGCCAAGGTCACCATCGCCAAATAAGGTCCGATTACCTTCAATGCTGGCAATGCCAAGATACCGCCGAAGATGGAAGTCACCACGATAGATGCTGGCAGTGTTCCCCAGATAGTCCAACCAAAGTGGAAGTACAGAACACCAGCGGTATATGAACCGATACCAAACAGCGCTGCGTGACCTAAGGAAACCTGACCAACATAACCCACCACGATATCCAAACCAAATAACAAAATGGTGTAGATCAGAATGGTTTCAACTAAGTGAATGTAATAAGGATTGTGAATAAATAACGGCAGGGTAAAGAGTGCCGCGATCGCAATTAATAGAGGTATTAGGGACTTCTTCATCATTAAACTTTCTTAATTGCAGATTTACCAAAGAGGCCAGATGGTTTGTATGCAAGCACTAGCAAGAGCAAGATCAAACCTGGCACATCTTTATAGCCAGTAGAAATATAGAAACCGGTTGCAGTCTCAACGATACCCAGAATCAAACCACCCACAATGATTCCCATACCGCTTGATAGGCCGCCAATAATCGCTACCGCAAAAGCCTTTAAACCCAAGGCGCCACCCATACTTGCGCCAGTCAATGTCAACGGTGCAATCAATACGCCGGCAAACGCTGCAGTTAAGGAAGAAAGCGCATAAGAGAAGGTAATCACCACGCTGGTGTTGATACCCATCAAACCTGCTGCATCGCGATCGTTTGCAGTTGCAACCACCGCTTTACCGTAAATTGTTTTACGGTTAAAAAATTCTACCAACATCATCATTACTAAAGCACCAACCACTACCAAAATTTCCATTGGCAAAATGTTTGCCCCGAGGAATTCCATTGGCTCCATTGGCAATGGTGATGGGAATGGCAATGCATCACGACCCCAGATATTTTCAGCTACGTTCTTGAAAATAATACCGAGCGCAATGGTGGACATAATCCAACCAAACTCAGATTTAATTTTGATAGCTGGACGCACACCGATGAGCTCAACAAAGCCACCCTGCAACATTCCAAATAAGCAAACTACGGGAATCATGACCCAATAGTTCATGCCAAAAGTGTCTACGCAGGTTAAACCTACGAGAGCACCTAACATCAGCGCTTCACCTTGACCGAAGTTCAAAGTGCCTGATGTGGCAAAAGTTAGCTGGAAACCGAAAGCGATTACCGCATAGATCATCCCCACCGCGATACCGCTTGAGAGGATTTGTGCAAGCATGTCCATTTTTTTGGCCTAAAAGAATGAATCGCTACCACTTCTATAGACACTTTCTAGCCTAATATTTAGTCTATTAGGAGGTGTGTCATGAGTACAAGAAGACGGTTTACTGAAGAGTTCAAGTTAGAGGCAGTCAAACAGGTAGTTGAAC
>NZ_JACVOO010000048.1 GCF_018882405.1 Polynucleobacter sp. 31A-FELB | reverse complement strand
GCCCATCATTTGATGGGCTTTTCTTTATTGCTACTGACTACCCCTACTGGAATGAGTGGGCTACTTTCCGCTGGAATGAGTGGCAGGTTTGGACTGGAATCGGTGACGGGTTTGACTGGAATACACAAGTACCAGCATGAGCATGCCATCCGCACCATGTGCAAGGTTTTGCGAGTCCACCACAGTGGCTATTACGCCTGGCTTAAAGAGCCACTCTCGTCTCGAGCGTGTGAGAACCAAATGATTGTGACCC
>NZ_JACVOO010000047.1 GCF_018882405.1 Polynucleobacter sp. 31A-FELB | reverse complement strand
CTTAAGCTGCCGTTGAATGATTCAATAAACGCATTGTCAGTAGGTTTACCTGGTCTTGAAAAATCTAAGACAACTTGCTTATCGTAAGCCCAGCGATCGAGCGCAATAGAGATAAATTCTGGACCATTGTCCGCTTGAATCCGCGTGGGCTTACCTCTTTGCGAGACGATATGCTCTAGCAGATGCGCAACATCATCGCCTCGAATGTTTTGCGCAGGATAAATTGCTAGGCACTCACGGGTGTGGTTATCTA
>NZ_JACVOO010000046.1 GCF_018882405.1 Polynucleobacter sp. 31A-FELB | reverse complement strand
AACGGCTAAGCTTAAAAGACTGGAGGCGGAGCTGCGGCGGGTTACCGAAGAGCGCGACATCCTAAAAAAGGCCGCCGCGTACTTTGCCAAGGAGTCCGGTTAAAGTACGCCTTCATCAAAAAGTACCTGCGTATTACAGTGAATGTTGCCACTCATTCCAATTCAAAGCTGGCAGTCATTCCATTGGAAAGTAGTCCAGTAATTCCGGTGGGACTCGCCACAATAAACGATGCATTTATTGCAAAAGATGGTTA
>NZ_JACVOO010000014.1 GCF_018882405.1 Polynucleobacter sp. 31A-FELB | reverse complement strand
TCGAGAGCTTTTTCCAACTACTCAAGCGGGAGCGGATCAAACGTAAAACCTATGCCAGCAGAGCAAAAGCAAGAGAAGATATCTTTGATTACATCGAAATGTTTTACAACCCGGTTAGACGCCATAGCTACAACAATGGGCTTTCTCCGGTAAGATTTGAACAGCAGTACCAAGCGAGGTTGGGAAGTGTCTAGGATATTGGTAGCGATTCACTGTAAACAGTCACCATGGTTGCTAATGATGATAGGAAGCAACTCGCAATCCAAATCTTGGCTGGAATATCCTTCCGCCCCCAAAATAAACCTAGCAGTAATAGGCCACAAAAAATACTGACGGCGCTATAGAACAGGAAGACGGATTGAATTGTAAAAAATGACATAACTTATTCTAATGGTGATGTCAGTATGCCTACAAACTTAACTCGCTATGTGAGCCCAGTCTTGTGAGTATGAGTATTTCTGGGTTGGGCTTCGCATACATGAGAAGTAGATCGGGCCTGATGTGACAATCTCGAAAATCTTTCCACTGCCCTATTAAGGCATGATCAAAATAACGCGCCGGCAATTCAAGATCACCAACCAAGAGATTAACCACCTCAATCAATTCTGATGCCAACTGAGATTTGTATCTCCCTTTTATTTCTCGTTTGTAGTCTTTTTTAAATTGAGTGATGCACTCAATCCTCCTCATTCAGATCCTTTAATAAGCCCTTTACCGATCCAAATGACATTAGCCGTCGCTCCCTCGCCTCTCTCATTGCCGCTATAGTCGTTACATTTGGGACCAAGGGCTCAAACGGGAGTGACTTTTCAACCGCCACCCGTGTCAACATCATCCTCAATGCATCTGACACAGTTAAACCCATTGCCTCTAACACTAGGCTCGCCTCATTCTTAATGTCCTCATCTATCCGAGCTCGCACCACTGAATTTGCAGCCATATATGCCCTCTTGATCTCTTATTATTTATGTAGCTACATTGTAGCTACAATTATTACCGGAAACAAGCTCATTAAATCCATGATTAAGAGGGCTAAAATTGCGCATGACCTCAACACCCATTGCCTTTGACTATCCCCAGCAGAATGCTGCTGGCGCAACCTGCACTGCCCAAGCCTGGGCCAAAACACCCCCACAACTGCATGGAGCTGAAAAAGCTGCTGTCATTGCCCGCATCAAGCAATTGCTGATTGAGAAAGATGCTGCATTAGTGGCTCACTACTATGTAGACGGGGATATTCAAGATTTGGCTTTATCAACCGGTGGCTTTGTAGCCGACTCTTTAGAGATGGCACGCTTTGGTAAGAATCACTCTGCCAAGAATTTAATCGTAGCTGGCGTGCGCTTTATGGGGGAGTCTGCCAAGATTCTGAGTCCTGATAAACGCGTGTTTATGCCGGATCTGGAAGCAACCTGCTCACTGGATTTAGGTTGCGACGCTAAGGACTTTGCAGCATTTAGAGCTTTGCATCCCAATCGCACTGTAGTTGTCTATGCCAATACCAGCGCTGCTGTTAAAGCCCAAGCTGATTGGATGGTAACGAGCTCTTGTGCTTTAGCGATCGTGCATCAACTCAAAGTTGAGGGCAAGAAAATTCTGTGGGCGCCCGATCGTCATTTAGGTCGCTACATTCAAGAGCAGACTGGCGCTGATATGTTGCTCTGGAATGGTGCCTGCATTGTTCATGATGAATTTAAGGCGGTTGAATTAGAAATGTTGATTGCCGCACATCCCAATGCCATGGTTTTGGTTCACCCAGAATCGCCGCAAGCAGTGGTGGATTTAGCAGATGTAGTTGGCTCCACATCAGCAATGATTAAAGCTGTAGTTGAAGGCTCTGCCACTGAATATATTGTGGCGACTGATAATGGCATCTTGCATCGTATGCGCCAATTGGCACCCAATAAGAAACTTATTGAAGCCCCTACCGCCGGCAACAGCGCTACCTGCAAGAGCTGTGCGCACTGCCCTTGGATGGCCATGAATGGCGTGCAAGGGATCTTGGATTGTCTTGAGAATGCCTCTGGTGAAATCTTTATCGAGGAAGATGTACGGGTTAAGGCACTAGGCTGCGTTGAACGCATGCTGGACTTCACCCAGAATCACCCTGACCTGCTTGCCAAAGCCCAGCATGGCTTTGTAAAAAATATTGGTGCGGCTTAATTGCTTATTTTGTATTTTGTTTTTTCTTAATTTAGATCGATTCATTCATGTTTGAGTACAACGAGACTTTAGAACAAGCCCGTCAACGCAATATTGCTGATGCGCTAATGGAAGATGTTGGTAAGTGCGATTGGACTGCGCAATTAGTTCCTAGCAAACCCGTTCATGCCCAATTAATTGTTCGTGAGCAGGCTGTGCTGTGTGGGGTAGATTGGTTTGAGGGCACTCTTAAGAAATTAGATCCCGCAGCAAAAGTGACTTGGCACTACCTAGAGGGCGACTTAATGAAGCCCGATACCAAAGTTTGCGATATTGAGGCCAACTCTCGCGCCCTTCTCTCTGCTGAGCGCCCTTGCATTAACTTCTTGCAAACACTCTCTTGGACAGCGAGCATTGCACGTCAACACGTTGATGCGATTGCAGGTGTAAGTCCTAATCCAAAGGGTTGCGCAGTGCTCGACACTCGCAAAACGATTCCTGGCTTACGTCAGGCTCAGAAATACGCAGTCCGTGTGGGTGGCGGTCAAAACCAACGTCTTGCACTATGGCATGGCATCTTAATTAAAGAGAATCACATCGCTGCCGCAGGTGGTGTTGCTGCTGCAGTCAAAGCTGCGCAGGCATTGAATTCTGGGGTGGATATTCAAGTGGAAGTAGAAAGTCTTGCTGAATTGAAAGAAGCTTTGGATGCCGGCGCAAAGAGCGTCTTAATTGATAACTTCACTACCGACCAAATGAAAGAAGCCGTTGCCTTTACCAATGGTCGCGCTTTATTAGAAGCTTCTGGTGGTATTGACTTAGATCAGATGCGAGCGATTGCCGCAACTGGCGTTGATCGCATTTCTCTTGGAAAGCTGACTAAAGATGTTAAGGCTGTGGATTTCTCGATGAGGATTCTATAACGATGAGCACTCAACCCAAACATGTCACAGCAATCAATGGCAATATATTTCTAGACCTTGGGTTTTTACCTGAAGAGGCATCGACTCTTCAAGCCGAATCCAATCAAATTATTTCCGAAAAACTCGCCCTAATAAATGAGTTGATGATCAAGACTCATAAAAGCACGGACTGAATTCCCTTCATATCAATAATTTGCAATAATTTTGCCGCAGCACCACTTGGATGCTTTCCAGAGCCGGCAGACTCCCATTTCTGAACAGTCGAAACACTGACGTTGAGCAATGCGGCAAAAATTGATTGGCTCATTTTTGCTCGATGAATCCTAAGATCGGCTACCTTTTTTGGCGTAAAAACTGGTGGCTTCTCTATGCAAAGCGCTTTCATCTTCACGAGGTCATGCTTCGTCAACAGACCATGATCATCCAAGGCCAAAGCCATTTCAAGCAATTCATCCAAAACTCGTTTTTCTTCAGTAATCATTTTCTTGCTCATTGCAATTTAACTCCTTTAATGTCCCCAAACAGGCTAACTCTCGTAGTGTTTTTATGTCTGCTGCCTCAAAAGATCTGGCAATAATCCCTGCTGCCTCCTGCTCCCTCTCCGTAAAATCTGACCCAGGACTGCTTTTCTCTCTACCAACAATAAATACAATTGCATCTTTATTTTTCTTTGCCACTATCGTACGAATGCCTCCGCTTTTCCCTTGCCCAGCGATAGGAACCCTTTTCTTGCAAATGCCATCACCCAAGTCGGCCTCATAAATACCCAGATCAATCTCTCTTGCTGCATTGCATAGTGCGCTAGTTGCAACTATCTTTTTAGCCCACCGATCAAATGTTTTTGTTTTCATGACTATTTTCATCGTCAAAATTCTAATCTATTGCACTAAGTGCTATAACATTGTAGTTGACAATGGATTGGGGTTGTTCAACCTCTAATATTTGTATATACAATAATTAGAAATAATTGCTAATCACGAATGTCGGGGCTGGAATTGAATAGGAAAAATCAAAATTCGCAGGAAGATTGGGTTGACCCAGACGACGCACCAGAAGCGGATGAAGAATGGTTTAGGGATGCTCATGTCTATGTTGGAGACACGCTTATCAAAAGAGGTGTTGGTAGACCTCCCATTAAAAATACTAAAGAAATGCTGAGTCTAAGAATGGACTTTGATGTGCTCGAGAAACTGCGCGCAAGCGGCAAAGGCTGGCAAACTCGCCTAAACAAATATATTAAAGATGCTGTCTTGAAAGGCGATCTGTAATTTTTCAGGTCTCAGGATTTTCTGAAGTGCCTTCAGCCTGAGGCGTCAGAATAGTCGGATAAGAAACCGCCCAAGTTCCTGGGTAATCACGGCTGTAATGCAAGCCCCTGCTCTCTCTGCGCATCAGGGCTGACCTGACAATCAACTCTGCACATTCCAACAGGTTGCGCAGCTCAATGAGGTCGCGAGTTACTTTAAAGTTGGCGTAATACTCTTGCACCTCATATCTTAGGAGTTTGATGCGGTGTAATGCACGCTCTAAGCGTCGATTGGTTCTCACAATACCAACGTAATTCCACATTAATGAACGTAACTCATCCCAGTTATGGGCAATCACCACCTGCTCGTCAGCATCTTCTACTTGACTCTCATCCCAGAGCGGAAGTTTTGGCATTACTGGGGTTTTTAGCGAGGAGATATCTACTGCTGCTGCCTTACCAATCACCACACACTCTAATAAGGAGTTGCTTGCCAATCGATTCGCACCATGAAGCCCTGTATAAGTCGCCTCACCTACGGCATATAAGCCTGGTAAATCCGTTTTTCCTTTGAGATCTGTCACCACACCGCCACAGGTGTAATGCGCTGCAGGCACGACCGGTATGGGTTCTTTTGTGATATCCAGACCCAGAGTCATGCAACGCGCGTAAATCATCGGGAAATGTTCTTTAATGAATGCTTCACCCAGATGGGTGGCATCCAAATGCACGTAATCTAAACCGTGCTTCTTCATCTCAAAGTCGATGGCTCGGGCAACAATGTCACGCGGAGCTAACTCATTGCGCTCATCATGCTCAGGCATAAAACGAGTGCCGTTTGGTAGCTTGAGTAAGCCGCCCTCGCCCCGCATTGCTTCGGTAATCAGAAAGGTGCGATCACTGGGGTGATACAAGCATGTCGGATGAAACTGAATAAATTCCATATTACCGACACGGCAACCTGCACGCCAAGCCATAGCAATGCCATCGCCAGTAGCAGTATCAGGGTTGCTGGTGTAGCGATAGACCTTACCGACACCACCAGTGGCCAACACCACTGACTTAGCTTCAATTGTTTCTACGCGATTATTCTTAATATCTAGGGCATACACACCATAGCAACGATTGGATTTGGTGCGCTGCGTCTTCGCATCTAAGTGGCGATTGGTAATCAGATCTAAAGCAATCCAGTGCTCCAAGATTTGAATATTTTTATGTGCCCTAGCTTTATCCAAAAGAACCTCATGGATGGCTTTACCAGTGGCATCAGCAGCATGCGCAATGCGACGGTGACTATGGCCACCCTCACGTGTTAAATGCAAACCCATTGGCCCTGACTCATCAGCGGTAAACGGTACACCTTGCTCAACCAACCAACGAATAGCTTCAGCACTTTCTTCGGCAATATAACGGGCGGTTGACTCCACCACGAGGCCTGCACCTGCATCTAAGGTGTCAGCCACATGAGAATCAATACTGTCATGCTCTTTATCCACCACCCCCACAATGCCACCTTGTGCCCACGCTGTCGCCGCTTCACCAAGGCCACGCTTGGCCATGAGAATCACCGGCTGGGATTCGGCCATATGGAGCGCTACGGTTAGACCAGCTAAGCCTGCGCCAATGATGAGAACGGGAAGCTCTGCTTTGGTATCAGCTTGAGGTGTTGAGGGTTTTGAACTAGCCATGGAGGGTTAATTCTAAAGGGCAATAGGATTCTTGGTATTTTTGATCCAATTAATCAGTCGTTCGAGGGACAAAAGGTATAAATCCCTTATCTTTAACCTCGCTAAGCGATGCCAAACACTCAGCCACAAAGCTGGTTGGTAATTCTGGGTTATCTATACATGCCTTACCCAGTCTTACCCAAAAATTGACTTGCTGATCAATAGCATGCTGATTGCCCTCCTTGCGAAGCAATGTCAGCATATGTCCACTTAAATTTAAATGAATTAATCGCAACATATTTACGTTATTGAAAGAAGTGCTTTAGCTTTACTTCGCACCTCAGCAAGAGCAAATGTACTGACTGCACCCTTATATTTGGCTTTTCGAGTTTTCCAATCTAGAGATTTAACTTGATCAGAAAGAATCGCGGATTGAATGCCATCAATTTCCACCAGAACTTCAAATGGATAGCCCTTAATTTTTGTAGTCAAGGGGCAACAAATCATCAAATTTGTTTTTTTGTTATACGCCTCTGGCGTTAAAACCACGGCGGGACGTCGCCCCGCTTGCTCATGCCCAGCTTGAGGATCAAACTCTAACCAAACAATATCCCCTGCATTTGGAATATAAGTCTTAGCCATCAGAGTAATTCTTTACCTACGGGCACACCAAAATCATTTTCATGATGAATATTTTTCGCAGTTATCCCAGCAAGCAATTCATCGAGCTGGTATTCCTTCTGAACAATCGGCTCAATAACGATTCGACCTCTCTGTACCTTAACCGAAACAATCTGATCAATATTCAAGTGGGCAGACTTCATGACAGCAGTATTTAGACGCAACGCAGGACTGTTGCCCCACTTTTTAATAATAGTTTGCATAGATGCCCTCTTTGTTTCAAATGTATCTACATTGTATCTACACTTGTGCAGATGGTCAAACCTCAAGATAAAAACCCCACCTTAAAGGTGGGGTTTGGTTGAAGCGCCATCCTTTACGAAACCGATGTAACTTTCTGCCTCTTAGGATCATTGGTGCCGTAACCCATTACTGGGGCAGCTTGACCGCCTTTAGCAAGCTTGACGGCGCAGTACTTAAACTCTGGAATCTTGCCAAACGGATCTAGGGCAGAGTTGGTGATTAAGTTAGCTGCAGCTTCATAGTAGGCAAACGGAATAAAGATTACGCCACGCGGAGTGCCGTCATCTCTACGTACGTGGATGCCTACCTCACCACGACGTGATTGAACCGTAATAACATCACCAGCAGAAACACCTAACTGGGTCATGTCTTCGCCATTCATGGAGACAGTCGCCATCGGCTCAATTGCATCCAAGACAGTTGCACGGCGAGTCATACTGCCGGTATGCCAATGCTCTAACTGACGACCCGTAATCAATACAAATGGATACTCTGCATCTGGACGCTCATTCGCAGGAATGATATCGGCAGGCACCAACTTCACCCTGCCATCTGTCGTAGCAAATTTGTCATCAAATACGATTGGACGACCTGGGTCTTCTGCAGACAAGCATGGGTATGTCACGCTAGATTCTTTTTCTAGACGCGCCCAAGTGATGCCGTTAATGGCTGCATGCATTGCTTGACGCATTTCGTCATAGACTTCTGCAACACCATCATCCAGTCCTTGGTAGTTCCAATTGAGGCCCATGCGTTTCGCAATTTGCTGAATGATCCACAGATCAGGCTTGGCATCTCCCGGAGGATTAATCGCCTTCTTACCCATCTGTACCATACGATCCGTATTGCTTGCAGTACCGACTTTCTCTGGCCATGCGCTTGCTGGCAATACTACGTCAGCCAAGAGCGCAGTCTCAGTCATGAAGATGTCCTGGACAACCAAGAGATCCAAGGACGCCAAAGCGTGACGTGCATGATTCAAATCAGGGTCGCTCATCGCAGGGTTCTCGCCCTCAACATACATACCGCGAATCTTGTCTGGATCACTATCCGGCGCAGTGATCTTGTGCATGATCTCTACTACGGTGTAACCAGGCTTCTTATCTAATGGGGTATCCCAGAACTTCTCAAACCAGGCATGCGCTTCTGGATTATCAACACGTTGATAGTTCGGGAACATCATCGGAATCAATCCTGCATCACTAGCACCTTGAACGTTATTTTGTCCGCGCAGTGGATGCAAGCCAGAGCCAGGCTTACCAATTTGACCGGTGATACTGACCAAGGCAATTAAGCAACGGGCATTATCGGTACCGTGAACGTGTTGGCTCACACCCATACCCCACAAAATCATTGCTGACTTTGTAGTAGCAAACTCACGCGCTACTTCACGCAAAGTCTCTGCTGGAATACCGCAGAGTGGCGCCATTGCTTCAGGGCTATAGCCTTTGATATTTTCTTTAAGCGCTTCGAAATTATTAGAGCGGTTCTTGATGAAGTCTTTATCAACTAAACCCTCTTCAATGATCGTATAGATCATGGCATTGAGCATCGCCACATCAGTGTCTGGCTTGAACTGCATCGTGCGCCAAGCATGTTTACTGATCTCGGTTTTGCGTGGGTCGCAGAGAACAATTTTTGCACCGCGTTTAGCGGCATTCTTAAACCAAGTAGCTGCCACCGGATGATTGGCGGTTGGATTGGATCCAATCAACATGATCAAGCTGGAATGCTCAACATCATTTACTTGATTGCTTACCGCCCCCGAACCAACGCCCTCTAATAGCGCAGCAACAGAAGATGCATGGCAAAGACGGGTGCAATGGTCAACGTTATTGCTACCAAAACCTGTACGTACGAGTTTTTGGAATAAGTAAGCCTCTTCATTGCTGCCCTTGGCGGAGCCAAAACCAGCTAAGACCTTATTGCCGTATTGATCTTTGAGCTTCTTCAAGCCGCCGCCAGCTACTTCAAGCGCTTCTTCCCAAGTTGCTTCACGGAAGATGTCAGACCAATCTTGCTTGCCTTCGAGTAAGGCCTCATCTTTAGCAACGCCAGCCTTACGAATCAGTGGCTTAGTTAAGCGCTGTGGATTATGGATATAGTCCATACCAAAGCGGCCTTTAACGCAAAGACGATTGTGGTTGGCTGGGCCATCACGGCCTTCAACGCTAACAATCTTTTCATCTTTTACGTTGTAAGTAATTTGGCAACCGACGCCGCAGAAAGGACATACTGAATCTACTTTACGATCTACAGTTTGTGAGCCAATTAAGCCTTTAGGCATCAATGCACCTGTTGGGCAAGCCTGCACACATTCGCCACAAGCAACACAGGTACTATCACCCATTGGGTCATTGAGGTCAAAAACGATTTCACTATGAGCGCCACGCATTGCGTAGCCGATCACATCGTTGACCTGCTCTTCACGACAAGCGCGCACGCAACGATTACATTGAATACATGCATCTAAGTTCACCGCCATTGCTGGATGAGAAATGTCATTACTGACTTTGTCACGGCGCAATGCTTTGAGCTCTGGTCGAACTGTCACATCCATGCGTGCTGCCCAGGTGCTTAATTCGCCATGTTGATTTTTTTGCTCTTCTTCCTTGCTGTCTCCTACCCACTTAAAGCCCTCGTCTGGCATGTCTGATAACAACATCTCCAACACGAGCTTTTGACTCTTCAATGCACGTTCGCTATTGGCCTTGACATCCATTCCTGGAGTCGCGCTACGACAGCAGCTTGGTGCCAATGTACGTTCGCCATTAATCTCTACAACGCAAGCACGGCAGTTACCGTCAGGACGATAACCATCTTTGAAACACAGATGCGGAATATCAATACCATGGCGTTTAGCAGCTTTGAGAATCGTCTCACCTTCGTAAGATACGATGGTTTGCCCGTCTAGCTTGAACTCAACGGTTTGCAATTCAAGTTCTTTAGGATTTACTGGTGCGTTCATATTTGTCTCGTTTTTCCCTTAGTTTTTTTGTTGCTGATTAAGCAACCTCTTCTGGGAAATATTTAGCAATACAGCGAATGGGGTTTGGTGCGGCTTGACCTAGACCACAAATAGAAGCATCAACCATCACGGTTGCCAGGTCCTCTAGCGTGTCTTTATCCCAAGACTTGGACTGCATTAGCTTGGCAGCTTTGCTAGTGCCCACACGACATGGCGTGCATTGGCCACAACTCTCATGCTCAAAGAAGTGCATCACATTAAGAGCCATATCGCGCGCCTTGTCTTTGTCACCAAAGACCATGACTGCAGCAGAACCAATAAAGCAACCGTAAGGCTGCAAGGTATCGAAGTCGAGTGGAATGTCATTCATTGTTGCTGGCAAGATACCGCCGGATGCGCCACCAGGTAGGTAGCCATAGAACTTGTGGCCATCTTGCATGCCACCGCAGTACTCATCAATTAATTCCTGAATAGTGATGCCAGCAGGAGCCAGCTTCACACCCGGGTTTTTGACTCGGCCGCTGACGCTGTAGCTACGCAAGCCTTTGCGATCATGGCGTCCAAAAGAGCTGAACCACTCTGGACCACGCTGAACAATATCGCGCACCCAATAAAGAGTTTCAAAGTTATGCTCTAGCGTTGGACGACCAAACAATCCTACTTGTGCGATGTATGGAGGACGCATACGCGGTTCGCCGCGCTTGCCTTCAATACTTTCAATCATGGCAGACTCTTCGCCACAAATGTAAGCACCAGCACCACGACGCAACTCGATCGATGGCAATTGAAATGGGGGATTTGCTGTGAGCTTAGCTAATTCAGCTTCGAGCAATTCACGGCAACCATGGTACTCATCGCGCAAGTAAATGTAGCAAGCATCAATACCTACGACACTAGCCGCAATCAATAAACCTTCTAAGAAGCGATGAGGATCACGCTCTAAATACGTACGATCTTTAAAAGTACCCGGCTCACCTTCGTCAATGTTCACGGCCATCAACTTCGGAGCAACTTGATCTTTCACAATGCGCCACTTACGCCCTGCTGGGAAACCGGCACCACCAAGACCACGAAGACCCGAGTTTTCCATTGCCTTGATGATGCTTTCAGCATCTTTCTTACCTTCAGCAATTTCTTTGGCTAAGGCATATCCACCTTGTTTCCGATAGGACTCGTAACCCACATAGTCTGGAGACAGTGCTTGATTTTCACCTTGAGGTGATATGCCCTTTTCAGCCAAGGCTGCAGGATCAAAATTGGCGCTGTCCTTAGCCATGGGCTGAGTAGTCAGATTATTTTTGACAGCAGCACTCACCTTGTCGGTAGTCGCAAACAGCACTGGGTACTGATGCACCACTGCTACTGGAGCTTGCTCACAACGACCCACGCAGGGTGCGGCAACTACTTTGACATTGGGGTTGCCCAAAATGGCTGGCAACTTAGCCAAGAGGTTTTGCGCGCCCGCCAACTCACAAGCAATACCGTCGCATACGCGCACAGTAATATCAGCAACAGGATCATTGCCACGCACCACTTCAAAGTGATGATAGAAGGTGGCAACTTCATAGACTTCAGCCATCGGCAAATTCATTTCTTTTGCGAGGGCAACTAAATGACGATCATGCAAAGCACGGTATTCATCATTGAGCTTATGTAAATTTTCAATCAGTAAATCACGACGATGAGGAGCGGCACCAATTAACTGGCGAACCTCTGCCAAGGACGCATCATCTGCTTGGCGTCCTTTAAGCTTACTTTTGCGACGAATGGTTTCCCTTAAATCATCCGCAGTTGCCACAGCAACAGCCTTGATCTCTCCGGAGGGTTTTGGGTGATTCATAGTATTTGTCTCTAATTTCTAGTCGCAATAATGATGCTGTTTTTATGTATTCAATGCTTTGCTTAAGAATGTCCGAAACAGCGAGAAATGATTTGCCTCGCTATATATAGGAAATTCCCAAAATCACAGACGATTTTGGGTTATTTCTGCACTCAAGTCCTTGACGGAGCTCAAGTGAATTTATCAAGGGTAAACCCTAGATTAGATTACGGATGGGGATGGCTTATCGCCTGGTGGGAGAGAGTAATCCAACTTGCGCTCATAAACGCGTGCCTTGAAGCAGTCGTTGTAGCCTTTGCTGCCAATTTGCCAACCAATGGAAGTGCAATCATCTTGGGCTGCTGACTCAATAGAGCCACATCCAGTCAAGCCAATGGCAGTAATTGATACAAGAATGGCAAGAGAGCGAAAAGTAGTTGAATTCATACCTCAAGTCTACTTGATTCTGACTTCAACTTCGAGGGGAACCCCCTCCTTCCCTGCGCCAACCGCTTTGACTTCACCCAAACTAATTCGATCATTTAGCCCAGGGTTGCTTTTCACCATGAAGTTCTGCGCTAACTTGGCCCGATTTTTGGCCAAGGTCCTCAGATCTTCTTCCGTCACCGGAATGCTGGCAATGAGCTCTGCATGAAGCTGTTCATTGCGTGCTGCACCTTCAGGCAAAGTAATTAAGCGCTGACCCAATTTGATTCTGCCGACATATTGAGCGTAGGCCGACTTCAAGCCAGACTGAACCTTCGTATCAGATAAATCTGGCGCAGGAATAGGCTCGCTAGGGGGTGTGTTGATTCCAGCCGCCATCAGAATTGCGAGATCTGCAGTTGCACGCGCTAAAGCCGTTTTATCCGCATCAGGGTCATAAGTTCCCGCGAGCTCTAAAGTCGCATTCGGTTTTTTGGCTAGGAAGTCGCCAAACTTCTCTAAGCGATCCTGGTCAGGAGGCAGATAGACCGCCTCACCCAATACTGCATTCACCCCATCATTGGCACCCATTCCCAGAAGCGCGCCCAATGCCCTAAATGGCGCAGTGGCGACATTAGTCAGGACGTTACTGATTGCCTGCCATACCAAACCACTTGCACTGAATTCTGGAGAATCTACATTGCCAGCAATATTGATCGTGACATCAATCGTGTCGTCAGAATCTTCGAGCAAAGCAATCGCTAAACCCAGCGGTAATTTTTTACCTTGAAAATCCGGCACTTCATCGCCAAGCTCAATCTTCTTAATGACGATTTGATTGCCACCTTTTAGCTCGCCGTCCTTGGCGCTGTAATGCAGATTTAAATTGATTCGGCCGCTAGCAATTTGATAGCCAGCAAATGTCATGACCGCAGGATTAAATGCATTCAGCGGAATATTTTTAAAGCTCAGTGTCACGTCGTTATTACGCCGTGGGTCATCAAATGCAATCTGACCCTTACCTCGAATTGACCCGGATTCCGCCAGAACCCCATCTAAAGTCATCACTGATAAATGACCTGGAAGATTGCTGACATTCGCAAAGGTGGCATTGAAGTTTCTTAATTTGACCTTGAAATTCGGCTTCATAGCCAGATCAGCAAATTGCATTTCGCCTTCGCGCAGTTTCAAGGCCTTGATATCCAGAGCAAAAGTGGATTTATCTTTTACTGCTGTCGATAACTTCTCCACATCAGAAGCCTCTACGCTTGGCTTTGAAAATAAACGTCGGAAATTAGAGAAGCCTTTGTCATCAATCTCAAACTGGAGTAGCGGTTGATGAATAGATACTTCATTAGCAATAAAGCTGGAACCAGACTGCTTTGAGCTCCGATAGATAAATTGACTCAGATCCCCCGACTTCCACTTCATGAGGGATTGCTTTTGCCCTTGCTCAAGCAAGTCCAGATCCAGCAAATGCAGATCTCCAGATACAGCGAGATCATCACCCTTCAAGCTGATATCTACAGCAGATTGAATGACCCCACCTTTAGCTTGCAACTCTTTATTAACAGGGAGCAACCCGACGAAAGGTGCAATCGAAAGATTTTCTACTTGGACTTTACCTGCGATAGATTTATCGGACTTCAAGTCCCAATGGGAGCTGATGCGTCCATCATCAATCTCTAGATCAAGATGAGCGCCCATGGTATCTGGCGCAGGATTATCCAAGGCACCCTTAATGGCCATATGTTTAAAGGCAATTTTTTTATTTAGGCCAGGCAAAGTAAAGTTCAGCGCGCCCAAATTCAATCCGTACTGACCGCGAACGCCATTCACATCACCTCGGTTATCGTAGTTTGCAATATCGAGCAACTCGATGGAAAGTGGCTTCAGCTGTTCATTCAATTTTTTACTAGGGTCCGATATCTCTAAAGCGGCATTCGAGACCTTGAATTCATCAACTGAAATCTTGAGATTCTTTTTTGGCACAGCCGGATCAGCCGGAGGTGCATTGCGCGCAATAGCAGCAATCAATTCCTGCCAATTCCACTCTCCCGCCTTACCTGCGGCAGCATGTCTTTCCAGCTTAATGCTCGGCTCATCAAAAAGAATCTCATCGAATCCCAGCTCCCCAATCAAGAGACGGGACCACTTCAGCATCACCACTGATTTCTTTAGCTCGAGTAACTTCACTTGCCGTCTATCGATCAATCGCAAACCATCAATCTCAACCCGCAATCGCAAAGGAGAAATACTAAGATCTTGATAGGAGATCTCATAACCAATCTTTTTTCCATATGCCTCTACTGCATTCTTGATGGCGCCAGGAACCCAAAGATGGCAAGCGCCCCAAAATAATGAGATCACAGCAGCAAATGCCACAAGGATACGAACCAGCCAAATACGGAGGCATGCAGTCTTAAACAAGATGGATTGCATCAACTTGGAGTTCCTAGACAAATATTTCATATCTATCTGCGCAGACAATTGGGCGCAATGCTCTAGCGTGCTTCTGCATCTTTACTATCCCATAATTGGACATTGTCTTGAGGGTTCGAGAAAGATTGCCCTGCTTTCGCCCAGTTAATTCGGCTAACTCAGAGATGGAAATCGGCTTTGATTCGCGAATGACGTTGAGTAGTGCACGATTTTCGTCACTTAAAACTTGAGCCAAAGAACGCATGGAAGTAAACCATATCTTGGGATCACTGGGTTGAACTCGAAGTTGACCCTTGGCTATCATCAGCACACGCTGACGCATTTCTTGCTGAGATGCAATTCCTATCTTAATAACTTTCATTCATCCCTCGCCAAACTCAACACTCTATCGACATCTTCCTGATCCAAGATCTGCCCATGCAGATCCAATAAAACATGCGTGCCTAGTAATTTCATTACCTTAACATATCAACTAATGATATACCAAAAGTAACAGCCCTACTGCGGTCTAGGTTGCTGCGTACTAATTAAGACTTCTATGCAGGCGGAAATCCTACCTTTTGTGTCCACCCATTATTGAATGCATGAATCACTGGCTTTTCATAGACACCGGCTTTAGTGAATGGCTCATCTGCCAACCAAGTCTCAACATCTGCTTTGCTTGGGAAATCCATCACCAGCAAGCTACCTACCGTGGTCTTGCCATCTTCCGATGTCAGCGGTCCAGCAAAAGCCATCTTGTCTGCAAGCTTACCTAGATAGGCGCGATGCTCTGGACGTACTTGAATGCGTAGTTCTGCAGTACCGGGACGATCCATTAAAAGGATTGCAAAGATCATGATTTCTCCTGTTGAGCTCTAAACCTAGATCTTACGGCAAGCAGAAAAAGAAAAACCGCCCGTAGGCGGTTTCTCGTGCAAAGCTATTAAAACGAATTAAGCAGCTTTACGGCTTTTTGCAGCTGGCTTAGCTACAGCGTATTGGCCTTGAACGTTAGCCAATGCAGCGTCGATACTTTTCTCAAAGTTTGCGAAAGCGTCAGTTGCTGAAGCGCGAACTTGGTCAAACTGTTGGAGTGAAGTTTCGAATGCAGTTTTGAATGCAGATACAAATGCCTCAGAACCAGCAGGAGCTGTCTTAGTAGCTTCTTTAACAAACTTAACCATGTCAGCACGTGCGTCATCAATAGAAGCTTCAACAACTTGAGCAACTTCTTTGTTACCGTTACGTACAACTTTGTTTACTTTAGCTTGGTAAGCAGCAGCGTACTTAGCAGCTTCTTGAGCTGTTTCTGGCTGAGCCAATTTTGCCAACTGTTGTGCATCTTTAACTGCCAATAATTGTGCGCTTGCATCTTGAGCAACAACTAAAGCATCTTTAGCAGCGGCTTGGTTGATTTCAGCTAATTCTTTTGCACTTTCAACAGCTACTTGAGCCAAGTACTTAGCGTTTTCAACAGCTTTAGCTTGAGCTTGTGAAATTTGGTCGTTTAATTGATTCTGGAACATGATGTTTTCCTTAATAAATAAATGGGTTTAATTTGTTGCGATGCACCATTGTAAAAAGTTTTTTGTTGCACTGCAAGAATTATTTGCGGCAACGCAACAAAAAGTCAAAAAACCCCTTTATTTGATTAAAAACAGGGGGTTGAGGACCTAAATAATTTGGTGATTGAGGTCAATTTAGGGAGGAAATCAGACAAAAACAATGAAAAAACCACCCGAAGGTGGTTTCAAACTACTGGCGGAAGCGGGGTCCACTTTCACCTATTTAGTAGATGTAAATTGATAAACCATCATTATTTGATTAGTCCGCCATTGAGAAACGTTTGGCCACCGCTGAACAACGATCTTCAATCAATAAACCCATTTGGCCAAGAATTGGATGGCCCCAGCCCTTAGCCTCAAACTGGGCTTGCAATCCTTTTGCCAAATTAGGTAACTGACCAGCGATCTCCAGCACCCTTCTTTTTAGTTGGGGCGCACCTAACTGGGCTGCTTCAGCCATCTGCACCCAATGGCGCGCATGCAATTCATCAAAGCGGTATTTGCTACCAATCTTCATTGCCATGCTATCGCTAAGGTCTGGATAGACTGCTGTTGATAAAACATCATAAAGTGGCGCTAATTGAACTCCACTTTGGCTGTAGAGCAATGAAAAGTTCTTTGCGTGTGCATCGTTATTACCCACCAAGCAATTAAAGATAATGTAATCCAGTAGCCTCAAAAGATTAGGCGCACTTGGGGTGGTTACTTTGCGCACCAATGCAAATCCGTCAGCAATAGTTGGTCCACCCTCATTCTGGTATTTGAACTCAGGCGCAACACCTAGGGCCTGACAGAAGTCCTCTTGATGTAATCGCCTTAACTGCCCATCATCTAGAAAGCGGTCATAGCGCTCTACTAGTAAATATGTTTTATCTTTTGTTCGGCCAATCTTGGCTGTGGCGGCATCTAGCTTTAGCTCCCTGGCTAGTGCAAGACAAAAAGCTTCGTTATAGACACTGCCATCAACGCCCGATATCTCCGGCTTGAGAATGTATGAGCTTGGGATATTGTTCTTTGGCAAGCCAGTTTCGAAACGGATCAGGCCATCTTTATCCAATACCTCTCTGGCAACTACTGGCAACTTCTCCTGGGCTCCGGCAAGCGATAATCTCAGGCCAGCTTCTCCAGCGAGCAATGGTCGCTTAGGCAACTTCTCCAGCACCGCAATCAATTGATCTTCTTCTAGCCAATCTATAGAGTCAATTGCATGCGCTTCTACCGGAGGTGTTTGACCAGGCTCCAACAAAATCAAGGCACCCGCACATTCACCCCCAATGCCATCTAATAATGCGAAATCATTTTTGCTCGACACCTTTAAGATGTTAGCTACTGCGGCACGTTTATCACCCTCAGGCAATAAGCCAGCAAAAAAAGGTTTCGCAATCTTGTCGTCAAATGACCCAGTGCGTAACGGCAAAGATTGAGAGAGTGGCTTAGCGTTTTTTGATTCCAACCACTCAGGCAAATATCGAAAAGATAGATAGCCCTCATCTTGAGCTAGAACCCCTGCGCACTTGCCAAAAAACCAGACGTTGAGCTCTCGAACCATTAGTACACTCCCTCTTGTTTATTACTAATGAAGGAGTCCATGCCCTCCACGCTCAATACGCCACCCAAGGCTTGAAGCACTCTGAGAATATTTTCCAACCTGAGGGTGGATTTGCCAGCCTCTAGCTCAACAATGAACCTTACCCCCACATTGGCGGCTAGCGCCAATTGCGGCTGCGTTAGCTTTAGGCGCTTGCGCGTCTCCCGCACCAAGCGGCCTAGATCTAGAGAGTTTTGTATCTGTGTGCTCATAAATATTTCCTGATCGGGAAATTTTACTGTAATTTGCCTGTTTTTTCAACATAATTTCCTGATCGGGAAATTTATTGCTATTTTGCTTAAATTATAAGCATATATTCCCGATCGGGAAATATTATTTTACATCTGCAATCTTATGCATTTCAAATAAAAGTGTATTGTTGGGCAAATAAATCTTCATGGTCAAAAAATTTAGACCATGTTTTGCTGGTGGGTAGAGCGGTAGGTAGAAAGCCCTCAAAAAGAAAGAGCCCCGTGGATAGGGGCTCTCAGGGTGCTACTGGCGGAAGAGGCGGGATTCGAACCCGCGGTAGGCTATTAACCTACGCACGCTTTCCAGGCGTGTGACTTAAACCGCTCATCCACCCTTCCGTACAGCCATTGATTATACGTTTGCCGGAAGGGTTGCCTCTAAAAGCGTGATGAACAACTTATACGGACTCTTTGAGCTGCTCCAAAATGGCAGGATTTTCGAGGGTTGAAGTGTCTTGGGTAACCTCTTCACCTTTCGCAATCACGCGCAGCAAGCGACGCATGATCTTGCCAGAACGGGTCTTAGGTAAGTTATCACCAAAGCGAACATCCTTCGGCTTAGCGATTGGACCAATCTCTTTACCAACCCAGTTACGCAACTCGGTCGCAATCTTCTTAGCCTCGTCACCTGTTGGGCGACCACCTTTGAGAACTACGAACACGCAAATTGCCTCACCAGTCAGCTCGTCTGGACGACCTACAACTGCAGCCTCTGCAACTAATGGATTTGCAACTAAGCAAGACTCAATCTCCATTGTTCCCATACGGTGACCGGAAACGTTCAATACGTCATCGATACGACCAGTGATAGTGAAGTAACCGGTATCTTTATTGCGGATCGCGCCGTCACCTGCAAGATACAAGTTGCCACCCAACTCTTCTGGGAAATAAGACTTCACGAAACGATCCGGATCATTCCAAATCGTACGAATCATTGAAGGCCATGGACGTTTCACAACCAAGATACCACCTTGACCATTTGGAACGTCTACACCAGCCTCATCCACAATCGCCGCCTGAATACCTGGCAATGGCAATGTGCATGAACCTGGAATCATTGGTGTTGCACCCGGCAATGGTGAAATCATATGACCACCAGTTTCGGTTTGCCAGAAGGTATCTGCGATTGGGCAACGTGAGCCACCCACATTCTCGTAGTACCACATCCACGCTTCTGGATTAATAGGCTCACCTACAGAACCTAAGAGGCGCAATGAAGACAAGTCATAGCTCTTTGGATGCACCGCTTGATCATTGCTAGATGCTTTGATCAATGAACGAATCGCTGTTGGAGCTGTATAGAAAATCGTTGCCTTGTGTTTCTGGATCATGTCCCAGAAACGACCAGCATTTGGATAAGTTGGAACACCTTCAAACACGATCTCAGTAGCGCCAACTGCGAGTGGGCCGTAAGTAATGTAAGAGTGACCTGTTACCCAACCGATGTCAGCAGTACACCAGAAGACATCATTTGGCTTAATGTCAAAGGTCCACTTCATTGTGAGAATCGCCCACAATAAGTAACCACCAGTGGAATGCTGAACGCCTTTTGGCTTACCAGTAGAACCTGATGTGTAAAGAATAAATAATGGGTGCTCAGCGCTTACCCACTCTGGCTCACAAGTAGTCGCTTCATTAGCAACGATTTCTTGCATCCATACATCGCGACCTGCCTGCATAGGAACATCAGTGCCAGTACGCTTGCTCACGATCACATGTTTAACCTTAGGACATTCGCCTGTAGAAAGGGCTTCGTCACAAATTGCCTTCAATGGCAATGCTTTGCCGCCACGGAACTGGCCATCAGCAGTAATCACTGCTACTGCACCAACGTCCATAATCCGATCACGCAATGCTTGGGCAGAGAAGCCGCCAAACACAACAGAGTGAATTGCACCAATACGAGCACACGCTTGCATGGCAACAATACCTTCGATAGTCATTGCCATGTAAATGATGACGCTGTCACCAGACTTGACGCCCATCTTGCGCAGTGCGTTTGCCATTTTGCAAACGCGCTCAAGCATTTCTTTATAGGTAACTTTAGTAACAGTGCCGTCATCAGCTTCAAAGATGATGGCGGTCTTATTGCCAAGGCCATTTTCAACCTGGCGATCTAAACAGTTGTATGACGCATTCGTTGTGCCATCTTCAAACCATTTATAGAAAGGCGCTTTGGATTCATCAAGAACTTTAGTGAACGGCTTTTTCCAGAAAATGTTTTCTTTTGCAAGACGACCCCAGAAACCGTCATAATCACTATTAGCTTCAGCACAAAGCTTGTTGTAAGCTTCCATTCCAGGAATGGCGGCAGATTTAACAAAGTCTGCTGGTGGGTTAAATACGCGGTTTTCTTGCATCAATGGTTCCATGCTTCACAGCCCTTCTATTCAATAATCAGTCGTCTTTTTCCGCAAAAACAGCGCAGAGTTAGGGAAACGCATCCCCAAGAGCTAATAAGATAAGTGAAAACACGCTAGATTTGCTCTATGGCAAACCCTTAAAATAGAAGAAACCTTACTCAATCAAGCCTAAAACCATGACAAATATCAAACAAAACGACCTTATTCAAAGCGTTGCAGACGCATTTCAGTTCATTTCTTATTACCACCCAAAGGACTTCATCTCCGCCATGGGTAAGGCTTATGAGCTTGAGCAAGGTGCCGCAGCCAAGGATGCGATCGCTCAAATCTTGACCAATAGTCGTATGTGCGCAGAAGGCCACCGCCCTCTCTGCCAGGACACTGGTATTGCAGTTGTTTTCCTCAAAATTGGTATGAACGTCCAATGGGGCGATGCCACAATGAGCGTCACCGAGATGGTGAACGAGGGTGTGCGCCGGGCTTACATGAACCCAGACAACCCATTACGCGCCTCAGTTTTGACTGATCCAGCGGGTAAACGCAAGAATTCAGGGGACAACACCCCCGCCGTCGTTCATTACGAAATCGTCCCAGGCGACGATGTCGAGGTCATTTGTGCTGCCAAAGGTGGCGGCTCCGAGAACAAAGCCAAGATGGTCATGCTCAACCCATCCGACTCCATCGTGGATTGGGTACTCAAAACTGTTCCAACCATGGGTGCAGGCTGGTGTCCTCCTGGCATTTTGGGCATTGGTATTGGCGGAACCCCAGAAAAAGCCATGTTGATGGCCAAAGAGTCCTTAATGGGCCCTGTAGATATTCAGGAGTTGATTGCTCGCGGCCCCCAAAATCGCATTGAAGAATTGCGTTTGGAGATTTTTGATAAGGTGAACAAGCTTGGTATTGGCGCTCAAGGTTTGGGTGGCTTGGCTACTGTTCTTGATATCAAGATCATGGACTACCCAACACACGCAGCTTCATTGCCAGTTGCCATGATTCCAAACTGCGCCGCTACGCGTCACGTTCATTTCCATTTACATGGCGACGGCCCTGCCAAATTAGAGGCGCCTTCATTGTCTGATTGGCCAGATGTGACTTGGACTCCGGATACCAAGAAGTCGAAGCGCGTCAATTTAGATACATTGACCGCTGAAGAAGTGGCAGGCTGGAAAGAAGGCGAAACACTACTTCTCAACGGCAAAATTTTGACAGGTCGTGATGCTGCCCATAAGCGCATTCAGGACATGCTCGCTAAGGGTGAAGAATTGCCGGTGAGCTTTAAGAACCGCGTGATCTATTACGTTGGTCCAGTTGATCCAGTGGGCGGTGAAGCAGTTGGCCCAGCAGGTCCAACAACTTCAACTCGTATGGACAAGTTCACTGAGATGATGCTAGCTCAAACTGGCTTGATCTCCATGATTGGTAAGGCCGAGCGTGGCCCTACCGCAATTGAAGCAATCAAGAAACACAAGTCCGCTTACCTCATGGCTGTTGGTGGCGCTGCGTACTTAGTCTCTAAAGCAATTCAGACTGCGAAGGTAGTTGGCTTTGCTGACCTAGGCATGGAAGCCATTTATGAATTCGATGTCAAAGATATGCCAGTAACAGTAGCGGTCAGCTCTGCAGGTATTTCAATGCATGAGACCGGTCCAAAGGAATGGCAAGCAAAGATTGGCGGCATTCCAGTGAAGATTGCTTAAGCTACTGATTAATTATTAAATCAGCTACCGTTCATTAAGCGACTGTTACTTGGCACTCATCGGAGTATTTGATTCTGGCGTTGGAGGCTTATCCATTTTGGATGAGGCTCTGCGCCAGCTACCCGAGCATGACTATATTTATTTAGCTGACTCCATCAATGCTCCCTATGGAGAAAAGTCCAGTGAGTGGATCGCTTCGCGCAGTATGGAGTTGTGTCAATACCTAGCAGCGCAAGGATGCGATGCGATTATGGTTGCCTGCAACACGGCTACTGCCGAAGCCATTGCGCATATTCGGGATGAGCTCAACAATATTCCAATCATTGGCGTAGAGCCGGGTATTAAACCCGCAGCAATGCAATCTACGAATGGCATCGTCGGCGTACTCGCAACCGAGGCCACACTCAAGAGCGATAAATTCACTGCCCTATTAGCTACCCTCCCCAACTGTCAATTTATTAAACAAGCTGGCGCCGGTCTAGTTCCCCTGATTGAAGCGGGACAGGCTAATGGCGAAGACACTCTGGAGTTACTTGCGGAGCATCTCGAGCCTATTCAGGATGCGGGCGCAGACACCCTAGTCTTGGGTTGCACGCACTACCCCTTCTTGCGCAAAGCCATTCGTAAATTACTTGGGGATTCAATCAACCTCATTGATACCAGCGATGCGGTGGTGCGCCAACTCAAAAGAAAACTAGAGGCACAAGGTAAGCATTTAGACGCTGATACATGCGGCTCCATTCGATTTGTCAGTAGTAAAGATGCGGAGATGTTGCATCAAATGGCACAAGAGCTCATGCAATCGGATCTAGATGGGCACAACATTGAGTCTCAATTGGTGAACTCTTTCAAATGAGCGTTTTCTTAAGTCAATTGAATGCGCGCTTGCCGTTCGATAAAACCGAACGCATCATCATTGGCATTGTTGTTGCTCTGCATTTACTCTTTTTGATTGGCTTTCAGAGTGGCATGAAGCCAGACAATGACAACAATCTTGATGACGCGCGCGTGATGGCCAATCTCGTGAGTCCTGAGGCTGCGAAACAGCCTCAAGCCGCTCCAGCTGCACCTCCACCAAAACCTAAGCAAGAACAGAAGAAAAAAACGGTGGATGAGAAATCCACGCAGGCACCTACTCCACCGCAAACCCAGCAACAGGCTGCTACCCCGCCAACACCCCAGCAATCCAAAAGTGAATCGCAAGCACCAAATGCGACAGTTGCACCAGCAACTACCTCTGGATCGAGCGGCACACCGATTCAGACTGACATTGGTAAACTGGTTGTTGTCTACCAACCCGATGCAGATGCTTACTACCCCTCCTTCTCGAAGAGATCAGGGGAGCAAGGTGAAGTAGTGGTCCGATTGATTATTGATGAATCAGGCAGTGTTGAGGATGTTGCTTTATTGCGTTCAAGCTCATTTCCGAGGTTAGATCGAGCAGCAACTGAGATTGGTCGTCGTTATCGCTTTAAACCATTTTTAGTAAATGGTTCACCCCAAAGAATTTCTACCAACCTTTTAATTAAATTTAATTTAAAGAATTAAACATTATGAATACACCATTTGGCTTAGCAAATTTATGGCTCGAGGGCGATGCTATTACTCGCTTTGTGGCGCTAGCACTTCTCACTTGCTCGATTGTGACCTGGGTGATTTTGTTATCCCGCTTTTGGGATCTGCGTAATTTACGCAAACTGGCTCCAGAGCTTGATCAATTTTGGCGCGCTACCTCCTACGACCAAGGTCTCAATGCATTCACTAGTCATGCAAGTAACCCTTATTACCAAATTGCTAAGGCTGCGAGCGGTGCCTCTGCCCACCATCAGAGCCAATCGACCAATCATCGCGAACTCTTGCAAACATTGAACTATTCAGAGTGGATGGCCAGAAGCCTCAAGAACAGCATTGATGGTGTTGCCGCACAACTACAAAAAGGACTCACCTTCCTGGGCTCTACCGGTGCAACCGCCCCGTTTATTGGCCTGTTTGGCACAGTGTGGGGCATCTATCACGCATTAATTTCTATTAGCAGCTCCGGTAGCGCTCAGATCGACCAAGTAGCCGGTCCGATTGGTGAAGCACTCATCATGACTGCGCTTGGTTTGGCTGTAGCGATTCCAGCAGTACTTGGATTTAACGCGATTAATCGCGCTAACAAATTACTGGTGGCCGATCTTAATCGCTTTGGTAATGACCTACTTGCTTACTTTGTGACTGGCGCCCGCGTGAAGTCCGGAGAATAAAGATGTCTTTTAATCTACAAAACGATCAAGACGATAACGGCATCATGGCCGAGATCAACATGACTCCCATGGTGGATGTCATGTTGGTACTGCTCATTATTTTTATCATCACCTTGCCGGTGATTCAGCAGGCGGTAAAGGTTGAGCTGCCAAAAGCCAATAGCGTGCGCAACGAAGTCAAACCAGAGTCCGTTCAACTCTCAATTGACGCTAAAGGGCAAATATTCTGGAATAGCACGCCAATTGATTTAAAGACGTTTGATGGCTACGCAGAAAAAGCTGCTCAGAAAGAGCCGCAACCTGAAATCAATTTGCGCGCCGACAAGTCTGTGAAGTACGAATATGTTGCTCAAGTATTAGCAGCATCCCGTCGTGCTGGCCTAACAAAGCTAGGGTTTGTGACTGAACCTAACTAGGGTTTTGAAGTAGCGCATTGCTCTTGGTAAGTCTTCGTACCCTCACCAAGGGTTGCAGAGAGAATTCCGCCTTTAATTGTCTCTGCTTTTCTCAGTTGACCAGTGGCGCGATTGATTGTGATCGCAGTCATAACTGAACCAGATCCATACCGAACACCATCAAAACTCTCTGGCGGAAAGTTAGCCTCCATCGAAATCAGAACAGTCGATTCAGTAATGAGGACATTCTTAACAGTCTGTCTACCCAACTCATCAGATTGATCCAAATCTCGACCATCTACAAAGACTTTTGCCTTCTGATTTTTTGAGGCAGGAATGACTTTTAACTCGTAGGTTTCGGTGTAATTCTTTTCTGAACGCTCGCAAGTAAAAAATAGTGAGTCAGCAGCCAAACTGGGGGCGGCAGAGAGAAGCAGGAAAAGAATGTGGAGATATTTCAAGGATGCCTGAAATCAATCGATTGGTGCCCGAGGCCGGAATCGAACCGGCACGACTTTTTTGAGTCGGCAGATTTTAAATCTGCTGTGTCTACCGATTTCACCACTCGGGCTCGCACGAGCAATAAAGCCGTACTAAATAAATCAAGACAAGCAAAATTTTAGCATGCGAGTCCTATTGGCGACGGGAAGCCTGTTTTCATCAAGCTTAGGCTCTGGCCCAGGCAAACCCACTAAACTATTCCTATGAAAATATTGATGCCAAGCTCAGGACTGAAATCCCTATTTAAAGCCGTCTTTTTGCTTGGTTCTGCGGCCTTGGTATTGATCATCGCAGCTGGAGTCTTCTACTTAATCTCCGCCCAAACCAATCCCTCGGGTAAGCGCACCATTAAATCCTTAGGGGATTCAGTTGCCATCACCTTTGATGAGAGTGACATTCCGCATATTCAGGCAAAGAGCTCTTCTGATGCGCTATTTGCTTTGGGCTATTTGCATGCCAGCGAGCGTTCCTGGCAGATGGAAATTAATCGCCGTCTATCTAGCGGTCGACTTTCTGAAATCCTTGGTAAAGAAACTCTAGCGATTGATCGCTTTATTCGCACCCTAGGCATTAAGCATGCTGCTGAAAAACAATTCGATCGCTACCCTATTGCTACCAAACGATTGCTGCAATCCTACGCGGACGGAGTGAATGCCGGCAATGCTCACTTAGGTTGGGCGCTACCTGTGGAATACTTTTTAACCGGCTCTAAACCAGGTCATTGGTCGCCTACCGATAGCGTCGCATGGATGCTGATGATGGCCCTGGATCTTGGCGGCAACTGGCATAAAGAATTGCAGCGCCTTGAGCTCTCGCAATTTTTAACAACCAAGGAAGTATGGGAAGTCATGCCGGCATATACGCCAGGTGAACCGGTGAGCAATGCTGACTTTGCCAAAATGTATCGAGACATCAAGGTCTTTAATACAAACCCACTCGCCCGAGATCAAAAGTCGAAGAAGTTACCTGCAACTGAATTGGCCTTAAATGAAGTACCCGGTGGCAAAGATGGGATTGGCTCCAATAATTGGGCGCTGAACGGGAAGCTCACAGCCTCTGGCAAGCCTTTATTGGCGAATGACCCTCATCTAGGCTTATCGGCTCCAGCAATCTGGTACATGGCCCACTTAGAGGCTCCGGGCCTCAACGTCATTGGTGCAACCCTTCCCGGCATTCCGGCAGTGGTTTTGGGTAGGACCGATAAATTTGCCTGGAGCTTTACGAATACCGGTCCTGACGTACAAGATTTATATATTGAGCAGCTGGATCCAAAAAATCCTGGCGTCTATCGCGGGCCAGATGGTCCGCTTGCCTTCAAAGTTCGCCAAGAAATCATCGATATCAAAGGTGAGTCTCCCCTGCGCTTTTTAGTTAAAGAGACTCGACATGGTCCAGTAATTTCTGAATCCTACGCACGCGCAAAACGCGCGATTGATACCGATCGTTTTGTCTTAGCATTACGCTGGACTGCGTTGGATGTTGAAAACCAGTCTGTTGCCGGGCTGCTTGATATGAATCACGCTAAAGACTTAGATACATTCAAGCAAGCGCTACGCAAAAACTATGCACCAATGCAAAACGTTGTGATGGCAGATGTGGATGGCAATATTGCATTTCAGGCGGCTGGTGTTGCGCCTAAGCGCAACTTGCATCAAGGGCTGTATGGGGTAGCGCCAGCACTCGGCTGGGAGAAGCAATACGACTGGACTGGCTACGTTCCTTTCGATCAATTGCCCAATAGCGCCAACCCAGATACCAACTGGATTGCTACTGCCAACCAAAAAGTCGTGGCTGCCAACGATCCAAATCCACTCACTGGCGACTGGGATCTACCAACCCGCTACGACCGCATTGTGGATCTAATTAAAGGCAAGTCGGCACACGACCTCGCCTCCATGAAATCCATGCAGGCTGACACCCTATCCTTAGGGGCCACACCATTACTAGAACTATTCAAGTCCGCTCAATCAAAACATCCTCTTGCGCAGCAAGCAATCGAGCTCAGCAGAAACTTTGACGGTGATATGAAAATCAATAGCACTGGCGCCCTGATATTCAATGCCTGGGCCGATCAACTATCACGCAAACTCTTTGCGCGTTTAGGTTATTTGTTTACAGAAAATTATGGTGCGCGTAACTTTAGACACCCGCTGATATTGCAATTGCAAAATCCCAATAGCCCTTGGTGCAACGACCCCAAAACCGAACAAGCAGAGAGTTGTGCTGAAGCTTCAAATGCGGCGTTTGATAAGGCACTAGAGCAACTGAGCGTGCAGTTTGGCAACAATCCTAAAAATTGGGTGTGGGGTAATGCGCATATTGCCGTCTCTGAGCATCGCCCCTTAAGCAAGGTGCCATTCCTTGGAAGCCTCTTCAATTTGACGCAGCCTTTTCCTGGGGATAGCTTCAGTATCAACGTGGGGCGCCTTGAACTTCTCAGAGCCGACAATCCTTTTGAAACTAAACAGGCTCCTAGCCTGCGGACACTTTATGACCTCTCTGATTTAGAGCAATCCCTCTTTATTTATCAAACCGGGCAATCTGGCTGGGTACAGAACAAGCTATATCGAAACATGAGTGCACTCTGGGCTCGCAATGAATACCTCCCCTTGCAAATGAAACCCCAAAAGATTGGCCGACAACTGGATCTGAATATTAAGGAAAAATAAGCTGGGGAGTTTAGAATGACAACTGTAGGCTCAGATTGGGCTTGACCAATTTAATGACAACGCTACCTATTATGAAAAAAATACACGCACTCGCTATTTTTACCGCACTCTCCTTATTGCCCTTCTCCAGCAGCTTCGCAGAGTGGAAAGAATTGGGATCTAATGAGGTCATGGTGGTTTATGTAGATCCAGATACGATTAGCGACTCAGGTGAAAAAGCACAAATCATGTCGATGCTAGATTTTAAGAAGCCCGGTGTTAATCCAAAAACAAAACAGCCCGTAAGCTCAATCATTGGCATCAATGAATACAACTGTCCCGCCATTAGCTACCGCCCAATTGAATACAAAGAGTTCGCTGGCAACAAAGGTAGTGGCAAGGTAGTTTCAGACAACAAAACTCCCAATAGTGAATTTGAGCCTGTTGTAAGCGAATCTTGGGCGGCTGGAGTATTTAACGTTGTTTGTAAACGTAAATAAAAATATCAATTTGAGCACCCCTTTAAGCAGATTAAGCTCATCAGGCTGGTCTGCTTTTTGCTTATATTGGAGCTCCTCCCTTGGGGGTATTTGTATCTTCCTGAATTTAACTGGATGCGCAGCACCCTTGATGGCCTTAGGTAGCTCAGCTACTAGCGTAGCTAGCTCAGCTGGTACTGCAGCTGTATCCGTAGCGGTAGCCAACCCTTCAACGACGGCTAGCGCGATTTCCACCGCCACCACCGGGAAGTCCCCGCTAGAGCACGCCGCCTCAACAGCAACCAAGCAAGACTGCAATTTTCTGAACGCCTTAGGGCCAAAGCCTATTTGCTCTGATATTCCCGTTCCCACAATCAAAGATATGAGCGAGCCTTATCCAGGGCCAGCAGACAGCCTGCCCACTTCTAAATAAGCAGTCTAAAATTACCCCTATTAAGTAATCCCCTTTCCTATTGAAGCCATGACTACAGAAAATTACTACCTCACACTAACCTGCCCCAATCGACCAGGCATTGTTGCTGCTGTTTCGACCTATATCTTTGAATTGGGTGGCGACATTGAAGAAGCTCAGCAATTTGATGACAAAGCTTCCAAGCGCTTCTTTATGCGTGTGAGCTTTAGTTGTAGCGCTGATAGCAAAACCCTGAGGGCTGGCTTTGTAGAAATCGCCAAACGCTTTGATCTCACTTGGGACTTGCGTGCGGTCAAAGATCTCAAGCGCGTACTAATCATGGCGTCCAAGCTGGATCACTGTCTCGTAGATTTGCTCTATCGCTGGCGCATCGGTGAATTGCCAATGATCATTTGTGGAATTGTTTCTAACCATCCGCGTGAGGTATATGCCAGCATTGATTTTGCAGATATTCCGTTTTATCACCTGCCAGTAACACCAGAAACGAAGCCTGCTCAAGAAGCCAAGTTACTAGAAATCGTCGCCGATTCAAAAGTAGATATGGTGATCCTGGCGCGTTATATGCAAATCCTGTCTGATGACTTATCCACCAAGCTATCTGGACGCTGCATTAACGTTCACCACTCATTCTTACCAAGCTTTAAAGGTGCTAAGCCTTACCACCAGGCTCATGCCCGCGGTATTAAATTGATTGGCGCAACAGCACACTTTGTTACCAGCGATTTGGATGAAGGTCCGATCATTGAGCAAGATGTCACGCGCGTTACCCATGGCGACACACCCGAAGACTTAGTTCGTAAAGGCCGTGATTTGGAGCGTACTGTTCTATCACGCGCCCTTCGCTATTACCTGCATGATCGTGTTTTGATTAACGGTGCAACCTCTGTAGTCTTCTCCGATTGATCTGAGTTTCTGAGGCCCCGCCCATGATCTCCGGCCTTGTTCAAATTCTTTTATTCCAAAGCTTGGGTGAGCTTGTCTCCAAATTCGCCCTACCCACCCTTCCTGGCCCTGTTATTGGTCTGGTACTGCTGATTATTTGGCTAGTACTGCGCAAGGGAATTAATCATGAGCTCGCCATGGTGGCGGATGGCTTTAGTCAGTACCTTGGACTCTTATTCGTACCAGCAGCAGTTGGCGTGGTGCTATTTTTACCCCAACTCAAAGCCAATGCCCTAGCTATTGTGAGTGCTTTAGTTGCTAGTGTGATTTTGACAATTGCTACCACGGCAATTGTTGTTCGCTTTCTGAGTGCAAAACCGGAAAGCACTGAATCATGAGTGAAAAGCACTCGATTGTGGAGATTTGGGTTTATCTCTCGGGTAGCCCTTTATTTGCACTGTTCATCACATTGGCTGCCTATCAAATTGGCCTATCGATTTATAAAGCTACCAAACAAAATCCTTTGGCTAACCCAGTAGCGATTGCCATCATTTTGGTGGCCAGCATGATTCAGCTTATTGAGATGCCCTACTCTACCTACTTTGAGGGTGCACAATTTATTCACTTCTTGTTAGGTTCAGCAACGGTCTCCTTGGCTATACCTATCTATAGAGGCTTAAGTAGCCTGAAGGGTCGATCCCTTCCCTTGCTAGCGTCTTTACTTGCTGGTGGCTTGGTATCCATTATTAGCGCAGTGAATATCGCTAAATTGTTCGGGGCTGACTCCAGCATTACTGGAGCCATGTATCCTAAATCAGTCACCGCACCGATCGCCATGGGTATTGCTGAGCGTATTAGCGTGTCCCCAACCTTGACTGCTATCTTTGCTGTTACTACCGGAATTTTGGGAGCTATTTTGGCGCCCTTTATTCTGAATGCACTGGGAATGAAAGCTTGGTGGCAGCGTGGTTTTGCGATTGGCATTGGTGCCCACGGTATTGGCACCTCACGCGCATTTAGCATTCATCCTGAAGCGGGAACTTATGCCAGTCTCGCTATGGGCATGAACGGCGTTATTAGTGCTGTGGCTATTCCAATTTTGTATCACGTGTTTAATTAAGAGAATTTCAGACTATGTTGATATCCCCTCCCTTTGGCGGCGGCCGCGCCCCAGTCCTCGCTAAGAATGCCGTTGCTAGTTCACAGCCTTTAGCTACCCAAGCTGGCATTGAAGTTTTGCAAAACGGCGGCAATGCGGTTGATGCAGCCTTAGCTACAGCAATCACGCTTACCGTAGTTGAGCCCACGATGAATGGCCTTGGTGGTGATGGCTTTGCATTGATATGGGATGGCAAGAAACTCCATGGCATGAATGCCTCTGGTCGTGCCCCAGCAGCTTGGACACCAGACTACTTTGCCGGTAAAGCAGCAATGGACCTCATTGGTTGGAATACCATCACTGTGCCTGGCATGATTTCTGGATGGATTGAGTTATCTCGCAAGTTTGGCAAGCTACCTTTTGCACAACTCTTTAAGCGCGCAATTGATTATGCAGAAAATGGCTTTCCAGTCTCACCTGTAATTGCCCGCCAGTGGCGTGAAGCGATTCCGATTCTCAAAAATCAACCGGGCTTTACTGATTCATTTTTAATTGATGGCAAAGCACCTACTGCTGGACAACTCTGGCGCTACCCTGCGCAAGCTAAAACCCTTCGCGAAATCGCCGACACTGAAGGTGAATCTTTTTACACGGGCAAGTTAGCTCAAAGCATGGTCGACTTTGCCCAAAGCACTGGTGGCTGTTTCACAATGGCCGACTTTGCCAATAATCAAACTGAATGGGTTGAGCCTTTAGCCTTTGATTATGGTGACTACACCCTCCATGAGATTCCGCCGAATGGTTCCGGCATCGTGGCACAAATGGCACTCGGTATTTTGCAGGCTGCCAATGTCAAGCAATACCCAGCCAACTCAGCGCAACGTATTCATCTTCAAGTAGAAGCGATGCGCATTGCCTTTGCAGATGCATACGCTCATGTATCTGATGCCAGCACCATGAGGGTCCCAACAAGCAAATTGCTAGATAGAGATTATTTGGCTAGTCGTGCCGCACTAATTAATCACAATCAAGCGGGTAGCTATGGTGCTGGAGATCCCCATGCTGGAGGTACCGTTTACCTTTGCGCCGCAGATGAATCCGGCATGATGATTTCTTATATTCAGTCGAACTTCAAGGGCTTTGGTTCAGGTGTTGTTGCTCCGGGTGGCATTGCATTCCATAACCGCGGCATGAGCTTTAGCTTGGCGGATGGTCACCCGAATCAAGTTGCACCAGGTAAGCGCCCTTTCCACACCATCATTCCGGCATTCTTAACCAAGGGTAATCAGCCCGCAATGGCATTTGGTGTGATGGGTGGCAATATGCAGCCACAAGGACATATTCAGTTTGTGATGCGTTTTGTAGATGAGTACCTCAACCCACAAGCCTGCTCAGATGCACCCCGCTGGAGAATTGATGATGTGGGCAAACTGACTGTGGAGGCTTCCATGCCAGCCGCTGTAGTGGACGGATTAAAGGCGATGGGACATGAAGTTATGGTGATGCCAGCCAACAGCTTGGACTTTGGTAGTGCTCAAGCTATTGCGCTATTGGGTGAAGAAACTAAAGATGCTTACATAGCTGGTAGTGACCATCGCCGCGATGGATTGGCAGCTGGGTTCTAAAAAGCTCACCACTCCAGCTCTTGATCCTCTAGATTCAGGAAATCACCCAAACGTAAATAGTCGTCGCCGTCCCTGGTGATCGCTTTTGAACTTTCGCTCCAACCCACTCTAGGCACCACCCTCTCCGAAGGAAGTGTCTTTGAAATGCCGCGCCTTGAGTCAAGGAGTTCATCATGGCCGGTAAGATCTTTTTTCATATTAATAGAACGGAGTGAGCAACCCGAGAAATTTTAATGGGGCACCACCGCTCAACCCCTTCTGAATAAATCCCACTCTTTCAATCATGGGTTAATCAACCCAAGCACTTTTGTAATTTCTCTATTTGATAAGATTTGTATCAATCAATCAATCAATAACAACACCTTACTAAAAGTGCCATTTCTGTGAAAGTGGCGAAATATTAAAACTCAAGAGCGAGGAAAGCGATGATCGCAAAAAGTAAGAAGGTAAAAATAGAAAATTCTGCGGAGGCCTGGGAAAGTGGTCAGCTAGGTAGCGACATCAAGCATGCGAGAGCTGTTGATAAAAAAATCGGCACTCAAATTGATGAGGCGCTGGGGCTACAAATGATCTCCATCAGACTAGAGCAGGACTTGATTGAGTCTTTTAAGCTCTTGGGCGCCAAATACGATATGGGCTACCAACCTCTTATGCGTGAGGCCTTAAAACGATTCGTAGAGGGTGAATTTAAGCTAATTGCCAGCGAAGCACTGGAAAAGCAGCGGGCCGAGAAACAAAAGACTGGCAAGAGAATGGCAAAGGCAGCTTAACTAGGCAAACAGTTCATGTAGAAACGCTTCACCTCTTGATCACAGCTCACATCTTTGGGCTGTATAGGTCGCTCAAGAGTGATGCCCTCAATTGAGGTGCAGCGACTCAGGGCCACGTAGACCTGCCCCGATGCAAACGCTCCTGAAGATAAATCGACTTTGATCTTATCGAGGGTTTTGCCTTGACTCTTATGAATAGTGACAGCCCAAGCTAACATGAGCGGAATCTGCACAAAGGTACCAATGATGTTTGGTGAAATCCTTCCAGACATCATGTCATGGTCATAGCGATAAGACTCCCACTGGTGACCTTTGACTTCAACTGTATTTGAGTATGGTCCGTTCTGTACCACGACCTTTACTGTATTGGGCAGCAATTCGCGAACGACGCCAATAGTGCCGTTTACCCAACGCTTAGGAAAATTGCTATCCGTTGCCGTAAACATGACCTTTGCGCCAACTTTTAGAGTCAGATGATTTGGTGATGGCAAGTTGCGATCATCCACATTGAACTTACCCGTGCTGTTACCGGTGTAGACCTTGGCTTCAGTCGTTAATGCTCGAAGACCTGCGCCATTAATTTGGTCTGCGCGTGCGTTAGTTGTTGTTAAGGTGATCGTTTGCTCATCAGCCTCTTTATTAGTTTCATAACAAACAGCATTTAAGGTGTCGAGCGCTTCATCAATGTCTTGGTTTATGCGGATTTGATTGAGTAAGCCTGCAAAGTGCGCATCTTTTTGACGGAAGATCTTGGATAACTCCACCATAGTCACATCTTTACGATGCAAGGCCATGGCGCAAAAGAAATAAGGACCCTCGTAACCACGCTCAGAGAGCACCTGCATATCAGCATTGGAGACCACAGGAGGTAACTGGAATAAATCCCCCACAAACATCACCTGAATGCCGCCAAAGGGTTGGCTCTTATGTGGGCCGTTAGCACGCAAGAACAAATCCATCGCATCGACCACATCTGCTCGCACCATAGAGATCTCATCAATGATGAGTAGACGAATATCTTTGTAGAGGCGCTTGTCTTTTAAAGGCTTGATATCTTCTTCCGGGAATATCAAACGGGGTGGCAAACGAAAGAAGGAATGAATCGTGACACCCTTGACTTGTAACGCAGCTACGCCAGTAGGCGCCACTACCACTACGTTGCCAGGAATGTTCTCACGTAGATAACCAATTAAGGTGGTCTTACCAGTGCCTGCTTTACCACTCACAAAGATATAGGGGTCGTGACGCTCAATAGCGTCGATTACATCCTGGTATTCAGGAGTAATTTCAATAGCGGATGGATCGACTACAGGATTGGTCATCCCCTATTGTTTCATGGGATCAGCTAACGCAGCGAAAGCCTATATAAACCACGCCAATATCGGCGGGCTTGGATTCCACATCAGACTCTTTTTGTCTTTCTGGGCCGTACCACCAGGAAGCGCCACGAGTAATAAAGCCACCATTGCGCTCAGTAGCAGTCCACTCCCAAACGTTGCCACCCATGTCCAACAAGCCATTGACTCCTGGCTTAGTGGTACCTGTAGGCACATGACCAGTGCCGCGGTTTAATGCGCCTGCTGGCGCTACACCCTTATAGTCACCGCATCCGCTTAAGCAATGCGAGACCTCTGGAGTAGCTCCACCTGGAAATGGATAACGTTGACCCTTGGTATAGCCAGTTGGAGGGGTTTCTCTTTGCTCCAAAAAAGCTGCAGATGTCCACTCAGCTTCAGTAGGTAAACGTTTGCCATAGAAACGGCAAACAGATACAGCTTCAGCTTGGTTTAGATGCACTGCAGGCTCACTCGCTTTCGCAGGAACACCATAAGGGGTTTTCCAAGTCCAGCCCGGCTTTTTCACAAAGCCCGCTTCATAAGAAAGTCCGCCGCCATTTTTCTCTGCCTCACTTACAAAGCCAGTAGCATCAGAAAAGGTTTTGACATCGGCAATCGTCATCTCAGTTTGATCCCAAGACACAGTGCCCACTTTTACAACGGGAATGGTTGATGCAGGAGCACTAGTTGCAGTGGATGGTCGCAACATGAAATATATCGCGATAACAGAAAGCAATAAGCCAAAAAGAATAGGTAAAAGATCGAATTTTTTCATGGATGAAATCGAGAAAAATAAAAAAGCTCCGCAAAGGGAGCTTTAGGATACTGCAGTATTCGGTGGGGCGAACGACGGGGCTCGAACCCGCGATAACCAGAATCACAATCTGAAGGCTTATATCAAGAGAATATGGCTTACAAGGTGATTCATGGTTACTTTTTCAATTTTTCAACTCAATAAAATCAAAGGGTTACAAACCCTGGTCACCATGAAAAGATAAATTCTCTTGAGCAAGCTGAAGGAGTCTATTTTAAGATTTCAACAGCGATCAACAACTGCCATCGGCCAGGGCTCGGGATATTTAACCCAATCTCCAAACTACTTCCAGCTAAGGTTTAACTTCTTATGAGATGCCGCACAATCACGCAAATAGAGATTGATGAGGCTTTGATAAGGAATGCCCACTTCTTCTGACACGGACTTAAAGTAGCTAACAGAATCTTCGTCTAAACGAATCGTAATAGGCTTCTTGAGCATAGAAGCATATGGATTTTTACGGGCTTTTGAGAAATCATATTCTTTACGCATGTTCATCACCTTTAATAAGCTTTTGACTCTTTAGGCGTCGCCTTACGAGCCGAAATAATACGAATGGTATTGCCTTCACTTCGATAACAATGGCAAACCAAAATTATCCGAAGAGCGTGGCTTACACCTAGCAAAATAAATCTGTCTTCATCCTCCGAATGATCGGGATCGGAAATTAATTTGGCACCCTCATCAGAAAACACAGATTTCGCTTCTTCAAATGAAACGCCGTGCTTTTTCAGATTAGCCGAAGCTTTTCGGGCCTCCCATTCAAATCTCAATGAAGTCATATTTACATTGTACATACATATATGAGGGCAAGCAACTGGGTTAAATAACTCGCAATAAAATAATCTTATCCACAAAAAGCAAAAGCAAATACTCTGCATAAGTAGGGCGTTGCTGAATTTGGTAACTTGAGGCCGATTGCAGCCGACCAGTCTTTTGATACTCCGACTTGCATCAACCTGATTAGATGCGAAACATAAGTATCGCTATCTGGTTGTCGCACAGGAAAATATGATCCTGAGCACTTGAAATGAGGCTTATCTGAACTTAAATGAGAAAAGTAACCATGTGGTTACTTTTTTGGAACCCCTTTAAGGCTTCTAAAAACCTTAAGAGCCATATAGAATATGGGGCGAACGACGGGGCTCGAACCCGCGACAACCAGAATCACAATCTGGGACTCTACCAACTGAGCTACGTCCGCCACTGAAGACATAGATTATAGCTTTTGAGGCAAAACCCTGTCAAAAATGGCTTGGAATCAGGGTTTAGGCGCTTTCAAAATCAAACGCAGCCCAATCCCCAAGGCACAAGCTCGCATCGATAAAGAAATCCAAAATAGCCGCTTTGCTTTGAACTTTAGCCAGTGCATGGTGATCAGAAAGGCGCTGGCGCCAGTAACGGGAGCCAGCCCTACCGTGTGCCAAGCCCAAAATATGGCGGGTAAATGCACCGATATAAAAAGGCTTTCCTTTGGCCTGACATTCATCAAACCAAGCCTGCACCTGTTTCACCAATGCAATCTGAATACGATGCCATTCGGTCTCGCTAAAGAGGTAGCCAGCAGCATCGCCATCGGTCTTGATCATGTCATCCCAACCCAAAAGCAACGCTGGAAAATGATAGGCTGCCCTGCCGACCATAAAGCCATCAAAGTCATCCCAATGGCCAGCAATTTGGTCGTTGGTTTCTAGTCCGCCATTCAGCAGTACTTTGAGATTCGGAAACTGCTTTTGCGCATCTAGACGAAGCTTGGCTGCTACCTCATAACGTAATGGTGGTTTACTGCGATTCTCTTTGGGAGATAAACCCTTAAGAACAGCATTACGTGCATGAATAGTCACCTGACTTGCGCCAGCATCCGCTACTGAGAGAATAAAGTTGAGAGCAAATTGATAATCTGCCTCTGAATTAGCAGCGTCCATGGAATCTAAACCAAGTCGATGTTTTACTGTAATTGGGGTATCGACTGCAGCCTTCATTGCTTTAACGCAATCAGCAACTAGCTTAGGCTCGGCCATGAGGCAAGCACCAAAGGCACCGCGCTGCACACGCTCTGATGGGCAACCGCAGTTGAGATCAATCTCGTCATAACCCCACTGCTGGGCTAACTCTGCAGCTTTAGCTAAATCGGAGGGTTCCGATCCACCTAATTGAAGAACGACGGGATGCTGGTCTTGTGAATAATCCAAATGACGTGGCACATCCCCGTGAATAAGAGCGCCGGTAGTCACCATCTCGGTATAGAGAACCGCCTCTTTTGTCAGAGTCCGATGAAAAGAACGGCAGTGACGATCCGTCCACTCCATCATGGGTGCCACGGCAAGCCTCTTAGGGCTTATTTTCTCTATCTCATTGATTTTATTGGGGTTAAATTCGTTGTTATTCATAGTTTTTGGTCTTAAATTGCCCTAATTCCCCAACTCATGCTCCCTTTTTTGCCCCAAATCCATTTAAAATGAGAGTCATGGAAAAGCAAAATGATTTTATTACGGAGCTAAATGGCGTCAAAGGATCGACCTTTAAAGTTCGGATTAGGCAACGTTGCCCCTTCACAGGGGAGACTTTCAAAATCTCCAAATCCTTCAAAACACGAAAGCAAGCAGAATCCTATAAGAAGATAACGCTTGCGGAGATTTTACAAGGAACCTTCAATCAAAATAAAAAAGGTGAGCTCACCCTTGCCGACCTGATTGACCTTTACCTCAAAGAACTTGGGCACAACTTTAGACGCTCAAAGCTTGGCGCCTACAAGCTAATTAAAGATACCAAGTTAGCTAAAAAACGTATTGATAGTCTGAGCACCCAAGATCTCATTCGTCACGGAAAAGAAAGGCAGCTGCCAAAATTTAAAACCCTAAAGAATGGGACGGTAAAAGAACTGCCGGGAGCTGGTGGCAGCACGATGAATGCTGAATTTAGTTATATCGGTACCGTTCTGAAATGGGCAAAGGCAGAGCAATACGCCGTTAACGAAACCCTTATCACCGAATCTCGAAGAGCGCTTGAGATGAATTATTTGATTCATGATGGAGTTGAGCGATCCAGAAGGCCATCCCAAGATGAGCTTGATCGCTTGATTAATTATTTTGAAGTTATCAGACCCGAGCGAAATATTCCTCTTGGTATATTGATTCGTTTTGCCGTAGGAACTGGGCTTCGCCTAGGCGAGATTCTGAGGCTCGAGTGGAAAGAGCTCAATGAAGCCAATAAAACTATTTGGATTAGAGATCGAAAAGATCCCAGACAAAAAGTGGGGAAAGATAATGAAATTGCCCTGATCTGGCAAACCGGATATGACACTTTCGAAATTTTGATGGCGCAAAAAGGAAAGCATCCCGAGCTAGTCTTCCCTTACTCTGGAGATACTGTCTCTAGCGTCTTCCCAAGGGCGGTTCGCAGGCTTGGAATTGAAGACTTGCATTTTCACGATCTGCGTCATGAGTTTTGTTCCCGCATGGTTGAATATGGATGGACCATACCTAAGATTCAAGTAAATAGCGGTCACAAAGATCTGCGCTCTATGCAGCGATATATGAATATGGTTTCAAAAAATCTGCATGAGGAGAAACCAAAGAACTGGATTTCCCTTGGTTAAGTAATTTTTGTAGCCCTTATCGCTCTAAAATGCAACCACTAAAGGAATGGCGATGGCGGGGCAAATAAGAGGTAGCCATAAAAATTAGCAAGCCTCATGATGGAGGGAGTTTATTTTCCGTTTATAAACGATTCAATAAAATCGAAAATAATAGAAAACCCCTCAAAATGCGATTTATTAGCTTTTGATACTAGCCAGTTACAAATGTTACGTTTTTCATCGGAATTAATTTCCAATTTTTCAGGTATGACAGAGTTCACCCCTCTGATAACTTTATTATGTGCCGGGGTTATATCTATAAATCTTGGATTTTCTTGCCTCAATAACTCAATGACATCTTTCGAGAATAAATTCTCGATGCCCTTCTCAATAGGGTTTGCATATTGCGGAATTACCTTCAAATAATACCCATCTTGTGTTTGATCATTTTTTGAAACATCGCAATCATAGAGAAGCATAAATCTAACTGCAAAAGCATGAACAATCGGTGTTTTTGCAACACCATGAATTTTATTCAGCCCACCAAATCCTCCGGCGTCTCTTAATTCAATAGCATCTAAAATGTTTTGCTTTCCAAGAAGGGCTGCTGCTTTATTGATGTAATCTATATCAATAGTTCCCTCCACAAATACTATTGGCTTTGTGCTCTTATTTACTATGAGCTGCAAGTTCTGAGCGTCTTCAACGCTATCAAACAGTGATTCAAACTCAGAAAACTCAGAAGGTTTAATTAATCTTGCATCAGGCAATTCAATAATATCGAATCCCTCCAAGCCAAGCTGCTTATTCAAGCCGAGTATGAAAAACGGCGAATGCGTTGTAAGAATAAATTGTATTTTTGGGAAAAGCTTAATTAATTTTGGCAAAAATTGAGTTTGCTGAACAATATGAAGATGTGCATCAACTTCATCAATAATGACTATTCCGCAAATTTCAGCTAGCGGCGTATCTTGCTGCGTTGACAAATCAAAATCTCGAAGTATTGATAAAAACAGATTTAATAAAATTGATTCGCCGGTTGAAAGTTGAAAAATATTCTGAACCAAAACTTCGTTGCCAGCCATTACAGATATTTGTCGATTTTTTCTGTTTGCCACACCAATTCTCAGGTGCGCACCGCTCTCCATAAGGATTTTTCCAAGAATCTCATTGATGCCTTCAAGCATCAAAGTATTCTGCCCGACGTAGTGTGTAAGTTGCACTGTTGGCGTTGGACCGCTTACCCCTTGCGGCAATGGCATATCCATAAACTTTGCTTCATTTACATACTTATCTAGCACCACATCCAAAACCCAATCCTGATTTTTTTTAAGTGGATTAGTTTGAATAATTTCACGATTTGATATTCCGCTTACTCTTCTTAGCTCAGAAAAATGTGCTTGAATTTTTAAGTCATCCTGATTTAACCAAGCAGGCTCTTCATACCTATTCACTGGAAAATAAATCGCAACAGAATCAGAGAATATTTCATTTACCTTATCTGATTTTTGACTTGCATTTGTTGAAAAGTAAGAATTTTCGTGTTCTGGAATATCTCCCCAAAAATCTAAATTAGGCACAATTCCTGCGTTTGATACAAAATCCTTCTTTTTGCAATTCAATGTCCAGTCAGATACATATAAATCGTTTTGAAATTCAACTTTTGAAAAAGAAAAAGCTTCTCCTATTGATATATATAGCGGACTTCTGTATTTATAGACTTTGCCATTGTTAATTTCGACATCTTCAAACGATTGCTGCTTAATAGTTATTAGCGCGTTTATTAGATGGGCAAGGACTATTGATTTGCCGGAGCCATTTAAGCCGACTAACACGAGGGGCTTAGGATTTCCATTACCAAGAAAAGAAAAATTAAAATCAAATGATTTTATTGGCCCAAAATTTTTGATTGTCAGCTTTTTAAAGTACATAGCTATATTCTTGATCCATTAATTTCATTAAAAACACTCTTAGCAAGCAAGTCTTTGAACCTTGCTCTTAGCCTGTCATCGTTTAACAATTTTGTCGTCATCGCTCTATGGCTATCCATACTTGAAATTAAGTTATCAAGCATTTCCTCCTCAAACTTAGGAGATTGACTAAATTGGTCTTCGCTATTAGCCATTGCTTGCTTGCGAAGCTCTTCGTTATCAAGCATCTTGCTCTTTGCATTATTAAATAGATTAATCCTATCAGTGTCAGTAATTTCTGGGAATAAATCATTGAGCTTTCCAAGCAATTCCTCTAGCTTGACTACTTCGGGGTCTCTATAGACACCGCTACCAGCGTCACCGCCGCCCTTAAGCTGTTCTCCGCCGCTTAATTTAATTGATTGGGCCTTACCAGCCTCTAACTTGTAATGGGTCATCTCAAGGCCAGCAAGGTCGATTGGTAGACGACGATTCTCTGGCTTAATTAGCGGAGCTAAATGCCTAAAGAATAGGTACTTAGCTTCTAGGTCGGTATCTGCGTAATTGACGATTTGAGACAGAAAATCATAGAAACGACAAAATGTTCCTAAGTCTTTTTCAAAAAGCGCCAATCTATCTAGCTCTTCTTTATCGTCCTTGTTTTCTGCTGCATTAAAGAGACCATTAAAGCGTGAGACCGGCACTGATAGAGCGGCTTGAATATCTTGCTGCTTTGCCTTTGGCTTGCGATAAGCTTCAACAAAGTTCTTCACATCTTGCTCTGAATATATACCCTGTTTTCCTAGCTTGGTTTCCAAGTCATAAACCTTATTGGGATCCGTTGTCGCGAGTAACTCAGTTGTCTCGTAGTACGGCTCAAACGCCAATCGAATGGTTTCTGTATCGTTTACAAAATCAAGCACATAGGTAATGTCTTTGCCAAATGTCGTTCTATTGAGTCTTGATAAGGTCTGAACGGCTGTAATGCCATCAATACGCTTATCCACATACATTGCCATCAGCAATGGTTGGTCAAAGCCAGTTTGAAACTTGTTGGCAACAATAAGAACCTTGAACTCGTCCGTGGCAAAAGCCTCACGAATTCCCATACCTTTTTGTTGTTTATTCATATTGCCTTCGGTGAACTTCTCACCACCATACTCAGGGTCCTCTACATCGCCAGAGAACGCCACTAAGGTAGCAAGCTCTTTTGAGTAGCCTTGAGATGCAATGTACTTGTCCATTTCAATCTTGTAGCGAACCGCGGCTTGCCTGGAATCCGTCACCACCATCGCTTTAGCCTCCCCATTTAAGCGCCAAGCTACATTAGCTCTAAAGTGCTCAACAATGATGGCTACCTTTTGGGAGATATTGTGTGGATGCAGTCTTACCCAACGAGCAATTGTTTTTGCCGCATCAGACTTATCGACCTCTTTGTCGTCCCAATCCTTGCCATTATGAGCAAGTTTGTAGGCAACTTTATATGGTGTGTAATTCTGCAATACGTCAAGAATGAAGCCTTCTTCAATGGCTTGCTTCATGGTGTACTGGTGAAACGGCCTTGGCATTCCGTTGGCGTCTTTTCTACCAAATAACTCCAATGTCTTAGCTTTTGGAGTGGCAGTAAACGCCAAGAAGCTCACATTTGGCGGTAGCGCACGGCTTTGCGTTTCTCGCCCTAGGTAGTCCTCATAGGATTCATCATCCTCAGCCTCTACTTGTTCAGAACTTAATGCTTTGCGCAGCTTTCCAGCCGATGCACCTGTCTGTGAAGAGTGCGCCTCATCGGCAATTACTGCAAAGTTTCTCTTGGATAGGTCTGCCGTCTCTCGAATCTCTTTCAAAATGAACGGGAAGGTCTGCAAAGTGACCACGACTATCATCGCACCACTTCGCAAGGCTTCAACGAGTTGTCCTGATTTAGAGCCATTCTCTGAATCAATTGAAACTACCAAGCCTGGTGTTTGGGAGAATTGATTAATAGTATCTTGTAGCTGCTCGTCAAGAATCGTGCGGTCAGTTATCACGATGACGGTATCAAATATCTTTTGATCTTTCGCATCATGAATCGTTGCCAACTTATGAGCGCTCCAGCCAATCGTATTGGACTTACCGGAACCGGCTGAGTGCTGAAATAAGTAATTCTTCCCAGCGCCTTCTTCTCTTACTGCTTCCACCAATTTAGTTACCGCATCTAACTGGTGATACCTTGGGAAGATCATCGTTTCTTTGATCTTCTTCTCACCATTCTTTTCGATTACTTCTTTGCGCTCTAATTGAATAAAGCTTTCAAGAATCTTTAAGAATTGGTCCTTTTGGAGAATTTGCTCCCATAGGTATGCCGTTTGGTAACCATCCTTATTCGGAGGGTTACCTTTTCCACCATTAAAGCCTTTATTAAATGGCAGGAAGAAAGTATCCATTCCAGCAAGCTTTGTTGTCATCCACACTTCAGATGTAGATACCGCAAAGTGAACTAATGCGCCACGCTTGAACTGCAAGAGCGGCTCAATCTGCTTAGTTTGTGGATCCTTAGGATTTCTGTCGGTGCGATATTGATTCTTCGCATCATCAATGCCCTGCGTGAAATCGGTCTTTAACTCCAAGGTTGCAACTGGAATACCATTTACAAAGAGAATCAAATCAATTGAATTGCGGTTATGAGCAGAGTAATGAACCTGTCGCATGACTCGCAGACGAATCTTGTCGTATTTCGCCTTTGTTTCTGGGTTAAAGCTATGGGCTGGCGCAAATTGAATCAATTCAAAGCCGCCTGATCCCGCTCCAGTAGCTTTAAAACCCTTGCGTAGCGCATGTAAAGAGCTTTCGGTCTCCATTACCTTTACTAAGCGGTCAAGAGCCACACTCTCGCTTTTACCGTTATGAAAGCTCTTTAAGCGAGCCCAAGCTTCAGGCTGGGTGTCTTGTATCCAGCCAAGCAAATCTTCAGGGAAGATTGCGCGCTCTACGTCGTATCCGGTGTCGTCCTTGGAATACAACCAACCATGTGACTTTAGATAGTCACAAAGGTCATTCTCAAATTCAATTTCATTGTGTATAGCCATTTATTTTCTTTCTTATTAAGCTAGCTCTCTTACGTCAATTTTTCCAGTTACCGCTGCAGATATGAGGCTTGCGCGATGCTCTTGCAGCAGCGATACAGATTCTTTCGACTTGCTCACCAATTCGTTCATTTTGTTGCAAACAGCATCAAGCTTTTTACAAATTACATGCTGCTCATCGATTGTCGGGAGTGGAATAGGCAATCTTGCATACTTTTCTGCACTAACATTCTGAATTGTCGACTGAGATTGAGTTCCTAAAATGTACTCCCAGTACATATGAGATTCGGTTATATATTTTAAATACTCCGGAAGAATTCTTGTTGAATCAACAGAAGCTTTAATTAGGTATCCAGCAAAGCAGGATTCCCCATAAGCACCATCAAAAATAAAACTCTTCCCTACCGTGCCGCCACTTCTTGCAAATAAAATATCTCCATGCTTAAGTATGTATGGAGCAGCTAATTCTGGGTTCAATGTTTTTATAGATTCATTTTTAAGGTTTCCATCGGAATCAATATCAGTAATCCTGATGTATCTTGGCCAACCCTCTTGCCCAGCATCTCCAGATTCATTGGCTCCGTATTGAAGAGATTCGTTTAGTAAGAATTTAAATTTAGTAACCTCCCAATGAGCAGGTATTTCCCCATACCATTCGACATTGGATTCCTTAAGGGGGGTGTTTTTATAAATACCCCTAGTAATATAGTTACTAATTAATGCTTGCCGCTTTTCCATTAATAGCGAAATTAATTTTTCTTGCTTCTGAATCAATTTGTTGACCTTAAAATTGATTTCTTCAAGAAACCCAGATATTTTCATTTGCTCGTCAACTGGGGGGAGCGGTAGATATTGAATGTTTAACTTATCAATGGGAATCTTCAGTCGAATGGTATTTAATTTCCCAGATAGCTCAGTTTCCTTCATGAGAATTCCATTGCCGAGCCCCAAAAGACTTCTTTGGAATACCGTTGATGAAAATATTTTGTCGTAGTAACCAATATTTACATCGGCATTTCTCGCATACAACATGTAATAGACGGGGCTAACTGCTCCAAAGTACTTCGATAGTCCCACTGAACCAGCTACAACGTTCATGCTGTTTAAAACAATATCGCCTGGATAAGCCAACTTGTACGAGCTAATGTCCTCTTTCGCTTTATTACCACCACCACCGCGTTCAGCGTAAGGAATAACCCCTCTATCCATGGTTAGCGAGAGTATATCTTTCGTTTTTATCGGACTATTCTTCTCAATCCTTTCAACAAGGATTGACTTAATTGATTGAAATCCCCAATGCGAAGGTATCTCCTGAATCCAGGGAACATCAACAGCCTTGTATTTACTATATCGGGCAAAAGTCACTACGATACCTCTGACAACAAAAATTGTATTTCCGAAATAACTAGTTTGAGCTCGGCATCGATTTCATTAAGCTCACGAGGTGGTTTGTATTCATAAAAATGGCGTGTAAATGGAATTTCGTAGCCAACTTTTGATTTAGATTCATCAATCCATGCATCTGGTGCATGCGGCAAAACTTCGCGTTTGAAATACTCTTGTATATTTTCTTTGAGGGGCACATTTTCAGTGTCACGCAAATCAGCGTCAGATTGAGGTTTTCCTTTTGTTTTACCTTTGCTTGACAAAACCACCATTCCTGAAGCATCTCTTAGTGGTCTCTCCACAGTAATGGATGTATATCCAAAATCATTACCCTCAAAAATTTTTGATTCCTTTGTTTCCTTAAAATTGAAATAAAGGTTACCAATAGTTTTGATATCCGAATCAGATAATTCTTTACGCTTTGATCCAAGGTTCTTGCGCATTTTCTGATAGAAATCAATCCCATTAATTAACTGGATTTTTCCGTTCCGTTCTTTAGATTTATGATTTGAAAGTATCCAAATATAAGTTGAAATCCCCGTGTTGTAGAACATATCTGTTGGCAGGGCAATAATTGCCTCAAGTAGGTCTTGCTCAATGACCCATTTCCTAATTTCAGATTCGCCTGAACCCGCTCCACCACTAAATAAAGGTGAACCATTAAGTACGATTGCAACCCTTCCGCCACCCTTTTCTGGTTCGCGCATTTTTGAAACTAGATGCAAAAGAAATAAAAGACTTCCGTCTGATATCCGAGGCAACCCCGGGCCAAAACGTCCCGCAAAACCCAAGCGATCGTGCTCGTACTTCACTTCCTTTTCAGATTTTTTCCATTCAACTCCAAATGGCGGGTTGGAAATTCCATAGTCAAACTTAGCGTCAGCATGACCATCATTTGATAGTGTATTTCCAAACTTAATATTCGAAATGTCCTGACCTTTAATCAACATGTCACCTTTACAGATGGCGAACGATTCTGGATTTAGCTCTTGACCATGAACGATTAAGGTTGCATCTGGGTTTAAGCCATTAGGGCCAGTTAGATATTCCTCGGCAATAGATAACATGCCGCCGGTTCCTGCCGTCGGGTCATAGATGGTTCTAATGACGCCAGGTTTTGATAAGGCTTCGCTATCAGCATGAAGCAATAGATCAACCATGAGACGAATAACTTCGCGTGGCGTGAAGTGTTCCCCCGCTGTCTCATTAGAAAGTTCAGCAAATTTGCGGATTAGTTCTTCGAATAAGGTTCCCATGCCCGCATTGCTGACCGCATTAGGATGCAGGTCAACTTCGGCGAACTTCTTAGTAACCATAAACAACAAACCGGCCTCATCGAGCTTTTCAATTTGCTTGTCGAACTCATAGCGCTCAAAAATGTCATTGACGTTACTTGAGAAGCCATTTATGTAGTTGAGTAGGTTTGACTTGATATGGGCTGGATCAGCCAATACCTTGTTCATATCTAAGGGTGAGCTGTTATAAAAGGATTGCTTTGAAATCCTATTTAGGAAAGGGGTTGGGTCTACACCCTCTTTTGTGCGTTTTTCGTACTCTGCAATCACCTGAATCTTAGTTGGCTCTAGGATGCAATCCAAGCGACGCAGGACAGTAAACGGCATGATTACCTTGCCGTAGTCGGACTGCTTGTAATCACCCCTCAAAAGGTCTGCTACAGACCAAATTAAGCTTGATAAATTTTGTTCGCTCATATTTCCTAATTTTTATTTTTTAACCCATGCTGGCAGGGTTTCTATGATTATTAATATATTCTCTAAATATATTAAATATTATCTAATTAGTTTAACTTGGCGCCAGTCAATTAGACTGATAACCATACCTGCTAATCGATGAAAATGGGCTGCGGCGTCCAATCCTCACGTGGAGATTTCAATGAAATATCTTGTTACCTTACTATTAGTTTTTCCTGCCTTTGCATCGGCCCAAGCCATTTACGATGCCAATGGTCTATACAAAGGCTATACACAAACAACCCCTTCGGGTGTAACAACCACCTATACGCCTAGTGGTCAAAGTGTGGGTTCATCCCAAATTGATAATGGGCAAACAAACTACTACTCACCTAATGGTGCGTATGCAGGAACAAATACGACTACTCCAGCCCCATCAGTCCCAAATACTACAGTTAATACACCGCGTCAGGCACCACAAGCACCGGTTATGAAAGGCTGGTGATGGTAAGCGCCAAAGATCTTAAGCGTTACCAGGCTGAGGAATTCATGAAGTTGCTACCCCATCTTGAGCGGATACTCGCCTTTAGCTTCCTTTTTGCCTCTGGGGCGGTAATGGCTCAAAGTGTAGGTATGCTCGCAATGGCTAACCCAGCTTCAGCCCACTGCGCCTCTGCCCAAGGCGGAAGTTTGTTTTTAATGACTGATTCCAAGACCGGCGGACAATATGGGCTTTGTAGGATTAATCCAAAAGAGGCTTACGAGGAGTGGTGTCTCTACAGGAAGGACATGAACATCGACACCAAAGACTGCCCCAATCTAATCATTCTTTTGAAGGATGAAAAATAAGTCCTAGCCCAAAGACCTCGTAATATTGAGTTCTACATCCCACTCTGGGGACTGACCTTCTTTGATCGACTTGGCATATAACTCTTTAGCAGAAATCGCAAAGCCACTTGGCCAGATGAAAAGGCTGGAATCATTGGCAACTACACCCTGAAAGTATTCACCGTTTGGGTAGGCAAAAAACTCTTTGGCTTCCTGCTCGGTCATCTTGAAGTGCCCTTCCATAGGAAATACTCCCGCTTCAAAATTGGCAAAAGCCAGCAACAAGAAGTTGCTTTTAGTTGGGGCGTACCGCATCTTGGTACGGCAAGTTATGAGCTCCATTTGCTTACTCAAATTAAAAATAGTTAAAAGAGGACTCAATCATTAACCTCTTGGCGTATTCCAAGTCATCTCCATTCAACTCGTAGCACTCAGTTTTTCCTTCAAAATGAATTGTTGGCAAATATTTTTTATGCGCAAAAATTGAGTTTTTGAATTCTTGCTCAAGCGGCAATAATTTTGAAATAACCCCCTCCACTACAAGCAACTCCTTAACTGTAAATTTAGCCCTCAATCCTGAAAATCTTGAAGAAAAGGTTGTTGTAGTTATCCCAATTTTATAGACATTGCTTTTCCCGTCCATCTCAAGCTTGGCCAAATAAATGGAGATTTTTCGATTAGGATTTTCGCTAGCCATCCGAGCATTAAGAACGCCATTTGCCTCACACCCTGAATTACCTTTATTTTTATAAATTTGAGATAACGTCATCCCTTTTTTTAGCCGCCTCTTTAAAGTCACTTTACCTATCCCCACAATCTTCAAAAACTCTGCTTTAGTGGGAATTTCTGGCCCACCTTCCGGGTTGAAGTAATAGCCATCTTCCCAAGAGTCGATAACACCAAGGCAATACAGGATCTGATAATTAGTGATGCTTTTGGTTGGAAACTCAGTTAACTTTGATAGGAAGGTCGAATAACCAACTGCTGCCCTCGATTTATTAGAATTCCACAAACTATATTTATCCTTGTACCCTACTCCCTCAAAAAATACTGGGTGGCCTCTTGGTTTTTTGAAGCTCTTTACTTTTGGGCGGGTCGGTTCATTTGACACCAATTCAAAGTTCCCGGGCTCCGGGATGGAAATTTTATCGATTGCGACTACCCGATCATCACTCCCCCTCGCCCTTCTCATAAACCGCGGATCAAAAGCCTCCTCCACAGAATATCCAGAGACATCCATTCTCCTTAGATATTTTTGCCTCGCAGTAAGGTCGTATGTAATTTTTAGAATTGAGAAGATCTCTTTCAGTGTGAGCATCTCACCCTTAAATTCAAACACCCTTTCTCTATAATTTCTTTTTTTCTCAGCTGGGGATCGGGCTTTTTCTTTTTTTTGCTTATGCACCCATGTGGCTACCAAAACCTCAAGCTCACTCGGGCTGTCTAGGAGTGGATCTTTATAAATCCTTCTTTTTACAAAGGCATAGAGAGTATTGAACTTAAAATTGTGATTGGGGTAATCTCGCTCAACCCTTGCGGCGAGCGATATCGGCGGACTGAGGCGGTCTTCTGAACTCTGATACATAAGATAGCTCGATGGAGCATTTATGTGTGACTCAGAAAACCATTTCGACTCATCAACCCCGCGTCGAATTCTGGATCTTATTCGTGCTAGGTTGCGAGTATTAATTTCACAGCCGAATTCCGTCATAAACTGATTCAAAGACTTCTCAATTCCCCCAAAATTAATGATTACGCCACCTAACATTTAGTCCTTTGTATTTAGTCTAAAAATACACCAAAATGGTGTAAGTTATTGATATATATAAGATAATTAATACCAATATTTATAACATATTTTTAATTTTTTCTTTAATCCAGATAATTTTTATAACCCCCATATGAGATAGGGTTATCTTCAAAAAAGATCTCGCATACCCTGCTTATCTTGTTTGTTGCCCTAGAGTCATCCTCATAAAATGCAAAGGCCCCATGGCAAAAAGGAAGCGGGAATTCATTACCGCGATCCGTTCATTGGGACAATCACTGCGCAGCCGCCTCGGTCGAGCGAGAGCAAAGACCTCAGTGGGATTGATCCGTTTTGTGGATCAAGCGGACTGTAGGCGATAGCCATTTGACGGAAATGGCGAAGCAAGCAGGGAACTGCCGACAGTTTTCTTTTGGGGGATGAAAGGGAAAGAGTTTTTGGAAGCAAAAAACGATTTTTCCCGACTCAGCATTCAAAAGCGCCAGACATAACAACCCGTTATGCGGCATGAACTTGTGAATGCGAACAGCTCATAGACCAGAGTATTTTCTGGTTCATGAGCTGCGTATAAGGTGTTGGTTATGTAAAGCTGACAAGGGGTTGCCCCAAGATCCAGCCGAAGGCTCTAGAAAGCTTTTAAAGGCTCCCTGAGCACCTTTACAGCTAGCTAATGAATAAACGGCATCACCGAATCGGCAGAGACCCTGCAGAAGCAAAATTTATGACCGCCAGGGAATGAATTGAGCAAGCCGACACCTCATCACTCTCCTCCGCGCTAGCTGAGATAAAAAATGGTGGGCCCTATCTAGGATTACCCATCATCCGACTGAAAACACAAGATGCGCGTCCACACCATTACCCATCACCAGCAGAACAATTCGATACAACTCGTGTCCACACCTTCTTTGAAATAGAGTAATTCTCAGAACTTGAAAATCTCCTTGCTTTTGAGTTTGGGTCCATCCGGTTTTAAACAGAGCGTGTCCACACCACCACTCATTACCAGCGGAACGATTCGATAGAACTCGTGTCCACACCTTCTCGGATATTGGGATTTCTAAATTACGGGAGTGAGTAATGAGCGATGGGATAACTTAGGAGAGTGCGTGTCCACAGCATCTTTGAAAATAGGAGATTCCGTGCAGGGAAGTTGAGGGCAAAGTTTTTGGAGGCGGGTCCATAAAAGCGGGAGCAACATTGCGAACACCAAAACGATGAACTTGGGCGGACGACATACATAAAAGCACAACCCCTTTAGGGGAAGTGAATGAGCTTGCGAATGACCTTTTTTATGGCGTCGCCCCCTAACCCAGGTGCTACCTTGTTGGATTGAGTTTTTACCCCCTCTTTTTATCGTCACTGTTTAACTAATACTTCTGCGCGATTTATCGTCGAGTATTTAACTAGGTAGAAAAAAAGAGCCGTTTTATAGCAATCGAACTGGCACTTTTACGCTTCTAAGTCATTGATTGTTCGTTGCAGTTTTTACCAAAGTCGATTTTTAGCCAGATTCAAACATCAAATTAATGGCCAATTCGATTTCAATTAATGGGCAATTACAAAAAAAAGCAAAGCCAAAACAATTAGTTAGGTGGCTATTGGAATGGCCAATTGCAAAATAATTAATGGGCAATTAGTGAATTTATGTTCGAAAAAGAGGTGGATCGTACTGATCCATGAATCGTGTTTTTTAATCGTCCACAGATGTACCGCTTGACAATTTATACTTTATCCGATATAGTATTAAACATGAAACAAAAACCGCAAATTTCAAAGTCAATGGATTTGGCATCCACAACAAGAGATCTTGATACATGGCCAAAAATATCAACATTCATGATTGAGACTGATGAATGCGAATCTTGGAAGCAGACACATCGATCTTTTACAGGCTGGGTTAAAGACTTTGGCACATCGATTGGACTCAAAGAGGGCATTGTTTGGCGCTACTTTACAGCTGGGAAGTACTTTCAAGAATTAAGGGTGCTTCTCAATGATCAAGGCATATCAACCCCAACGCTAGATAAGTTATCTCCAAAGGTAAGCCCTGAAAATTTGGAGATTCTGTCTAAGCTAGAGCGCGCAGCACCAATTGATTCAATCATTGAATTAGCAAATAAAGTGCTCGACTCTCAAATCACTAGAAATGAATTGAAGAAGCATTGGGCTGTCTATCGCCCTCTTCTGCAAGGTAAAACAGCTCGAGGCTTAGGTGTTACGACCCCTAAATTAAACCTTTCAAGCCCACAGCAGATGGACGGCCTTGCACACGCCGATATTGCAAAAGCTCTTTTATTTAGCAAAGGCAAATGGACGGGTTGGAATACCCCCTCTCTTTTCCGCCTCTTTTTTGACGTTACTCCAGATCATGGGCCTGCCGAGGAATACGTCGTGTTTGATGCTGTGGCGGTCGTGAAGAGAGACGAAATAAGCCCTGTTGAAATTCATGGAATTGAAATTACAACTTCTGCTATGGTTTTCGGGCTTTCAAAACACCTCCTAATGGAAAAGCAAAAGCCTTATTGCGACTACCTTTGGATAGCCATAAAAGATAAAGAACTCCTCCCACACGATGGGCAAATTCCAAAAAATGTAGGCCTCATAACGGTAAGTAAGGGGGTTATTGAGATTGTGAGCGCCCCAAAAGAACTTAACGTTAGAAGCCCTCAATCCCTTGATCTAGCTAAAGGCTTGCTGCTCCAATTATTAACTCACCAACCTTCATGAAAAATAAATAAAAACCTTTAAATTAATTACCTTCGGCAAGCTAACTATGAATACTTCGGATCCTAAAAAATGAGTCTAAAAGCACCCTCCCCAACAAGCGTCCTAGATGTGGCCCTCCAATACTTTGGCAACCGTATGGTTATCACGAAAGAGGAGGTATCCACTTATCTCGGGTATAGCCATCACACATTACAAAAAATGCTTGAGAAAAAGGATACGCCACTAAATGATATTTTCTATAAAGCGGGAAAATCATGGGTTTGCGATGTCAGAGATTTGGCCGGGTTTATAGAGGCAGATAAGCATAAGCACTTGGATTCCAGCCCCCTCAATATGAATGGCAAGGCTCGCTCCCCAAAGCATACCAATGCCTCCCAATGGAGAGGGCAATAATGAATAATCACCAACATATTGCTCGCCATTCTAACTATCTGGAGAAAAAGGAATGGGTAAAGCAAGTCAATGAAAGGGAAAATAAAAGTCAACGGCTTCAGTTGATTAACTTAAATCGAGTAATTGGAAATGACTTAAGTGAAGAAATCCCCATCACAGAAAAAATAAGCCTTGCGAACGCCCTTTTAAGGTTTGTTTACATAAATAAAGGCTCAAGAGTTGCGGATCTAGAAAATATTGGTCGAGATTTAAGGGTAGACGAATTTCATAATTGTTATATTGCAAGCCACCACTTTCTGGAAAATACCACCAGAGATGACAAAGGTAATGAAAAGTCGACCAAGACCGTTAAGCAAGTAACTAAAGAATGGTTCACCAGCGAAGATCGGAAGCAAGTTGATACTCAGACCTTTAAGGCTGGGGATCAATTAATGGTATTGGACCCAGAAGGCAAGACCGCCTTAAACCTTTGGAATGGTTTTAGAGAACATCCCGAAATCAAAGAGAGTGAAATGAGTTTGGCCTCGATATTTATTGATCACTGCCAGCTTATTTTCGGGGGCTCCACCAATAAATTTATAGACTGGTTAGCTCATATTCAACAAAAGCCCGGTGAGCTACCTCATTATGGCTGGATTAGCATTGCAACAAATACAGGGCTTGGACGAAACTGGATAGCCAGCGTTTTAACAAGGGTATTCGCGGGATATGTGGCGCCCTCATTTGATTTGCCGTTAATGCTTGAAACTGGGTTCAATGGAGGCTTATCAAGAAAAGTTTTAGCGATTGTTGATGAGATTCAAGAAGGTGGCAATGGGCAGTGGAAGCATGCCCAAAAACTTAAGACCATTGTGAATCAAGAATTTAGAACTATGAATCCCAAGTGCGCACCGATGCACACGGAATACAACGCCTGTCGTTGGCTGGTTTTTAGTAACCACCTAAACGCTATCCCACTAGATGAGACCGATAGACGTTTTGAGGTAGCTATCATTGAGGCGCAACCTCAAAGCCAGTCATATTATTCCAATCTTTATTCTCATTTAGAAAATCCCGCATTCATAGCCTCGGTCGCAAATCTTCTTAAGACGCGAAATATTCAAGGATTTAATCCTGGCGCAAGGCCCGAATTAAGTGAATCCAAGAAACGAATGATTGAAGAATCAAAATCGGAGTCCCAAAAACTAGCAGAAGAAATTGTTAAGTTTTGGCCTTTTGATGTAATTATTTTGGATGATATTTACGAAATCCTAACTACAACCTCAGCAGATAAATCAGTCAGACCCATATGCGATCAAGCTGGCATGGTCTCTTACCCGACCTCATTGAGAGTCTTCGGCAACAAGCATCGTTGCAGGATTATCAGAAACCATGACAAGTGGATCAGCTCAAGCTCAGGCGAGTTAAGGAATGAAGCGGAAAAGCGAGGGTGCAAATCCGCCAAGGACGTGATCCTAGATGCCATTGAAAAGGCCGGCTCTATTCCAATCTAGTTCTGGAACGCGGAACGCTTGGAACGTCAACTTAAGGTCATCAGTCAAAAATAAAAAATACTTCCCAGAGAAGGTAAAGTCGCGTTCCAAGCGTTCCGCGTTCCATTAACTACAACTAATATCCAAATACTGCGAATTTAAGTCCCTTTTGCCCTGGGGATTTTTTCTTGAATTAACATCACTCTGCCCGATAAGCGAAATGTTTAAGCTTGGTGGCTGAAAATAGATATGATCATCGTGGCAATTTAATAATAAAAACATGTGTGTATTCCAGTCAAACCCGTCACCGATTCCAGTCCAAACCTGCCACTCATTCCAGCGGAAAGTAGCCCACTCATTCCAGTAGGGGTAGTCAGTAGCAATAAAGAAAAGCCCATCAAATGATGGGC
>NZ_JACVOO010000013.1 GCF_018882405.1 Polynucleobacter sp. 31A-FELB | reverse complement strand
TTGATGCAATGCAAAAGCAATCTGCTCTTCTGTGAACTTTGACCTCTTCATGGCGCACCCCTCCTTAGGGATAATATCGCCGATTTTTTCTAATTTAGGGTGTCCAATTTATTGGGAGGAGGTCACTAGCCTTCTCATTTTGCGAAGGCTTAGCTAGAATATCAGCATGAATACTCAAATAAACCCCGCCAGAATCGACTTTGTCACCCTCAAGCTCTTCTGTGCTGTTGCCCAAAGTGGAAGTATTACTAAAGGCGCCCATGTATGCAGTCTTGCCCTTTCTGCCGCCAGCCGCAGAATCTCTGAGCTAGAAGACACGGTGGGCATCTCCCTTCTCGATAGATCTGCCAGGGGAGTCACCCTGACTCAAGCAGGTCATGCAGTAATGCAGCATGCCTTGCGACTCTTCCAGGGTTTTGAACAATTTAGCAATGAATTAGGTGAATACTCCAAGGGCGTAAAAGGACATGTACGTCTTTGGGCTAACATGTCAGCCCTCACGGAATTTCTACCATCAGCCCTATCGCAATTTTTAAGTGAGCATCCTGAAATTCAGGTGGAAGTAGAGGAGCAGATTAGCGGGGATATTGTGAGAGCGCTCATGGATGGCATTGCCGATATCGGCGTATTTGCTGAAGGATCGCCCACCACGGGCTTAGATACTCAAGTGATTGGCAATGATGAGCTGGTGATTGCCTGTAGCCAGATGCACCCACTGAGCAAAAAGAAAAGTGTGTCGTTTGAAGAATGTTTGAACTATGACTTTGTAGGCCTCAATCGAGGCAGCTCTTTACTGGAACTCACTTCCAGGAGCGCCGAGAAACTTAGCAAACAAATGAGATTAAGAATTCAGGTACGTAGCTACGATGCGATGTGCCAAATGATTTCCGTTAATCTAGGTATTGGCGTGTTGCCTATTCAAGCTTGCGCAGCCCAGATCCAGGCTATGGGCCTAGCGGCCATTCCTCTAAAGGAGTCCTGGGCTAAACGCAATTTGTTACTTGCCAGCAGAGAAGGGGCAACCCTATCTCCCCCAGCCACATTACTTCGCGAACATCTTCTACTGCAGTGCGCATCATAAGTGGGTTCAAATAAATCCAAATCACATTACACTGCTTCAATTGCTGCATTAATGAATCTAAAGGAAAAAAATGACTCTGATTGACAAGTTGCAATGGCGCTATGCTACTAAAAAAATGGATGCGACGAAATCTGTCCCCCAGGAAAAACTTGATCGAATTCTTGAGGCAATTAGATTAACTGCAAGCTCAAGCGGATTGCAGCCATATGAGATTTTTGTCATCACCAACCAAGAACTGAGAGAAAAAATTAGAGTCGTCTCCAACGATCAATCTCAAATTACAGACTGCTCTCATTTACTTGTTTTTGCCGCCTGGGATAACTACACTGCTGAGCGCATTAATGCTGCATTTGATATGACCGAAACCATTCGTGACTTCAAGAGTGAGTCCGGAACTGCTTATCGCCAAATGCTTCTCAATTCTTACCCGAATAGAGATCCCGAAGTTAATTTCACACATACAGCTAAACAAGCCTATATCGGCCTAGGAACAGCCTTGATTGCTGCCGCCTATGAGCAAGTCGACTGCACACCGATGGAAGGATTTAATCCAGAGTCGGTAGATGAAATCTTAAACCTGAAATCTAAAGGCTTACGCAGCGTAGTCATGCTTCCCCTGGGCTATCGAAAAACCGATGAGGACTGGCTAGTCAAGTTAAAGAAAGTCAGAAGAGCTAAAGAACAATTTATTTCTTGGATCAAGTAAGAGCATCGACAAACAAAGAATTGACGAAAAAAATACCAACCCAAGGGTTGGTATTTTTATGAGCAAAACCACCAAATCATTGCAGTGGTCTTGGCTTTTTTGTTTCTGAAACTGGAATTACCTTACCGCCCAAGACGGTTGCAAAAACAGATACATTTTTAATATTATTTGCAGGAATTGTCTGTGGATCCGAGTCAAGGACAGCAAAGTCGGCAAACTTACCAGCTTCAATACTGCCTACTTTATCCTCTACACCCAACGTATAGGCAGCATTAATAGTAATCATCTTCATCGCATCTGCAGCTGTTACAGCCTCGGCTGGAGCCCATACTTTTCCATCGTTGTATACGTCTTTACGAGTCACCGCAGTCCATGCCTCTTTCAATGGAGCAGGCGCAGATACTGGCGCATCCGAATGGATAGAGGTAACGATGCCGCTTTTAACCAAAGCGCCTAATCTGGTTGCGTAAGACGCACGATCAACACCCAAAGCTGGGTACTCCAATTTAGCGCGCTCTGAAATATAAGACATATTTGCGCTAACTACTGCGCCAAGCGCCTTGATCTTCATAACCATTGCAGTGGAAGGAATGCCAAAGTGATTGATGGTGTAACGATGGTCAAAGCGAGGTTTAGCGTCAATCATGAGTTGCAAGGCATTTATTGAGTTTTGATTGCCAATATCACCATTACTATGAATATGAATGTGATACCCCGCATCCCACCATGGCTTCATTGCGTCAGAAAAGTCTTTGGCAGTCTGGTAATTCGTTGAACCTAGGGTGCCATTGGTATAGCTAGGATGCTCCATGCGCATGGTCTCTGGCAAATAACCGCCATCACTATAAAACTTCACGCCCTGGAAAATCAGACGATCGTTATCCTCTTGCTTTAAATTCTGAGCCTCAACAATCGCCTTGTCACCATACTTTTGAATGAATGGCTCAGCATAAACCACTGGAACAATGCGTAAAGCTCCAGCCTGTGACTGACTATATGCTTTGGCAATCTTAGTTTCCATTTCAATATTCATCGTTCCAAACGCTAAATCACCCGATGTCGTGATGCCAGCTTGCTGCATCAAATCATTGATATACATCAAATCATTTGGAATCTCATGCGGCTTCAAAATATCTTTTCCTGCAAGCTTGAGAATATATTGCATGGCCGGTATCTCTAAAAATTGACCGTTTAACTGACCGTCTTTATCCAAACCAATACCTTTGATACTTTTGACTTTATCTAGAGTAATTCCGTAATGCTGAATCATGGCGGAATTGACATACATATCGTGACCCGACAAATCCCACACAATAATTGGTCTAGTACTAGAGGCTTGATCTAATAATTGACGGTCGGGAATTTTTCCCATTGCAACTACATCGTAGCCCCAAACTAAAAGAGTTTCTTTAGGATCAGAAATGGCATCTGAGTACTTCTTTAATTGCGCTATCGCGGCCTGTAAAGTTGGAACACCTGGAAACGCGGGACCCCAAGGGTTCGGCATTGGTGATGGTGTTAAAAGGGGCTTATTAAACAAGAGACCTGCAAGCAAAGGGTGCGCATGGGGCTCAACAAAACCTGGATACATGACTTTATTTGCAAATTGGCGATTAATCTTTGTTGGATACTTATCGGTCCATGGTTTCATATCTTCCAATGAGCCAACTGACAGAATGCGTCCATCCGCCACAGCTACCGCAGTGGCATTTGGGATGGATGGATCCATGGTGACAATTTTCTTTGCCACAAACACCGTGATTTCAGAAACTTTGGGGCTTGATGGTGGATCGAGTAGTTGCACTGCGCTAACAAAACTGGAAAAGAGTCCAATCATGCCAAGCGAAACGACCTTAAATTTAAGCTTCATGAATATGTCCTAGATAAAATAGATCCCAAGAAAGCCAGATTTTATAAGGCTCTAATAATGAAAACACCCGCCGAGGCGGGTGAAAAAATAATACGCATGCCCATTAAGCTAAATTAGTTCAAAATAACAGGCTTGCCGTCAATCCAAGTGCCCTTCACTTTGATATTGCGGATATCAGCTGGAGCAGTTTGGCGTGGATTCTTTTCTAGAACTACTAAATCAGCCTGCTTGCCAACCTCTAAACTACCCACAATATTGTCAGCAAAAATTTGATAAGCCGCATCAATAGTAATGGCGCGGATGGCATCGTCTACAGTAACCGCCTGATCTGGGCCCAATACTTTTTGTGGCGGCAACTGCCATTGGCGCGTTACCTCTTCGCTGATGTAGCTCAATGGACCAACAGGGGATACCGGGGTATCGCTATGAAGCGTAAATCTTCCTCCAGCTTTCTTAAAATCGCCAGCCGGATCAATGCGCTTAGAGCGCTCAGGTCCAATCAGATGATTATTAAAAGCTGCACCCCAATACTCAACGTGACCAATCGTAAAACTAGGTACAACACCTAACTTCACGGCTTTTTTCACCTGAGACTCATTGTTGATTGTGAAATGCTCTATTCGTAAACGACGGTCTTGCGGCTTGGGGTTACCCGCCAAAACCTTTGAATAGTTATTCAAAGTTTGGTCAATTGCTTTATCGCCATTTGCATGAATCGAAATTTGCCAACCTTGATCAAAGTATGGCTTCATCAAACCATAGATCTCCGCATCTTTGTAATCGAGAGCCCCAGTCCATTTAGAGTTCTTGGGATAAATGTATGGGTTATTCAGCGCAGCTGTTAGCCCCTGCGTAGAACCATCAGAGATATATTTAATACCAATAAATCGTAAATTGTCATCGCCCTCATTTGGTTTAATCGAGTTGAAGCCAACTGGTAAAGTCTCTCCCCACAGGTAGCCACGTACGCGAATTGGGGATGCCTTCTTAGCAAAGATATCTTTCCACATGGCGATTTCTTTATCAACGCCAAAGGTTCCGCCCACACTCATATCAGAGGCAGTGGTAACTCCAGTTGAGGCAATAGTATTGAGCATGCCCTTAACAGCACCAGACAATTGGGCTTCTGTAGGTGGCGGCATTTTGGCCATAAACGCTAAATAAGAAGGTGGCTCAATTAATTTACCAGTTAGCTTACCTTGCGCATCCTTGACGTAAACACCACCCCCTGTAGGATTGGGAGTCTTATCAGTAATTCCAGCAAGCTCTATAGCCTTGTGATTAACGTAAGCTAGATGGCCAGATTGATTTACAACGAAGATAGGGACATCTGTAGAAACCTTGTCCAAAATATCAGCAGTTAATTCAGCCATAAATGGATTGGTACGAGATGGATCAACACCGAAAGCAAACAACCAGCCGCCAGGTGGAACATTCTTGAGTCCAGCTTTAAGCTTCTGACTTAAAGTGTCCATCGTGTCATAGGGTAAATTAAAGTTGCTAAGATTTAGCCCTAAACGCTCAAAAAGTGTAGTTACAAAAACGTGAACATGCGGCTCAACAAAACCTGGCATTAAGGTTTGACCTTTGAGATCAACCACCTTAGTGCTATTGGTTTGCCATTCTTTAGTAACTTCATCTTTAGTGCCAACCGCAACAATTTTCCCATTCTGAACCGCAAGTGCTTGCACTTCTTCATTTTTGGCATTTACAGTAACAATTGGACCACCGTAAAAAATAGTATCGGCATTGCCTTTTGCAAAGCTCACTGCGCATTGAGCCATTAATAATGTGACCAATAACTTTTGTGTGAATTTCATATTAAATTCCTTTGTACAAAAAAATTACTTCAAAATCACTAAGGTTGCTGTGGCACGGGCACCCCAACCCGATGGGCCACCAGGCGTATTGCTGACGTAGTACATTGGGCCCGCACTAAACGAAAATGGTATGCCATCTAGTATCGCTAACTTTGAGGCTCCAACATAAAGCGGGTTTGATGTGCGACGTGCATCGTAGTTGTATTGGGCTTCCATATTGGCGGAATAGGTCCAAGCATCCTTGGTGGTGTACGCTAAAAATGGTTGGCCATAGAGATTATTTTGCGTACCAAATGTAGGATTACCCCCTACACTCCACGACTGATAGCCCAATAAGCCATAAGTCCAAGCGCCATCACGATTGAGAACGACCCCTGTCACACCCGCGCCTGTTTGCTGTGAGCCAAACTTACCGCTATTGCCCGAAGGGGATACGGCATAGGGACCAACACCCCAAATCCAGGAAGAATTGGTATTGGGGGCATAAAACGACTCTAGAGTCACGCTAGCAATACCGTATCCAGAAAAGGATTGGCCCGCGGCATTTTGCACACTTACCTCGCGCACTCCAGCAACAATTGGTCGCACAATGAAAGTATCACCACCACCAAGATCAAATGGGGCAACTGGCTGGAATAACAGAGTTTGCTCAGAGCCACCTTGATTTTTACCCACACCACGACTGAACTGATACTGCAGAGGTACGGAAATCATATTCGCGATTGGGTTGGCTAATTTTTTAGCGATATCGACCTTATCCACCTCTTTTTTGGGAGCCGCTAATGCTCCAGAATTTTCAGCAGCAATTGTTCCTGCGCGCGCTGGAATTTCTTGAGCAAATGGCAGGGATGCGCATATCGAAGTCGCAGAGACAATAGCTGCTATTTTGAAAATACTGTTCATAAAAGAGGGTCTTGAAATTAAAAGTTGAATGTAGCCATCACTTGTGGGCCATGGAAGAGGCCTTTTAGCAATGATGAATCATTGTTACCACTCTTGATATCAAAGCCAATAGCGCGATAGGTTAATGATAGGTCTACCATTTTGGTAAGTGCAACGCCCACACCCGTCGATGCCTGCCAAGTGTTGTGATTAGTGCCACCGCCTGTACCAATGTCGGCATAAAGAGGGACATACCAATTAGAGCCCATGATACGGTAACGACTATTAAATCCCACCACACCATAAGTCGCAGGTGTGGCTGATGAAGCACTTAACCGAATAGAAGGATCGGCTTGTAGTGCTACGTCAAATGAGGTAGTCAAACTGACCCAGCGCACACCAAGTAAAGCATCTAAATAGGCATCTTGATTACTCAAAACATTGTAAGTACCTACAAAATTAAATAGCGTAGCTTGTAGAGTTGACTTATCGCCCGCTCTGTATTGTGGATCGCCCTTGAAATTAAAGCCACCTGATTTTTGCAGAGTCGCTGATGCAAAGTCAGCCATCACACCCCACTTACCATAATGCGCTTCACCCGCAATCATGACGCCTGATTTAAGATTATTGACCAAACTGTTCATTGAAATATCGGCATTTTTAGACCCCGGACCACCAGCACTAACAGTCGTATTGACTTGGGGCAACCAAGCATAGGGGGATACCGAGAAACGCCACTCATCTGCAATTTTAGGGATCGGACTGACATCATCTGCCGCGTTCGCTGAACCAATGGATGCAAATAATGCGCATGCTGCAATTAATGCTGAAAGGATTTTCTTATTCATAAAAAGTGATTTGCTTAGGTTAATAATGTGACAAATATGTTTACTAAATTGAATCTGCAACAAATTCCACAAATTCTAAAAAATTGATTTACATCAATATATAGAAATATTGCGGTAAATCCCTACCAATTCCTACAGGACGATATGAACATCTAGCAATAGCTGATAGCCATCACCCCGCAGCGCCCGAAAGGACTTTTCGGGTACCCCTGCCTCTATGAATTTCTTACGTAGACGAGCTATTCTGACCTCTAAAGTTGCCTTAGACACCTCATCAATGGGCTCGCCACAAATCTCTAGAAGCTTGTAATAAGGCAAATTTGATGATGGCGACTCACATAGAGCTTTAATCACCAAAACTTCCTGCTTATTGAGATCAACTGCTTTGTTTGCAGTTAGGGTCATACTCCTCAGATTCAGAACAATCTCAGGGATTGCTCTTCGCGCTGCAACACGCCGACCAATGCTCGCAATGGCAGCTAATAGCTCCGAATTAGAAACTGGCTTTGTTAGATAAAGGTCCGCACCAGAGTCATAACCAGTGACCTTGTCTTCAATGGTGGTCCGCGCAGTCAGCATCACAATAGTTAACTGACTATTCAATCGTCTATACCGAGCTGAGATACTTAAACCATTCTCCCCTGGCAAATTGATATCCACAATCAACACATCAAAAATGTTGCTTGCGAATAACTCATCGAGTTGCTCAGCCGATTCAGCACCTTTTACAAAATAACCAGCAATCGATAGATCCTGAATTAACAAGGCCCTCAAATCATCATTATCTTCAACAATGGCAATTTTTAAAATGGAATCCATACCGTGAACGCAATTGAATTGTTATAGATCGAGCAACGAACCTCACCTCCTAAGGCATGAACCAAGTCTCTCACAATGAATAAACCCAAGCCAGAGCCGCTAATCCTAGTTGATGAGGGGCCTCTGTAATACTTATCAAAAACCTGGGAAGCATCTGGAATATCAACGTTGGATACATCATTTCGGACAATAAGCCGAACTCCTGAATTCCCCGCTCTAGAGGGCTCTGGAGCAACACTCAGCTGAATATCAGAATTAGGTGTTGAATACCGCACAGCGTTCACCACAAGATTCGAGATGATAACTCTAACCAAATTGATATCTGAGTTAATTTCAATTCTAGGATCAGCTTCTATGTGGGCCCTTCCGGACCCACCTGAATCATTCACCACAGTAACAATTAAATCAGTTAAGTTAAAGGGCGCTTTATTAATCTTAAGCGCCTTCAGGTCAAGCTGATCAAGCTGAATACATTTATCGATGATTGAGTCGATATTGCTTACCGCCCTATTGGCAAATTCTTCAAGATCTGATCCCGCCACCTTACGATCTACAACTAGTTTTAAGACTGAAAGTGGCGTTCTGATCTCATGGGTAAGCATTGCCATGAGTTTTCCCTGCTCCTCACGAAGGAATCTCTCATCATCAGCCTCTTTTTTAAGGGCGGCAGCTTTAATAAGCTCATTTTTCAAGATCAATCTGGATCGATACTGAAGTAATAAAAAGAAAAATAGTCCGCTAAATACGTTATACAAAAGATAAGAATGCACAGCGAAATCTTTGGCCTGAACAATCCCGAGTAAAGGCAATAAAGATATCGACCACATCACCAAGTTGAGCGCGTAATACACGCGCAGTACATTAATTGGCAAATTGATATTTTGATTCTTATCGCCAGCAATAATCCCAAACCAAGCAGTCAGCCAAAACATTGTCATTGCCAACATCACTATTTGAGCATTTAGCTTTAAGGCCTCGCCGATGTAGCCTAAGATCAATAAAACGATCACCAGACTAGATCCACAAATCAAGCAATTGAATAAATAGCGATAGAGCCGCTTTAAGCCGTATTCCTCAAGCAATAATTTATTTGCTAACAGCCCAATTAATGGATACACCACAACTAGAACATACGATGCGTAATTAATAATAGAAACATCGATGTGCTGATCGAAAAAAATTCGTACATAGCCGACAACAAAAAAGGTATGCAAGAAAGCAACGAACTGCTGGACTGTGAATACCCCGAGAACCTTCTCTCGATTGATAAGCCATGCGCCAAATAAACCTAGCGCCAAGGCAAAAGTAAACACTATGTAGCCCATATAAAGCAAACTATCAACATGGTCTACACTTAAATACTCCTTGAGCGTCATAACATCAACGCTCAGCAAGTAAGTTCTAGCGTACTTTATCTTTAAAAAGATTTGCCTCTCTTGTGAAGCAGCTGCCAGCTCGAAATTATGGCTATAAGCCGGTACGTCAGAATCTCTCCATGCATGTCTCGCTCCCACCACTTTATTTGGAGTCGGGCTCACGGCATCAAATACTTGAATACTTTCCGCATAAGCCGGTCTTATTCGCGCCACTAACTCTTGATTAGAGGCGTTAATTGTTAACTTAATCCAATAGGTTGAGGGGCTATACCCCTTAGCAAGCCAACCCTCATAGGGCGTGAATTTCTCATTCTTAATCTGGGCAATTGAGAGTGAATTTGTTTTATCTTCAAAAAATTCTTGCTGAAGAATGTAACGATCATTTGCCAATGCCTGGCTGGACAAGAAAACGGCGCACAATAAAAGGATTCTAATAAGCGCTATTAACATCAGAAATTAAACGAGACCTTTCCATAGCTCGACCAATCATATTGCTTATAGGTCTGGACAACCTGCTTACTCGCGCCTATAGCCACAACCCAATGCCTGGATAATCGATGAGTTAGCATGGCATCAATCGGCATAAACCAACCACCACCAGCAGAATTGTAGACCACGCCATTTTCATCCCAAAATCTGAGCATGGTATTTGGAGTAATTTGAAATCCAATTGTTGGAAACATTTGAAGACTTCTCTGTAATGCCGGCTGATTGGGGTTGACACTAAAGCTGTTGTTCTTAGAATCAAAACCATACATATAACGAATCAGGGGTGAGAAGTCAGTTACATGCAACTTACTATCCACTTCTGGCAAAAAAGACCATCCCAACTGAGGACCGACTGCCCATTGTCCATTGTTTCCAAAAGGAAAGGTGACGCGTGCACCAACTAAAGCACCAAGTGATTTCAGAAAAGTTCTATCTTGACCCCACACTGTCAACATAGTGTTACCCGAGCTATATTGACCTGAATTATTTGCAGACGTAATAGAGTTGAAATTGGCTACATACGAGGTGTCAAGTCGAATCCGACCTCGCCAGTCGCCCGCCTCTAAAGGATTGTAGTAACGCAATTTCAAGACATTCTGATAATTATCGTTGCCTTGATAATTGTGATATCCCCAAAACTCCAATACCCTGCTATCACTCAATTGCTGCGAATCATTATCAAATTTTGACAGGGGAACTAACAGATTTTCGGCATAGGCCACTGAGGTAAGCAAAAATAAGGCTAGTCCAATACTTGCAATACGCAGTGCACGAGTAAGTATTAAATGCAAAATTTGGCTTGGAGTTGCTAGGGTATTAATTAAAAAAGATCTACGGGTTGCTTTGATAACTTTATACATAGCAGATAGTCAAAGCCTACCAATCCTTACAAAATCCCAAGCTTAAACAAGCATCAGGGCACAAGTGAAATTATGCCTAATTAGGCTTAGTGCTTTTGGATCCTTTTTGGATATTTTCTAGATAATTTGTTAGTGTACTAAGCATCGTTATTGTCGAGGTTGCAGCCCAAGCAAAAGAAAATAAGCCGGAGAAGGCAATAAATGTTGGGATCAAATGCCAACCATCCGGCAGTTCAACCGTAAAAATGCCCATAGTTGTATAGCTACTTGCGCTAAATCGAAGGCTGGGCTCCCAGTCTTGGAAAAGTCCAATTAAAACTAGTGAGCCAGCCCACACAGCAATAAGTCCTAGTTGAGCCAAAGCAAGCAATTGGGTGCACATAACAAATAGTATGTTGGCTCTCAGCTTAGATAGTGATACACCTGTTGATAAAGAAGATTTAAAAAAGAGAATTGTTGCGACAATTGCCATGCTATTTATAGCAAGCACAACACCAATCATCACCACGCCATAGATGGTTTGTAGCAGACCACTATGAAATCCAATGTCGAAAGCAATGATCGGTTGCATGTATGTGCGGTGTAGTAATAGCTAGAGAAAGTAATTAAATTAGATTGGAGCATGCCTCAGAAGATGAATTCTTACAATTCCTTACAAAACTAATAAATAGAGCAGTAATTTCCATCAAAAAAACCTGTCCAACTAAACTGACCCCGGTAGTTGGGCAGCTCAGTTGGGCTAACTCAAAGAATTACTCTCCTCAACTTTGTGGGCAAGCATTAGCCAGTGGTTTTCCATCAAATCGATCTTTGATCCAAGGCAAAAAGAATTGTTGAGAAACTGGGGGCTCATCAAAGTGTCCTGTTTTTGCACCAGGCAACTCCATCCTGCCTACGTTTGCACCCCGCTTGCACATTTGCTCTTGAAAAAATTGACCCATAGCTGGATTGTTTACCGTATCAGCGGCGCCGTAATATATCTGAACTGGTGCAATAAGCTTTTCATATGCAGGGCTAGTTTTTAATACCGCTTGCGCCCAACCCATAGTGTTCGTGAACTGTGGCTTTAGTAAAGAGTTGTAGTTCGAGCCAATGTTGTAGTTCATCGTATCGCTGGCTGGATGCATACACTTATTAGAGTAGACCTCCGTAAGTACTTTTACGCCATCATCGGTGAAGATATCGGTTAATTTAAGATTTGGGAAAGCAGATGGCAGCGCATAAAAAAACATAGTCGCATGCGTAAAATCAAAAATGTTATGCACATATGATTTAAGCGTGTCATTAAGATACTTATCGGCAGTTGCCTGATCCAATTGCCCGCTTGATGTTCCAAAATAAGCAGGCCCCATTGCAACTAAACCGCGCATATCTAAATTATCAAACGCAGTACCAGTCTGCTGCATATATTCAGACATCCCGGCTGCTGCAAATGCAGCCAAACCACCTTGAGACCAACCAATAAATGCGGTCTTTTTATTAGATCTAGTTTGATTTATTGAACCAGCCGCACGGGCTGCGTTGATAGCATCCATCGCATTACTCACTCCATTAGCGTATTGATGAACTCCGCCACCACCAAGACCCTGATAGTCTGTGGCTGCAATGACATACCCCTCATTAATGAATTCCTGCAATGCAGGCACACCATAATCCGTCGATGAATTTCCGCCAATTAAAAAATACTCATTGATAGGAACAACAGGGTCAATAACTTGTGATGGACCGCAGTTCTGGGCAGTACCAGTTGTACCGTGCGCCCAAGTGACAATAGGGCGACCTCCTGCTGGCGCAGGAGCAGTTGGAGCAACTATCAGACCTGTTGCAATAGTTTTACGGCCAGATACATCCGAGGAAATATAAGCAACCTTCCAAGCCTGCGCACCCTTAACTGAAGTGGCCACCTTTTCTTGCTTAATGATCTGACCCAATTTACCTTCGGGTTTCATTTTCATAACAGCCGCATAAAAAGGCTGCATTGGAGGATCAGCATAAACTACGTTTGAAGCCATAAAAATAAGGCTAAAAACCAAGAATCCCAAAGATCTCTTCATCACAGTACCTTTCGCGCACATCAAGCTATAAAAAATATAAAAAAATCATACACTGATATTGGCTTTTATTTTGAGCGGCATTCGAAGAAATTTTGGATAGCCCCATATTTACCAAATTCCATAAAGCGGCTGCAAAAAACCACCCGAAGGTGGTTTAACTTCCAAAAGCATTAAGCGCTAATCCAGCAGATGCCCAGTTTTAACAAGGATAGTACAGCCCTCTTTGCTGAATGGCTGATGCAAACTCAGATGAGGACTTCTAATCCATGATCCTGCTGGATAGCGCCCATGCTCATCCTCAAAAACACCATCCACTACAAAAATTTCCTCGCCACCATAATGTTTGTGGGGATTGAAATACGTTTGAGGCGCCCAGCGAACCAGCGTTGACCCACTGCCCTGTCGCATCAGCGGCATTACATTGAGACCCGGCACCATGCCTTGATACCAAGGAGCAGTTTTAGTATCAACCACCTCTCGCTCTATCTGATCTGAGCCAAGATGTCGCAATTTAACGAAGAGAGTGCAACCATGCTGACTAAATGGGGCATGAGAGGATCCCGGGGGATTCATGATGTAGGTGCCAGCTGAATAATCACCAGACTCATCACTAAACACGCCATCTAAAACGAAGATCTCTTCACCGAATTCATGAGTATGTGTTTTAAATTGAGAGTCAGGTTGATAGCGAACGATCGATGTTGCCTTAGCTACCTCGCCGCCCTGTCGATCAAGCATGCGTCTATCTACCCCAGACTCAGGACTGGCAACCCACGGTAGCTCATGGTGATTAATCACCACTCTTTTGCTGTAATCAGCGTTGATGTTCATTGAGTCGGAACCTTTACATTGGTGTCGTGAAAAACCCCACCTCCAGCATCCATATGGCAAGCCCCACAATTTGAAGGACTCTTTACCCCTGAACGCCTCCATACTTCTGCATTCACTTTCCTATGCTCACGCATAAACCAAGCCGTTGTTGTGATGCGATTTTGAGGGGCGGCTTCACTGAATTGCTTGCCTGTTGCTGCATTTCTAACTAGCCAAGTTGTTAACTCTTCTCGAGTTTTCAAAGCAATACTTGCATCAGCTCCAAAGTGGGCGTCTAGACTAGACATCACATTCTGCCAGCTCTTTCGACTTAATAATCCTGGAGGGTAGGCCATATGGCAACTAGCACACTCTGCCTCATATGAAGAAGGCATATCTTTTGGCATGGATATAGTGTGGGCAAAAACAAGTGGGATATCCACAAACAAAAAGGCTAGCGCAATGCCTAGCTTTTTAAACCTCATTGCAGCCATGAAATTATTTATTCCGAAGGGATTGCGAGATTTCGGCGCTGACCTGAGCAAAAGCACGACTTTGAGCATCAATGAGCGCTTCAATTTCAGTACTCGCGACTGGTTCACGCACTAAAGAGCGACCCATCAAAACCTGAGAATTCAATCCAGAATGAGCACCCACATTAGAAGTTTTTCCTGGCGCCTTTACATTACTAGCCGCTGGCTTAATGGTCCACAACACATCTACTACTACGCTATCTGCAGGCTTACTATCTAAAGTTTGAACATCAATGAATATTTGATAGTCATAGTTAGTTTGGGTGCTTTGCGAAAAATTCCACACATTAGATAAATCCAGCTCTCGGGCTATATTGGCGGCAATAACTCGACCCACCTCACTCTTGAGCGAACCAGCCCAACGATGGTACTCATAGACTTGAATCTGATTATCCTTCCCCTGAATAACCAATTGCGGTTGATCAATTGGAGCTGGCAAAGATACGGGGCCGACCATCACCCTCAATTCTTTAGACCCCATTGAAGGTTGAGGTATGGGGGCTGAATTTAAAGTGTAATAGTTTGTTTTAGGCGAGCTACATCCGAGCAATAGAGAAATGAAAATGCTTGAAATTAGTAGTAATCTCATTTTTTCACCCCATCTGCTGGCTTACCAAATATCAGGGATTGGGGTTGCTGATCCAGCATATCGGTTAGGGTTTTCATAGAGCTAGCTGCTTTTGATATTTCTCGCAATGAATCTCGCATATCTGTTTGCAAAGGTGAATCACTTGCAGTGATGGTGTTGACATTTTTAAGTGTTTGACTGAGTTCAGGAATTACTTCGGCATCCAGCTTCTTCACAAGCGCATCGGTATTTTTAACAACGCTAGCCAAGGACTGCTCGAGATTGTCAAATACACCTGGTATTGCTGGTATTTCTAGCGGTGTCTTCGAAGTATCCAAAGTAAATTTAGGCGCATTGGGGAAAAAATCTATCCCAATATATTGCTGCCCCGTTAATATGCTTGCAGTTCGTAGCTGGGCACGGAAACCCTTAGCGATGAAGGTCTTAAAGCGTTGTATTTGCTCTGCCTTGGTCTTGGGAAATGGAAGCAAAGCGCCATTAGCTAGTGAGCGCGCCTGAAGCCGTTCGGGATACAAAGTGAACTGCACTGGCTGAACTACCTCAAAGGTTTTGGGATCAAAGGCCAGCCCAATACTGGCGACCTCACCAACATTCACCCCGCGAAACTCAACCGGTGCACCTACAGATAAACCTCGTACAGATTGCCTGAAATTAACGATATATCGTTCAGCAATTGAATCTGGCTGCTTCATAGCCAATGTGCGCGTTCCGAATAATGGAAATACAGCATCACTGTTTGCTCGCTCATATGTAGAGGTCGATTGGCTAGCATTAATGTTTTGCAATAACGCTGGATCCCCCTCTCCTTGAGGCGATTCAAAAGCGATCCCGCCAGCAACTACAGCGACTAGGGATTCCGTTTGCACTTGCAGTCCATTCGCTCCTAGCGTCACATCAATTCCGCTAGCATTCCAAAAGCGTGTATTCGTTGTCACATACTGATCGTATGGCGCATGAATAAACACTCTGATAGAAATATCTTTGCCATTTTTATCTAACTCATATGCCACAACCTCACCCACCGTCAATCGGCGGAAGTACACCTGCGTCCCGACTTCATGTGAGCCTAAGGTAGGCGCCTTTAATATAAATTCACGCCCCGGAATGCCGGCGGTCAAAATAGGAGGAACCTCAAGCGCGACAAAACTATCTTGTTTTTCTGCGGAACGACCCAAGTCAGCAGCAATATAAGGGCCACTTAACAGGGTGCTTAAACCCGAGACGCCACTTGTAGTAATACGTGGGCGCACTATCCAATAGCGAGTATCTGCTTTTGCGAAATCTGCCGCATCTTTGTCGAGCTGAATTGTGGCGATAACTTGCTGATGATCCTCGGATAAGATGACCCTTTTTACCAATCCAATGTTGACACCTTTGTATTGAACAAAGGTTTTTCCAGCCTCCAGACCGTCACCCGAGTTAAAAGATATAGTGATAGTGGGCCCATGATCAACCACCGCCTTATATGCAAGACTTAAGCCGACCAAAATCGCCAGGATAGGAATAATCCAAATAATCTGCGGCGCCCATTGTCGTTTTGCTCGAGCCACTACAGACGGAAGATCAGGAAGCTCGGGTCTTTGAGATATATCAGACATACAAATCCTCAGGCAATTGATTGTTTTTTCATTGAAAGCTCCGCGGCATCCCAAATGAGCCGAGGATCAAAACTTCTTGCAGCAAAAATAGTTAATACAACTACGGTAGCAAATGCAATGGCGCCAGCGCCAGCACGAATGGTCATTAAGTTGCCGAATTGTACGAGAGCAGTCAGCATGGTAGCTACATATACATCAATCATGGACCAGCGCCCTATTGCCTCCACTATGCGATACAAACGAGCACGAAATTTCGGCTTCCAAGTAGAGCGGCGTTGCACCGAAATCAATAGAAAAGTTAATGAAAATAGCTTTGCAAAAGGAATTACGATGCTGGCGCAAAATAAAATAATTGCGAGCACTTGCGAGTCAGAGGTCCAAAGAAATACCACCCCACCAAAGATAGTATCTTTTTCCGTACCAAACAATGAGCCCGTATCCATTACCGGCATCAAGTTAGCTGGAATAATCAAGACATAAGCGGCAATGACTAATGCCCAAGTTTTACTAATGCTATTTGACTTACGAAAATGCATTCTAGTTCCGCAACGCGTACAGTGAAATACACGCGCTACAGATGATTCTTGCTGAGCAAGGCCACAGGCCTCACAACCTAAAATATTCCTAGAGGCAGCAGATATCATACTTTCCCCTCTAGCCTTTCAAGCGCTCCAACCCGCTTCCAAAAATTATGAGGATCAAAATTAGAGGCTGCAGCCGTGACAAATATCATCAGCAAAACAAAAGATCCCAATGCAGTATCGGGCGCTACAGAGGCAAAGGCATTGAGCTTGGTAATAGTTACCAATAACCCCATCATGAATACCTCGACCATCGCCCAGGGCTTAACTATGTAGATCAATCTAAATGCTATTTTTAAACCAGGTGGTAGTCGTCCGAAATGTAATGGCAACAGCAAATAGATTAATGCCATGATTTCTAAGGCAGGCATCAAGAAGGTTGTCGTAAATACGAGAGCGGCAATACTAGGTATGCCATCATGAACTAAGCGATCCGCGGCATCAAGCAAGGTTGTGGAGTTAGTAAGTCCCTGAGAGCTAATCGTCACAATCGGGAAAAAGTTAGAAATCAGAAACAAAGCAGCGGATGTTAGTGCAAAAGCCAAGCTAAGCTTTAACCCTCTTGGCTGAGAACGAAATAACACATTTCCGCACCTCCCGCAGATAGCAGTACCACCTGACTCTAATTGAGCCTCGCGCTGCAATAAATCGCACTGGTCGCATACCACCAGAGATTCAATAGGGATTGCACTCGTATTAGGCATGATGAAGGCCTAAGATCAGCACTAAACCATTTAGGAAGACTATTTTGTAGTATTCAGGCATTGATCTCAATAGATATGGATTTGATAATAATAATTAAAGGTAAATAGTCTTTGTAGATAATATCCTATGCGCATATATATCTCACCCACCGCTATTAAAGCCAAAAACCACCCGAAGGTGGTTTTTGGCTAAATACTCGGGCGCTTTAGAAAACCCCCTAAATAGAATTACCGCAATTACTTATCAAGCTTTACAGTTACACCACTAGCGCTCAGATTTAATTGCAAACCTTCGGATGTACTGGTTAAGCGCATGATGACGCCGTTTTCATTCTTCAAAACCGTACCACCAACACCACCGCCAAGAGTAATACTGCTCTCTAACTTAGTGAAGGTGCCTGGAAATTTAGAAATCTCTTTCAAGTCATAAACCTCACCAGCAGCCGATAATTTCGAAACACCGACATTGGCCCCAAGACTCATCCCGCTAATTTTGAAAGGATATTTTTTACCCTCATATGTCAATACACCACCACCAGTACTACCACCAACGATTAAGGCAAATTGAGTTTCATTAATACTGACAGTGCCAGATGGCTTTTTAGGCGCATCAGCGGCATTTGCACCAAAACCTAGAACAGCTAAACCCAGAATAAAAACCGAAAGAATCTTACGAATGCTTATCATATTACTTCTCCAATAAATGCAACTGGAATAGTTGCAAGGTTATAAGTACCACTTCTAAAGCTTACTATCATTATCAAAAAAAGCCCAGGAAAATGCAGCTTCATGATGTTTTATCAAACTCAACATCAATAATTAAAAACTAAATGTCACAGCAAGTTGCGGGCCTTTTAAGTTAGCCTTCATCACATCGCCATGTCCACGCAAATCGGCATATAAAGCGCGATAAGTTAAAGAGGCATCAATCGTATTGGTAAATGCTTTACCGACACCTAACATCGCCTGCCATGTCATGCTGGTTGGACCGCCCCTACTACCAGCATCGGCATAAAAAGGGACATACCAAGTGGAGTTGGCTAAACGATAGCGTCCTTTAAAGCCCGCAATAGGGGCTATCGTATTGAAGGTTGTACTCACATTGACGCTGGTAGCTGTATCGTTCAGATGGGCTGATGCAGTCGCAAATGCCGCCCGAACACCCAAGAGTCCATCTACGTAAAGATCCGGGCTATTGACAGCCGTATAGGTTGCAACACCATTTAAAATGGTCGCTTGCAAGGTAATCTTGTCGGCAAGATGGATATTGCGGTCAAAATCTGGGGCATTGAGCATCCCGGTATTTTGTAAGGTAGCAAAAAAGACATCGGTCATGATTCCCCAATTGCCTTTATGCACTTCAGAAGCCCCCATAACCCCAGATTTAAGATTGCTCAGCACCTGATTCATTGAAAAATCCGCAGTGCTTGAGCTCCCATTATTGTTATTAATGGTAGCCATCAGTCCAGGAGCCCAAACATAGGGAGTTATCGATGAGCGCCACTCATCGCTCACCTTGGGGATTGGGTTAGGCTCGGATTGGGCGTATGCGATTTCAGTAAGCAGGCTAAATAAGGCAATGGATAGTTTTTTTAAGTAAATTGACATAATTCTTTAGTTATAAAAAACATAGAGACTGAAATCTGAAATTACTTCGTAAAAATAAAGGTAACCGCCCCCATTGCACCCCAACCCTGTGGGCCTCCTGGTGCCGGACTAATGTTGTATGCAGGGCCAACAGCGAATGAAATTGGCTGATCTCCCACTACAACCAACTTTTGAATTGGTGCGCTTAACTGGTTAGATGTCCTTCGAGCATCAAAATTAAACGTCGATTGAGTTTGAAAGCCAAAAGTCCAATTATCTTTAGTTCGATATGACAGAAATGGTTGGTAATAGAAATTATTTACTGAGCCTGCATCTTTATTTCCAGAAATCGCCCAAGACTGAGTCAGCAATAAACCTAAGGTCCAGGGGCCATCTTGAGTTAAGCCAACCGCACTCAAACCACCTCCCATTTGTTTTGAGCCAAACTGACCACTGGAGCCACTAGGGGTGATCAAATAGGGCCCAACGCCCCACAACAATGAAGAGGTGGGCTTTGGAGTATAGAAAGTCTCAATTTGCACATTACCAATTCCCGAGCCAGAAAAACCATTCACATTGTTTTGCCACTCAACAGGAACAATTGGGCGAACAAGAAAATTATCGCCGCCACCTAAATTAAATGGCATAACAGGTTGCAAGGTAGCGGATTGGGCCTTGCCCATACTATTGAGTCCAATTCCACGGTTGTAGTTATATTGAATTGGTACCGCAATCATATTGGCGATTGGATTAGCTAAATTCTTGGCAATCCCCGCGGCCTTAACGGCAGATATTGTCGTTGAAAGATCAGATCCCGTGCCTGCGGCAATGCTTGAATTGATAGCAACCAAGCTGATCAGGGATATAAAAATAATTTTTAACATAAATAATTAGTGAACTAAGGCAATCAGCCATTCTATATTAGAAGTATGATTTTTTGTTATGGGGTTTGCGAGTAAACCATGAGGCTAATATCACACTGGAAAAGGCTATGCAAGCTACATCTGGTTAATTTAAAAACAATTCCGTAGCATCTAAATTTTTATGCACAACAATTGTCTTAAATCTCACAACCTTAATTTCTTTGATGGGACTCAATTTACAAATATCAAACTTTGAAAAAATGAAGGCTATCAATCGTTCAAATATAAAAGTGGTTTTAGCTTAAATCATTCGGAGCAATAGTAAACCCAATGATTTGACGCTCACACTTCAGCGAAAGTAATTGAAAGATAGCCAACTTAAGCAGAGAAAAATTGTTTGATGTTCGCCTTTAGGCGAATATCAATGCCCCATAGATTAAATTGCAATATATAGGTAGATTTTTCTAAATTCTAAGAGATGGCATTGATATCCATCACTTAGACTTTTCAGGGGAGGCGCGATTTAGCCCTTCTAGCCAAATGAACAGAAAAGATAAAAGGACAATTTATAGCTATGGATTTGCTCTCATCCTCTTCACTTGCGCAGCAGTCACATTAGCAGCGGCAGAATTCCCCCAGCTTGTCCTGACATAGTTTGCAATCGTAGCCATTTCATCGTCTGTTAGCCTTGAAGCAAAGGCGGGCATTGGGGTATACCCATTTCGGGCCTTTAAGCCAAGGATCATCACTTTGATAATGTCCGATCCATTTGGAGCTAAGACTGCTGGATTAGCATCCAGGGGAGGAATCACACCCACAATCCCTCTGCCACTGCTTTGATGGCAACCACTACAGTTATCAATATATAAAGCAGCTCCCTGAGCCTTGTTAGCAAAAACCTTCTGGCTATCAGACCTGAGGCTGGAATTTGATGGCAAACTTTTTAGGTAGGTTGCCATCGCCATTAAATCTGCGTCAGTAAGGTTCTGGGTACTGTTATGTACAACTTCTTCCATGGGGCCAAAGGCACTTGTTTTACCAGGATAACTTCCTGTTTTTAGATAGCTCGCAATATCTTGTGCAGACCAATTTCCCAGGCCAGTAAGTGGGTTGGAGGTGAGATTTAAAGCATACCAACCATCAATCACAGCACCAGTAAATTCTTTGGAGGGTTTAATCGCCCCCATGATATTGCGAGGTGAGTGGCATGCACTGCAGTGCTCTAGACCTTCTACTAAATAAGCCCCCCTATTCCAAGCATCTGATTGCTTTGGATTCGGCTTAAAAAAACCACGCGTGAAAAATAGTTCGCGCCACACAATCATTGAGCTACGAATATTAAAAGGGAAATCTAATTGATTGACTTGAATGGCATTACTCACCGGCGTTACTGTTCGTAAATAATCATAGATAGCACCAACATCTTCTTTGCTGACCTTTGTATAGGATGTAAAAGGCATAGCAGGATAAAGATCTTGACCTTTTTTATTAACCCCATCATGCATAGCCCGTAAAAAATCTTCTTTGCTCCATGATCCAATCCCCGTCTCAAAATCTGGCGTTATATTGGGGCTGAGCAAATACCCAAAAGGGGTATTCATTTTTAAGCCACCCGCAAAGGGTTTTCCACCTGGCGCCGTATGGCAAGAAATGCAGTCGCCAGCAGTCGCCAAATATTCGCCATTCTTTACCGAAGTTTGAGCGGCAATAGAAAACGATGTGAAGCACAGAACCGAAACAAATGCCTTGAGGGCGAGCATCATTTTGGTTGCTGTTGATATAGGAGCATTGGATTGCATGTTCATGTAGATTTTGATGCAGATTGACTGAGTTAAAGAGGATGGTTTATCAACGAATATTGATATTTTTTATAATATAATGTTTTAACATAATTAACTCATCCCATTATTAAGATTAGTTATATAGAGCTAGGATCCGAATAAATTAAGTTTGCGTTATTTTTTCAAAAACCCACTTAATCTACTGAACTTAAGAAATCCTCAGGCGCAGTGGTTTTTACGTTTAAAACAACAAAACTCAAATAGTTCATTTGCAAATTGAGCTTCGTGGTTTTCGCTAAAATGATTCAAAAGACAAAATAAATATGGATCGGCTTACTACAAAACCAGGGCACCAGGCCTCGCCGACCCACTCTCCGGTCATAGTCATAGCCATCTTCATCGCATCGCTAAGCCTTACTAGCTGTATGTTTCATGGAAGCACTCCTGATATCGGCGTCCCTGAAAAATTTACAGCCAATAATCAAACCTCCCCGAAAATAGATCTCACTCAAAATCCTTGGTGGGAAAATCTTGGCAGCAAAGAGTTAAATGGCTTAGTTCAAGAAGGTTTAGATAGAAATAAGCAGCTCTCCATGGCAGTAAAAAATGTTGAGCTAGCTCAAGCCTCACTTGAAACTATTCAACTAGGCTGGTTACCATCTATAAACCTACTTGCTGGTCGGGCTTCTGGCAACACCACAACCTTTGTCAGCAATCTTCCGATACCAGTCACTAGTTCAACGGGATTTCTTGCATTCATTCCCAACTTTTTGGTAAATATTTTTCAATTACCAAATCAAATTAAGGGTGCATCTAAAAAGGTTGAGGCCAGTGCAGCCGATTATTTGGCAGTTCGCACTTCAATCAGCGCCCAGATTGTTTCTGCATACGCGGTACTCCTAGCCTCACATGAGGAAGAGCGTGGCTTAAATGAATTAAAGGTTGATTTACAAAGTCGCGTAAGCACTTCTAGGGCGATGGCTAGCAAGGGTCTTTCTAGCCAAGTTTCCTTTAATGATATTGACTCTGAAATGCAAAAATTAGAATCTCAAATTGCGCAAAATAGAGCGAATCAAGTCAGCGCAAAAAATGCCGTTTTAATTCTTGTTGGCAGATCTATTGGGCCATTAGAACTTCAAGGCAAATTCTCCGACCTCAAGGTTGAGCAAGCTACACCTGGAAATACCCCAGCATCTGTGATTAATAGTCGGCCAGATGTGGCTGCTGCAAGAGCCAAGATAGATGCCGCTGACTACGGTATCTCAGCTTCAGCCAGCATGATCTCCCCAGAAATCAATTTGACCTACGTGGGAACTAATATCAATACAAGCACGAACGGGAGTGGAGGAAGCGCTAACGCCAACATGAGAAGTGCCGTTGGTCTGATAGCCCTCAATCCCCAGGTGATTGGATCCGTGAATACTTCGAATAAACAATACGATGCCGCACTGATTCAATATGTTGACGTTGTGGACAATGCGTTACGTGAAGTAGATAACGCTTTAGTAAGTTTTGAAACCAATAATCAAAAACTAAAATTCGAAGAGCAGAGCCTTCAAAACACTGACAAAAATACGAAAACCTATGACGCCATGCTCCAACAAGGGCTGATCTCAAAAACCCAGTATTTGGAATTTAAGGCGAAGTTATATCTTGCCAATATCGCAATACTGCAAACCAAAACCCAAACTATCATTTCCTATTCCAAGCTTTACCAGAGCATGGGAGGCGGTTCATCATTTAATGAGAAGAAATTTAACATTGATAAACAAATGGTTAAAACTACAAAGTCTAATGAAGATTGAAACAATTAAAACTGAGATCAAAGCGCTCCTGCAGAAGAAGCCGACTTTTACTACGCTCATTTTCATATTAGGAGCATGTGTATTTGTAATCTATCTAATACTGGGATACCTACGCTTTACTGATAATGGATTTGTTGTTCAGGTTTCCACTCCAATGGCGCCAAGAGTATCTGGACTTGTTACTGTCGTGCATGTAAAGAATGGACAGGCAGTGAAGATGGGTGACCCCTTGGTGAGCCTAGACCCCACAAATCTTCAACTTGCTTACGAAGGCGCCAAATCTCAATACCAAAAAGCGTTATTAGCCATCAAGTCATCCGAGAAGAAAGTAGATTTAACTGGGCACAAGCTTAAAGCGGCCATAGCGGATTTAAATATCCTGAGAAACCAATTCAAAAGTAAAAAAGATCCTTCTGTAAAGGATGGCATTCCTGGTATTGAACTGTTTGACCTCAAGAATAAGGTAGACGCTCAAGCTAATGCCGTTGAATCGATAAAAGATCAACTGGAAATAGATAAGCTCGACGCTGAGTCCGCAAAGGAAAATGCGGAGAGCTTAAAAGCAGTCATGCAGACAGCCAAACTTTCCCTGGATTACACAATAGTACGCGCGCCGAGTGATGGACATGTTGAAAATATTTTCTTGGGTATCGGCAGTCATGTATCGCCATCAGCAGCTATGTTTACACTGATTAATGATGGACAGACCTATGTTCAAGCCAATTTTGAGGAGACTGAATTGGCGGGGGTGAAAGAGGGTAATAAAGTAACCGTGTACCCAAGAACCTACATGGGCAAGAAAACCTTTGAGGGTACCGTTGTATCCATTCCATTGGGAGTTGCACGCCAGACGAATCAGCTTTTTTCGGGCGTACCTATTGTTCAAACAGAAAATAAATGGCTCCTGTTGCCACAACGACTACCTGTCATTGTTCAGATTACCAATCCAGATAAGAATTATCCGCTGATAAACGGAATGAGTACTTATGTCCGTTTACAGCATTAACAATCAGTATCTAGAAAAATTTGATCCTTTTTGGATCGGCAGACTGCTTGGTCTAAAAGCTGCCTCGGCGGCTATAGCTCTATGCCTCTGGAATGCATTTTTCTTTACCCCCACCTCCCCTGGTCTTTTTTTCATGACTACTTTAATAGGGATAATCGCTACAGAGTCTCTGCCAGCGTATACCAAGAAACAGCAGCTACTTCTATTTTGGAAATTAATCCTGATGATAGTTGCCATCATCATTATTTTCGGGTTGATTTCCTATTTTAATTTCATGACATTAGTAGGGGTTACAGCCTTAACCTATTTATTATTTAGAGTTCTAGCGACCAACGCCCAAACGGCTATGGTGCCCGCAATATTCGTCATGTTTGGGATGATAGGGTTGCAAAGCGGGGATACCGACTTAAATTCCGCCTTAAATAGCCTTTTCTTCTATATTGAATTTGGCCTTGTGGGAAGCGTGGTGATTTTGCTATTTCCAAACTTTAGAGATAAAACTTTTAAAAGTGCCTTTTTACAATTACTTAAAAATGATTTAGGGCTTATGTCTGAAGGTAATTTTTCAAACAATAATCAAACTACATTAGGCGCCTTGTCTTTTATGAAGGCGCAACTACCCTACCTAAATCAGACTTATTCAAGCCTTTATACGAATATCATTTCATATCAAATATTTTTGGCGAAGAAAAATAGCTCGGTACTCGAACCATCCTCACCGCTGACACTGGCTCTTAAGGATCTATCCACCGCAGTATCAGAGGAAACAACACTCGAAAAATCGCATGTAAAGACCCCAATCGATGCAAGCATTGGCGATGACTCAATGCATTCCATATCTAATCTGATTGATAGCTGGAATCAGGCATGCAAAGCGTAGCAACTAAAACCCGAATTAATCAGATAACTTTTCTGGTTTTCATAACATTCTTGTTTTACCAGCTGACTAATTGGGTGGGTGGTTTTTGGGTTCCGCTCTCCGCCATTGTCATCGTTACCCCATTTAGCACCGTTCTCACAATTGAAAAAGCCAAAAATCGATTTATAGGCACTATCGCTGGCTTATTCGGGGCCATCCTATTGCAATACTATTTGCGAATATTTCCAGATCAAATCCCCGTAATCGTAGTCATCATTGCATTTATTCTCGGATTTATCCTAAATAAAGATTACAAATATTACATCGCTCTTATAACGTTAACGGTCTGCCTATCGTTCTCTTATATGAATTCTCCCTACACATCATTTGAGCCAATCTCACTATTCTTTGCAAGGTTGATGGGTGTATCTGGCGCAGTATTTATTTTTTTCATTCTGCAAACTTTTGTATTTGGAAAAAATAATGCCTTACTAGAGTTGCAGGAAGAGATGGATAGTTTATGCACCTTTATCAAGAAACAATATGACACGCTTTTATTAAACGCAACGCCAGAAGCGGCCTTCAATACGGCAATTCAAATTAATGATGCCGCAAAAAGACTCTTGGAATTGATGGAGGCCTCACCATTGATATTCGACCCTAGCGAAAAATTACTTCAGAGATCTAAAAATCTGATCGATATTAAGGACTCGATTGTTAAAGAATTACTGTCTTTCAATCCAGCAGACCAATCCCTGCTCCAAACTGATATTGGTAATTTATCCTCTGTTGCCTCTCGATAGAATCAGAGTTGAGCATCTTGGTTGCTCAAATACTCTGCTGCGACCATAGGATTAAGAGTATGACGACTCGAGTAGAGGTGGCTGAGACTTATTAAAGGGAATCATTCTTCTTGGCTGATGGCTTAGAGGACGCAAGGAAGTAACCCAGCATCGTAAATAAGGCCGACCCCGATAGAGAGAAGGCAAATAATCCACAAAATGGAATGATGAGAGCTAGCCCCTGCCACTCTGGCGCTGGATTGTAGTTAGACCCCACCGTTGTATACAAACCCACCACATAGTAAAAGGTACTCAAGGGGCTAGGAAATACTTTTAACGCATCTAATGCGATTGAAAGAAAAACAATATCTACAAAGTGTGACTGCAATACCACCAATATCGCCATCAGGTAGATAAGGAAGCCGCCAAAGAAAGTTTTACAAAAGGCAAATTTCTCAACAGTTTTCATGAATATAACAGTTATGAAAAACATTGAAACTGCATGTATGGTTAGTATTAAAACTAGATCGATAGCCAGCAACTCAAGTGGCCCGCCGAATGCATTAGCTAAATATAATTCAAATAGCGTTATTGGATTTGGGCCAAAAAAAAGGTGGTGTAATAAATTCATAATGTAATCATTTATTAAATAAATTATTGATATTCATTGTAGCGTCCATTAAAAATCTTTCCTTAAATTACCGCCAATATTTATCATCAAATTTTCGCGGCAAACTATGTCGGTGTTACATGCGCTTTGGGACTAAATATCAAAGCCACCACCCTATGCGCAACCGTGTCGTTTACCTGCTCAATTGCTTTGTAATCCTTCTGTGTACCACCCCTATATTACTTCGGCAACAAGACTGTTAAACCCGCGTAGGCTCCAGCACCCTTTGAGCTTGAAGGATTGCTTGTCACCATATACGTTGGCCCCACTTGCCACTGTATGTGATACCCAATAACTTTGAATGTTTTGCCGCCACTCAAGGTGAGTTGATTGGTTGCGGCCTTCGCATCATAGTTATACATAATCTGGCTAGACAGGCTATATGTCCAAGCATCATCCCTGGTATAGGAGATGGTGGGCTGCACATTCAAAATATTTGCAGTACCTCCAGATAGATTATTACCAATGCCCCATGAATTAAACATGGCGCCACCTATCACCCAATTATCAGGCGTAAAAAATGCACCGGCCGAAACGCCAAGCCCGGTTTGTCTAGATCCATTATTTGCATTACTTGCTGGCGCCTGAATAAAAGGACCGATTCCGTAATACCAATTATTGGCATAAGTCGGTGCGAAAAAGGTGGCTAACTGTATGGGTTGATTCTGATTAGTGACCTGCTGATTATTGGCATTATGGTTATAAGTCAACATTGGATTCAATATCAACTGAACATCACTATTGATGTCAATCGGAATGATAGGATTGAACCCTATCTCAGTCTGTTGCGACCCATTATTAGCGCCTAATTTTGGATTGTAGTTATAAGTCAATGGCAGCTGTATCTGGGGATACAGGGGATTTTGCATTTTCTGACCGGCCTTAGCCTCCTCACTCATCGTACTTCTTGACGTTTGAGCCAAAGTAATACAACACCAGCCCATCATAAAAATAGGCAAGCCTTGCTTTAATAAGTGCGTCAAAAAATTCATCTTTTTACATTAAGTTTTTGAGGGCATTGCACGTCTATAAACACGCCAACCCCATTAAGAACAAAACCACCCAAGGGTGGCTTCATTCTTAATTTCTGAAGAATGGTTACTTGTAAAACAAATTAAATGCATCTGCCCCAGCTTTATTAACATCATAAGATGAAACAGATTTGATCTGCTTAACGTCTTTTAATTTATTGATATCAATAACAGACCAGTTTAGAGCATTGATGCTTCGAACGTAATATAGATTTCGAGAAAGGTCAGCCATCACCGTCCACTCTGTTACTTCGCTAGAAGTGGCGGCACTTCGCACCCCATCTCCAGTTCCACCAGAGCCATCTACTGTTAAATCATGAGGACGGTCAAAATTGTTCAGGATATGCCCCAAGGTAATGATTGCGTCATCTGGCGTTTTAGCCTTGCGAACATAGTTCACATAAAAAGCCGCCTTTACAAAACGGCCTTGTGAAGTTTGGGCCGATGGTAAGGCCGTTAAAGCGATCCCCGCATCTTGAGTAGCAAGCTTCAACTTACCAAGCTTACCAGTATTTTTATCTACATTAGTAAATGTATAGTTACTGAGGTTCTGTAGATGCCATGGAAATTCTGGGCCATTGGTCATCACGCCAACAGGGTTGTCATACACATTGGCTTTGCCATGTGTAAATTCAATCACAATTGCCTCACCCTTTTTGTCGTGAACGGTATAGTGCTGCGGCAATGGAGAAGTTGGATCCAACATCTTAGATACAGGCACCCAAATTTCTGTATTACCACTTGCCATTGCAGCCTTGACTTCAGCTACGGTCTTAAAATTTCCCAAGATCCAAGCGCCCAAATCATTCACGGCCAAAACCTTAGAATTGTCATTGCCCACTGCTGGAGAGGTGGTACCGTTCAACCAATTCATAGAAAAGCTGAGGCCCTGATCATTAGCGCCTTCAGCAAATGCCACTTGTTTGGCTCCTGAAATGATTGCGCCCGCCATCCCCAAAATTGCATACTTAGTATTAAATGTTAATCCCTGATTTCCTGCGGGAGTAGCAGAAGCAACTCTAGTGCCAGCCGGGAAGTAAGTTAAATCTGTAGGGACTCTGCCGCTAAATTCCATAGTGCGACCATGATATGCATTCCCATTGACATCAGTTACCACAAGGGAAGTACAAGCAATCGCATTACCCACGGAGGCAAAGACCAGTGATGCTGCTGTTAATGCACTTACAAAACTTTTGATTCTCATTTGGATTCGTCCTTTAATATTTTTTGATAGCAATAAATTCAACATCAATAATTAAAAACTAAATGTCACAGCAAGTTGCGGGCCTTTTAAGTTAGCCTTCATCACATCGCCATGTCCACGCAAATCGGCATATAAAGCGCGATAAGTTAAAGAGGCATCAATCGTATTGGTAAATGCTTTACCGACACCTAACATCGCCTGCCATGTCATGCTGGTTGGACCGCCCCTACTACCAGCATCGGCATAAAAAGGGACATACCAAGTGGAGTTGGCTAAACGATAGCGTCCTTTAAAGCCCGCAATAGGGGCTATCGTATTGAAGGTTGTACTCACATTGACGCTGGTAGCTGTATCGTTCAGATGGGCTGATGCAGTCGCAAATGCCGCCCGAACACCCAAGAGTCCATCTACGTAAAGATCCGGGCTATTGACAGCCGTATAGGTTGCAACACCATTTAAAATGGTCGCTTGCAAGGTAATCTTGTCGGCAAGATGGATATTGCGGTCAAAATCTGGGGCATTGAGCATCCCGGTATTTTGTAAGGTAGCAAAAAAGACATCGGTCATGATTCCCCAATTGCCTTTATGCACTTCAGAAGCCCCCATAACCCCAGATTTAAGATTGCTCAGCACCTGATTCATTGAAAAATCCGCAGTGCTTGAGCTCCCATTATTGTTATTAATGGTAGCCATCAGTCCAGGAGCCCAAACATAGGGAGTTATCGATGAGCGCCACTCATCGCTCACCTTGGGGATTGGGTTAGGCTCGGATTGGGCGTATGCGATTTCAGTAAATACAGAAAATAAAACAATAGCACTGACTTTTAAATATTTTGACATGGGTCTTTTTGCTTAATAAATTGAAAAATAATCACTGCATGCACTCCACCAACAATAAAACCTCTTTTAGCGGCGTTATTCGAGAAGGCGATAAGACAAGAATAAGCACATATTTAACCTACGGCTATTAGCTTTATAGCTAATATATCCAACAACTAAGAGGGCCAAGTAAGTGAAAACCCTCGCTGACATTCTATCAACATGAGCCTCCAAACACAGTTATGACTTAAAAATAGCTCCGTGGCATCAATGTTTTTGTTTGTATTAATACCCCTGAAATTTGACAGCCTTGGTTTCTTTGGTGAAGCTCAACTGATGAATATGAAGCTTGAAAAATTTCAGACTACTGATTATTAGAATAAAGTGTCATCAACCTCGATAGGCGCTTCCATTCATATTTTTATTGACAATCATATTACAGGCAAAGCTGTTAGTAATTGAAGAAGTGATAAGTAGAAAAAGTAAACAATAAGTTATAAATTTTGGACTCCAAATTTACTTTAAGTCTTCATATATAAAAACTTATAATACATATCCAAGCATTTACAGTACATTCCGCACTGAAAGTAATTGAAAGGTAATTATGTTGAGCGAAGAAAGAAAAACGATCATTGCAGCTGAAGAGCGCTATCGCCACGAAATTACCAGCAAAATTCGCTCGGAACTCGATGAGGTCGGAAAGGAAGTGAAGGAAGTGGAAGCTGGCTTATGGGCAAAGATAAACGAGCTTCTGAATAGCAATGTGGGAATGTGGTTTTTGTCGTCAGTGCTAATCACTGGCGGAGCAGGAGCCTATCAAGCAATGCAACATCACTATGAGGTGAAATCACACAATAGAGCTCAGCTCACTACCCATCAATTTGAGATTGGCAACCGCATTCAAAATATGAAATATTTTTTACGTAAAGCCAAAACCATTGGTGATGCGCAGATAGCATTAAAGAGCCTTTTTCTCAGTAAAACACCAGTTAATCCTGATGTTGAAAAGCTCAGCATGTCAGTGATTTACTTTAATTTCTACCAAATGTTAGGGGTCCAAAATAAAGAGACTCTTGAGCTTGTAAGAAAGTTAGAAGATCAGGAATATATTCTGCAAAATCAAAAAGCCAGCGACCCCCTGCCAGATTCTGAAAAAGAAAAATTAATGGGCTGGATTGAAGCACTTGAACGTATAGAGCTTCAAGAATCCAACACTCGCACTCGTTAATATTCATTTCACTAATATCAAACACTTTCATGCAGTAATTACCGCCTGAATATCCTTATCTATGCTGTTAAGAAAAGGGTTTTGAAAGCTTCAAATTATTAAGCTATTAATGACCAAAGTACTAAGCAATAAATAATAAAAAGCCCCATAAAGGGGCTTTTATTTTGAACAGATAATACTTATTTCAACATCAGATCTGTAGCATCCAGATTGGTATTTGCGTTTAAAACCTCAATAGGAATGACCTTAGTCTGCTTCAGAGCGCTTAGCTTATTAATATCAAACTTCGAGTAGTTAAGGCTATTGATCGTTCTAAGATAAAAATGATTTTGTGATAAATCACGTATCGCAGTCCAAAGGGTTACTTCAGAACTTGATTTGGTGGAGCCGCTAACCATGCTTCTTTCACCGCCTGGAAGATCAGTTACCAAATCAGCAGAAATATTCATGGGACGATCAAAGTTATTCATCACATGGCTTAGGGTAAGAATAGATTCTTCAGGAGTTTTTCCCTTGTAGGCAAACTGGGAATAGTAAGCAGCCTTGACAAAACGCCCTGAGGATTGCTCATTACCTGGAAGGTTGGCCATATTGCCACCACTATCGAAAGACGCAACCTTTAGGTTATTAAATTGTCCCCTGTTTTTATCTATATTTGTGAGATATGCATAGTTCTTCATATTCTCTAGATGCCACGGAAACGCTGGGTTGTTAGTCAATACTCCAACAGGGTTGTCATAAACAGTTGTTTGACCAGTTGTCCATTCGATCACAATACCAGCGCCTGATCTATCCCAAAGGCCAAAGTGAACAGGTGCAGGCTCGGTACCAAGCATCGGCATAGGGGGCAACCAAATTTCAACCTCTTTGTTTTCGATGGCTTTTTTTACTTGAGCAACAGTCTGGAAATTTCCCAACGCCCAAGTGCCTAAATCGGTTGAAGAAAGAATCTTGCCATCCGGTACTTTGCTCACATCGGGAGATATATTCCCACCTAAGGAGTTTGTTGAGAATGCTAAACCCTGGTTATTAACTGCTTCGTGCAAAATGTCGCGCTTAGTGGTGCCCATAACACCTGATGCAGTAACCGCAAAAATGGCGTACTTGGTATCAAAAGCTACGCCTTTCTTAGCGCCTGGCGTAAACGATTCCATATGTGTGCCAGCGGGATAGTAGGCTATGTGATTCGGCAGCATACCAACAAACTCAAGTGTCCTACCGGTATAGGCGCGCCCTTTGGCATCCAAATAAACTAAAGCGGTACATGCAAATGCATTGGTAATCGATGAAGCGATCAGCATAGCTGATATAAATATTCCACTAAGTGTTTTTAGTTTCACAATAAATCCTCCGTATTAACAAAAAAGGTAATAAATTTAGTAAGTAATTTACATCAAAAAAAAATAATCGTCAACGGAACAATGTTTTCTCTGATGGCAATATGTTTCGCCAAGGCCGGACTGTTCGACAAGTGAGTCTTTAAACACCTTCTTCGAGGGCTAACATTCACGCTGGGCTTATACCAAAGGTAGAGCCCTTTTTTATGGCCGATAACGCACTCATATCGAGCACTGCTGACAGCGGGGCTTGCCTAGCTAAGCAAATGAATTAATGGATAGAGAATGTCTTAAACACTTGCCCCGTAAATCCTTCAATGCCACCCAAGAAAATTTGCACTCCAATAGCAAGCAAAATGAAAGCAAAGAAACGTGCAAGCACATTGGTTCCATTAACGCCTAATAGTGCTTGCAGCTTAGATGACTGGGCGTAGACGTAATAGATAACAAGCGATAGTGCAATTAAAGCAAGCAGAGCCCCAGCTATCGCTGGAGCTGCCTTTATAAAATTAAAGCCTCCATCATCGATATGGCCAGCTACCAGTGAAATAGCTGTTGCAATTGATCCAGGACCAACCGTCAATGGCATTGCTAAAGGGAAAAATGCACTGCTACCAGCAGTTTCATCAGTTATTCCTGCCCCACTAGTACCGTCTTTGGGAGATGAACTTTTTTGATTCAGGAGATTCCAACCCATCGCTATCACAACTAAACCGCCTGCAATCTTTAATGCCGGTAACGATATTCCAAAAAATAGCAGTAGCTGAGGCCCAATCAGCATCGACCCAAGCAAAATAAAAAAACAATTAATACTCACGCTAAGAGCCAATTTTTTTCTCACACCCTCAGAGCAGGCTTGCACCATATTCAAGAAAATCGGCCCGTCACCCAGGGGGTTAATCACCGGAAACAAGGCGGCAAACACGGCTATAAAGCTAGTAATGGCAACAGCAGTCATAATTTTTTGACCAAAAGTAAAAGGGGTAATGAATATAGGTCTGCGTAACTCATTTTGAAGTTCAGCAGGCTACACAGGTATTTATGATATTTAGTTATCAGCTTCAATACAAATTAATTTCAATAGTTAAAGCCACCTTACATTCCAAATCATTAGCCTGTCAATGCACTCAGCAGTAGAGTCAGTTTACAAAGGTAGCTTTAAATTACTGATTAAGCCGCCCCAAAAGCATATGGCTCCGTTGGCACAAACTGACTAGCGGTATTGCCAGCGTAGTATTTACCTCCAGCGACTGCCAACTTCTTGACTGACGCCCCTTTTGAAAAGTCCATATCTTTTAATTCCACCCAGAAGGTATTTGGTGTGGTCGCCGAATCAAAGTAATAAATCATATTTTGATGATCAGTTACTGTGCGCCAAATAGAAGATGAGATGTTGGGCTTATCTGGTGTGGTGATTCCTAGCGGCACGCCAATACTTCTCATCACACCTAATACAGAAGCTACCCCTTGGTATTGCATTTTTTGCTCTGGGACGGCAGAAATATAATTTTTATCAACGGACTTTGGAATGATGCCAATAAAATAAGAGGTTCTGGCAAAGCGATCTGCAGCGCTAATCGTGCCCGGCAAGAAAACACTACCGCCAATGTTCTCCCAATATCCATTGATAGCCAACTGCTGCTCAAAGATTGGCGAATTCGTCATCACTTGATATTTTCTGTCGTGATGAATTGTCAAGATTCCATCTACGTATTCAAAGATTGCGGAGTCACCGCTGGAATCAGAAAGCGAGAGGTGCAAACTAGCAGCGCGGCCATTTGGCAGAACAGGAGATTTAAGCCTAAAAGGCTCTGCTTGTAACCCTGCAACCGCCTCCGCTACAGTGGCAAAGTTATCCAAGGCATACTGCAACCACATCGTAATAGAAATAGGTGCCTTACCGTTTAGCTCGCCATAATTGGATTCCGCTAGGTAAAGTAAGTTTCCATTTAAACCTTTTTCATTGACCCCATCTGTGGTTCCAATGTTGTAGCCAGACACTCCTACGCTGCCATATTTTGAAGTCCACTCTAGTGAACCTGCGCCGCAGGAGCCATTACGCGCGATACCTGCTGGAAATAGCCAAAGATCGCTATGCATATCTTCGCCCCAATCCATTGAGCGTCCAGTAATAACTAAATTATTGTCACCAAGATAAACGGCTCTAGTACACATAGAAAATCCTTTTTTGTTGAATTAAAACAAATCGCAGAATAAGAAAGCTTTTTAGAAGCCTTCTGAACGTCATATCTGACATTTATTGGCCCCCATTATTACCTTCTAGACTGACTTAATAAATTAACCAGATTTGACCCATGCCATGCAGTTAATCGGGGGCGCACTTTCAAAAACTTTCTGCAAATTGATAATTCATATTTGGTACACAACTCGATTGAATAATTATTAGCTGTAGGGCTAATAGAAGCAGTTGGGTTTATTTTATAGGATACACATAACCTATTAGCACCTTAAAGAGGAGTAGCAATGAAAGCTAAAAATTTATTTAATGTAATGATGGCCTCATGCTTACTTGCATGTTCTATCGTTAATTCATACGCATGCACAGTATTAGCAATTACAGATAAAAATGGAAACGTTTATCAAGGTAGAGCAAACGAGTTTCCATACCAGCAACCAGATGCACTAACCTATTGGCCAGCCGGAACTCGAATTGAGTCCGCTACACCTGATGGCAAACAAGGAAAAACCTTCAATACCAAATATGGGATTTTATCCGCCACATTAAAAGGCATGTTGGCAAATACCAAACAGGATACAGTCCATGAAGGCGCCAATGATCAAGGTATGTCCATCACCGCAAATTTCTATACATTAAATACAGAAACTACAATTACTGTTCCCGCATCACAAACTTTATCTATTCTTGATTTTCCGACTTGGGCGTTAGGAAACTTCCAAACTGTAGAGCAATTAAAACAGGCAATTAAAAATAAAGAGGTAGAGGTTTGGCTTCCTCGACTCCCAGTTTATGGCAATTTGATTACCCCAGTTCACTATGCTATCTACGATAAATCTGGTGGAGCAGTTGTCGTCGAATGGAATGATGGGAAGATGAATATTTATGACAATCCCGTCGGAGTAATGACTAACGAGCCTCCGTTTCCTTGGCATCTCACTAACATGAATAACTTTGCTTACCTCAGCAATGTTGATAAAAATTCAGGTAAGTTTAATAAACTCAATGTCACTGCCGTTGATTCCGGCGGCGCATTGGCATCTTTGCCAAACCCCAATACTTCAATTGGACGATTTGTTAAGGCCGCCTACTACTCAAATTTTGCCGAAAAAGCGTCAACACCAGATCAAGCATTTTTAACACTGAGTCACGTGCTGAATAATTTTGATAGGCCTAAGGGAATTACGATTGACAACCCAAATGCAGCAAGCGCAGCTCTTGGTGCTAAGGGGAGCTCGTCAGAGTCGACTTACTTCGTAGTGCTGAAGGACTTATCCCGAAATTTATTCATGATTCGTACGATTAATGCATTTAATTTCACCCAGTTTGACTTGAATAAGTTAAAAGAGGTTAAGGAAACTAAAGTGGTTTCATTCAAGGAACTGAATGCAAATAGCAACCTCAATGGCAATCAACTATTACTTAAGTGATTTAATTTACTTGCAAGATCCTCAAAACGCCTCCGTATGGAGGCGTTTTATCTATTTCAAAGAATTTTTACTTAATATTGATGAGTGTTACTAGTAATGCGTTTATAGGAAATAAAGGATAGCGCTTTATTGTGGAAGATAATGTGGTGCTCTTTCATCATGACGCCCTATTAAGAAATCATAATCTCACCCATTTCCATTCTTTCCCACCAGATAAATGGAAGGAGATATAGTGGCTCGCCACTGGACTGCAAAATCTCCAATGCGCCATCATTGGTTTTATTAGCGGAGTATTGACCCGGAGTCAAAGAGCTGCAACCTTTGTCGGTTCCGTCATTGCAGCGTCTTCTTGCCATGATTTTTCTGGTAACGAATACTTTCATGATTCCCTCCACTCTTATAGCGATGATTGAATAATATTACGTACTACCGGATAAATTTGGGTGTCCCAACGCTTGCCATTAAAGACGCCGTAATGACCAACGCCAGCTTGCAAATGATGAGATTTCATATAGCCAGGCAAGCCACTACAAAGGTCTTGGGCTGCTAAGGTCTGCCCTATGCCACAAATATCATCACGCTCACCTTCAACCGTAAGTAAGAATGTTTTCTTAATCACCTTGGGGTTTACTAAACGACCTTGATAAGTCAGCCTGCCATTAGGCAAATCACAATCCTGAAAAACTTTACGTATCGTCTCTAGATAGAATGGTCCAGAGAGATCCATGATGGCGAAATACTCTTCATAAAAATCATGAATTACATCCGCTTTTTCGTTATCACCATTAACGCGATATTCGTAAAGCTTTTTAAATGAATCTGCATGGCGCTCTGGATTCATACTCATAAACGCCATCAGCTGTAAAAATCCTGGGTAAACGCGGCGCCCCACTCCGCTAAATTGATTGGGAATGATGCCAATTAACCTCTCTTCAAACCATGAAATTGGTTTACTGGTAGCCAATTCATTTACCTTGGTGGGACTCTGATTTACATCAATCGGGCCCGCCATCAGAATGAGACTTGCTGGCACGCAAGAGTTTTTATCCTCCGACATAATGGCAGTTGTAGCCAGGCAGGCAACCGTTGGCTGACAAACAGCCATTAAATGAGTGCCAGGACCAATGTATTCCAAGAATTGAATAATGTGTTCAATATAGGAGTCAAAATCAAACTCCCCACAACTCACTGGAACATCTCGAATATTTAACCAATCTGTGACATAAACCTCATGGTCTTTGAGTAGCGTTTTAATTGTTCCCGCAAGTAAGGTTGCGAAGTGTCCTGACATCGGGGCTACCAATAATATCTTTGGTTGACCCTCTACCCCACTCTTCTTAAAACGCACTAAATTACAAAAATGAGTGGAATGCAAAACCTCTTCAGAGACTATCTTGCTTTCACCTAGAGAATCAACCACCTCTTTAATCTTAAAGTCTGGTCTTGTGTGCGTAAAACCTAATAAGGAGATTTGTTCATAATGAGCAGCTAATCTTTGCATGGGATTGAGCGTAAAGTTACCAAACCAATTATTGGACACACGTTCAGAAGCGCTCGCAAATAAACGAATCGGGTTATGCAAATTTGCAAAGACTTGATAAGCGCGGTACATCATTAGCTCGACCTACTTTCTATATGGCGAAACGCGCGTTCGTAATCTTTCAAGGAAGGATCAAATACACGACTTAAAGAAACATCATTAGCAATAATGGCTGCCGTCTGCGCAGAACGCGCAGCAACAATCGAGAGGTGCACAAAACCAGCAACGTTGAATTCTTTTAGAAGATCGGGCGGGCTACCATCTTCAACTCCAATCTCGCCAGACTCAATCCTTTGATAGAGCTTGCGATAATGTTCACGCATGCTATCAAGCTCTTGGGAAAGATTCATAATCCGCTGAAACAACACGGCAAAATCTGAGGTCAGCGGGTTATGGGTTTTTAGTATTTCCATGGTGTGACTCCAGGGACTTCTGCAGGCCCAATCTCTACAGGTATAGAGCCAAAGTCTGCAGGGCCTACGATTTCCATGTATTCCATATCTGGTGAGTAGTCATAGAGGTAATGCACTATGCCGGGCATTTGATGAACAACATCTCCAGCCTCAACTAAGGTTGGCTTATCTTCATACATAAATCGCGCCCAACCCTTTGTCATCACCACAATCTGAAACTCAGCTACGTGATAGTGCCAGCCCGTTCCATTGACTGGTGGTTTGTTTGCCTTTACCAGGTGTGCAATAACTTTCCCGTTGGTAGCCTTAGCTACACCTAAATCGCGATATAGAAAGAAGTCTCTCAGACCACCAGGCAAAAACTGCGTATCACCTGGTTTTACATGTGAAAATTGCGTATCACTTTTGAATGCTGTAGGTGTTTTCATGATTAAAACTCCACTTCAAGTTCTTCGATGTCATCGGGTTCTTCAAGGGCGCCCATCACCCATTCCTTCATCTCCGGCAAAGCCATGATGTGCTTGCAGTAATCCTGGCAAGATTTATCCAACTCAACGTTGTAAGTCAGGAATCTGGTAACTACTGGCGCAAACATAGCGTCAGCAAGAGTGGGCTCATTCCCAAATAGAAAAGGTCCACCGTAAGTAGAGAGGCAGTCTTGCCAAATCACTAAAACACGATTGATATCAATCTGCGCCTTTGACCAAACTTTGAAGGAATCAAATTTGGCCTTGATGTTCATTGGCAAAGAAGCTCTCAGAGCAGAAAATCCAGAGTGCATCTCGCCACAAATGGAGCGGCAGTGCGCTCGAGCTACAGGATCTTTTGGAAGCAAATGGGCTTTTGGATTTAACTCATTGAGATACTCGCCTATTGCCAAGGTATCCCAAACCTTGCAACCATCATGATCTAAGCGGGGAACCAAAATTGATGGTGACAACAGTAATAATTCAGCGCGGTTATCAACATCATCAGGCGCCACCTGGATTTCGGTGAACTTCAAACCAGAAAACTTCATCATGAGCCAGCCACGCAGCGACCATGAGGAGTAATTTTTGCTACTGATTGTCAGGGTGGTTGGCTTGGACATATCAACTTTCGGTAAGGGTGCAACTACAACTTATTCCCTCTGCCTGTACTGATAATTCCGAAATGCCCAGTTTTTGACCACTTCTACCCAATTTTGGGCGTAAACCCATTTTTAGCACTATTAGTGTGCACTGCAATAATTCTGCATATTGGTGCACTCATAGACTTTGAACATGTCTATTCACGCCACCCTTCACCACGTTACCAAATATCAATACAACCGCCCAGACAAACTGCGGCCCAGATCATTCGTTTGCGACAAACTCCTACTACCGCAGTCATATTCTTTTCTACCCCTTAAGGTAGAGCCAGAAGGTCGTTTCTTGAATTGACATCTTGGTCCAGGAGCTTGATGCAACTTAAACCCTACTAGTTAGGCAAATTAGCGCTCAAAAGACAAAACCCTCACCATTTCTGATGAGGGTTTGCATTTCTGGTGGGCCCACCAGGACTTGAACCTGGGACCAAAGGATTATGAGAACAGAGAACCAAATTGACCGTAGTAAATACAAGGGTCTAGCGTTGGTGAGACTCGGTGTGTAAGTAAGTGTGTAAGCAATTAAGCTGCAATAGGGAATTCAAGCACCGGCATCCCCATCTTGATTCGCTGAAGATAACTATCAGTCATGATCTTAGAAATATCAGCTTTTCCAGCATCAGCCACAACAACAATCCCGCCCTGATTCTTAAAATCAGCTCTATCCACCCAACCTTGCGGTGTTAGTTGTTGCAAAGTCATGCCAGCGATGGAAACAGCTTTAGGTGAAATAAACCATAACTCTTGCTTATCACCTGCCTTCTTAGCAACCATCTCATTGATTTTACCAATGGGTGACTTAAGTAACTTCTGACGATGATAGCTACCAATCCAAGTTTTAATAGATTTAAATTCAGATCTATTGAATTTAAAACGCCAGATGCCACCGACATAGCCTGCTAGCTTTAGCATGTCAACATGAGGTTTTTCTGTGCCCAAATGTAGTTGAAGATTTGTTTCTGGCATTTTTGGAACGTGAGGTAATGCAGTTCTTGGAAAACGCTCTTCTGCTGTAAACCAAGAAAAATTAGTTACCGAAGGGTGCAACCTTACCCCAGTAACTGCCTCTGTTTTAATTTCTTGTGACATCAAAATATCAAACAAGTTATAACCTTTTGTGTAATGAAAAATAGTGCTCATTTAATTCTCCTTAGTCGCGAACTATCACTGCGATAATTCATAGGCTCTATATTAGTTTTTGTGGCGTAAATTTCGCATGAATAAACAATTTAAATCGGGTTTGTTAATAGCCTTCTTGCAAGCAAGATAAGTGGTTGCTATAGCAACCACTTATAGAGCGCTATGCAGCTAATTCGATCTGTTGACACCGATCACATGAACATCCAACCGTATACGATTGAAGTACTCCTCTGCATCAACATCACAGATATTCCAGACGTAGATAGGACCCATCATTGCACCCCAAGGAGCAACAATGGTGTTATTACGCAAAACCCCAAAGTACGCCAAGTTGCCCACATCATCTACTTGCGTTGAAGTGACCTCAAACCAAAAGCGCTCATTTGGAACATCCTCAATTCCCCAATCAACAATCACCTTAGCCATCATTCCCACGGGGATTGACTCACGAATCCCTTTCTCTGGAATTGAGAAGGTATCCGGGAAATTCTCTTCCATATATTCAACATCTTGCAATCCAATTTCCATCCACTCAGAACCCACCTCTATAAGAGTGGAGTTAAATGGTGCTTCACTTTCCAACTTATAGTCTACTGCTGTATGTTTGCAATTACACATGTATTTCTCCTTTTTACTGAAGGTCATCAAGAGCGATAACCCATATACGTACGATAGGCGTTTTGACCTACTTTTCGGGTAAACAATCAATTCAAATCGACTCTGTTAATGTCCAACCTCAAATGAAAATGCCACCCGAAGGTGGCATCTACGCATCCCGATCAAACAGCCATCTCTTGAGGCGAGAATTCCTCAAAATTGTCTACTGGCGACGTCATAGGTCCAGAGTAAATGCTTCTGCGCAATGCTTTGCCATCAGCATAGATACGCAACGACTCAAAGTAGACATAACGCGCCTTTTCATTGGCTGTACAAGCAATCTCAATCCAACCATTTTTAATTAGTGGTGAGAATGCTTTTGACAATGATTCCAAATCGCATATTTCATCCTCGCCATCACAAATATGCTCAAAGTCCTCCTCTCTCATGTCTACCGGACTCACATCCCTTAACTCACCATCATCACCCTCCACCCGATATAAGCTCGTAAATCTCGGGTAAACAGTGGGGTATTGGGGTTGTCCAAAGAAAGACTCACGCTCAATCCACAGATATCCACTTTCTTCGTCAAACTTCCACCTAATACCCGAGTTATCCCACTCGAATTCATTTATCAACTTCTCCAACTTCAATCCATCAAATTCGCAATCCGTTGACTTATCAAAAGTCAACATGCCATAAGCATCAGCCATGTATTTCTCCTTATAAATTAGAGTCACCAGGAGTGGCAACCCATATACGTACGATAGGCGTTTTGACCTACTTTTCGGGCAAACAATCAATTCAAATCGAGTTTGTTAATCAATAGATACAAACAAAAATGCCACCCGAAGGTGGCACTAAAACTTATGCAAAGTTTTCTATGGGTAGAGAACCATTCAAAACCTGTTCGGTGACGTCTATGCCGCCCATGTCCTCAATAAAATCTACCAAACCTTCTCCGGATAACATTAAGGGAATATCTTTCAAATGCGCCCCAAGAGCCACAACGATTTGACAGCGTCTTAAGAAAACTTCTTCATCGGCATTAGCTTTGGACCAATCAAAATTTCCAACTTCTTTATATTCAGCCTTAACCGTAGACAGCATTTCAAGCCACTGACTCATGGAACTTTCAAAACCAAACCGCCTAATCAAATCTGGTGTGTTTTCAAGCAGCTCAAAGAACATATCTACTGGAACCTCGATGACGCAATCTACATCAAGATTTACCAGGCTAATAGACAACATTTTCTCAATACTCATTTCAATTTCTCCTATTTAATTAAGGCTCTCAAGAGCGACAGCCCATATATGTAAGATATTCGTTTCGACCTACTTTTCGGATGAATAACCAATTCAAATCAACTCTGTTAATTGTCGAAACCAATAGAAAATGCCACCCGAAGGTGGCATCTATTACTAAGCAGCTAAACGCATTACAGGAACCTCTGGAATCAGATCTACCCCTCCAGCAGACGACAGATCCAATAAGCCGCGAGCACGCTGCTCATCAAATTGCTCCGGATGCACTAGATAAATTGGCTCTTTGTATAAAACCGTATTAAGAGCGGCAAAATCAACGCAAAGATCGCAAAACTTACCCCATCTTTCTTTCTGAACGTGCGCTGCCTTAGGATGTTTATTAAAAAATGCATCTTCACGTAACAGCTTTGCTTTAAGCACTAAGTGGTAACCATCGGCTTTCTCATGATCACTGTTTACCAACCTCTCAAATTCATTAACAATTGCCTCTACAAAATCTGTCGTAGATTTAACTACCATCTTGATGCCGTAAGGGATCATATTGACTGCAATTACATAAGATTTATTACTCATTTAATTCTCCTTTTTAAGAGCTATCAAGAGCGACAGCCCATATACGTAAGATATGCGTTTTGACCCTCTTTTCGGTTGAACAATCAATTCAAATCAAGTTTGTTAATTGATAGCTTTAAATGAAAATGCCACCCGAAGGTGGCACCGTTACTGCAAGTAACACTTGTTTCATGCAGCCATTGGTAGCGGCTGGAGAGCCAGCCTTTTGGCTCGACGTTCTTCATCAACCCTATCGCGCTCCTCTTGCATCTTGAGTTGATAAGCGGGCGAAATCATCTCTTTTGCTTTTGCAAATTGACGTTTTTCAATTTCTGAATAACTCCCTTTGCTGCCAATGTCCACTATTACCCGCTTGAGAATTTGCTCCTCAAACTCAAAATCCATAGGAACGATCCCTACTACTTTGTAAATTCCATCAACTTTGGCGCAAATGGGATATAGAAATGAACCAACACCATGTGAATCATGTACTTGGCCAGACCATTCGTTCGGAATCCTAAACTCAGTCATAGGCGTTTGAACTTTTATATTTAAAAGTGCTTTCACAAGCTTTATCCTGCCCTCATCTTCGCTTTTGCGCTTTTGTACGCCTTCTAAATTCACATTACTTTCACGAATACGGTCAATTCCTCCATTCTGGCGTATGAAATCCTCTAGCTCATCAGCCATGACATCCTGCCTATAAGCCATATCCAATACTCTGGCATAGACGTGTGCATTTTTACGATTGGTACGCACTACGTATTTCACAATAATGGTCAGGTCGGGGGTATTTTTCTGAACCTTGATATTGTGTTTAGTAGACAAGGTGCTTCGCATTTTGGATAGAATTTCTAACTTATAGTCAGATCCCAGAACCTGATCGCTATATCGCATTAAATCAGCCAATAGCCCATATAAAACATCGTTGGCCTTCATAATGTAGTTGTCGTAAAAATCAACTTGCTGCTGTGCCAATAAATCCCCTTCTGACAAGACTTGTTCTACTAATAACTTTCCATTCTTTTTCATCTTATTTCTCCATAGTTATGCGAGTTAGTTCGCTCTATGAGTCTATAAAAATAGAGGTCTTTTTCGGATGAATAACTGATTTATGTCAGTTTTGTTAATGCATTCTTAAGGGGTAAACGCTAATCAATCTAGATAAGAATTGTGCTTATACTTTTCATATCTACTTTTAGTGCGTCATTTAAATATAGGCTTATATGTCAGATGAAAAATTGGGGCTCTACAAAGAGATTCCAGGCGGACTTCGCAAAGGACGCTCAACAGCAGATGATTGGCGTAAGGCTAAAGATACGCTGTACTACGAATGGTGGCGCTGTCTTAATGTCAGCAATGAATACTTGGAATGTTGCGCAAAAGGCGGTAAAAATCACGCTCTTGCAGATACCTATGCCCTATTCGGAGATGTAAACGTCTCGTGGGAGCAATGGTGGGGAAATATTGGTAAACGTATTTTTAGCGAGAGACACCAATATCCTAAAGTGCGGGTTATTGACCAAGATGAAGCTTTGAGTAAGCTGGAAGTCGAATCAAAGGAATTCTTAATTCTCGACATTCCATTGACATTACGACGAGTAACCATTCTGGAACAAATTAATAAGCTCTTAGACGAACGCCATGAAGGCAAGAATTTAGATGTGAGAGCGCAAAGTACTGCATTAGTACAACTAGAGACAACCAAACTCCAACACAAAACAATTCCCACCCTGGTTGATGTCGCCGAAATTCTCTATCGCAATCCTGATATTCAGCTCTACCAGCTTGCCCAAAGAGCAAAACTAGCTGAAATTCACCTTGGCAGAAAAGTTCAGGAGGTCAATAGTCCGGAACAAGAAAAGCAAAGGCGACAAATGGCTGCCAGTAGATATAAAGAACAAGCACAGAGACTGGTTTACAACGCAGCTAGACTTAAATTCCCATCTATCGAATGAACTACTGACTAAAGAGGATTAGAAATGGCAATTAAAAATACGATATTAATAGGCAATGGCCCTAATCGCGCTGTTGCAAAAGATTGTTTTGATAAAGGGAAATATGAAATTACCTGGAAATCCTTGTTAGAGAAATTAGCTGCTGTAGCACTAGTAGAGATTCGAGATATAGAAACAAAACCTTTAACCCTTGTTTTTGACGAAATCTTATTACGCTCCAATGTTCCAAACGTAAAAAATATAATTTTGAACCAAGTTGAGAGAGAGTTATTTTATGTAAGGAATTCTGAGCTCGTCGACGCCCTTAATGGTCTCTCCAATTCAATTATGACAACCAACTACTACTGGCCTTCAGGTACACCAGTGTCAATGGGTAAGTTTTTAGGCATTAATGAAAAGAATTTTTCTCTGTTTCGTTGCAATACCTATAAAGGTAAAGATCTTTGGTATATCAATGGTTGGGTGCTAGAGCCAACAAGCATTGCTCTTGGCTTTAGGCAATATGCGAGATATCAAGCGCAAATTAAAACCTACTTACACAGCGGCATCTCTTACAGTAAGTTAAAAATTAAAAACTCTCCCTTATATCGAGGCATCCCTAATTTTGATTTTGATAAAGATGAGCCTTACTATTCTTGGGTGGATCTTTTTTTGCGAGATCATATTCACATGATTGGCTTAGGAATGGAATATACAGAAAGCATTTTATGGTGGCTACTCCTTGAAAAAATGCAACTACAAAATAAATTTCCAAAATATATCGGAGGAATTACATACCATCACGTAGATGTTAAAAGTCAACCAGAGATTAATGTTGATCGCAAACTGCATATGCTTGAAGACTTAGGTGTAGTGGTAAACCGAGTTCCTGCAAAAACTTATTTTGATGGCTATTTAGAAATTGCAAATCAAATAAAACCCACAAAATCCAAGAAATAATAAAAAGGCGCATACAGCGCCTTTTTCACACTAGCTCCACTGCATTACGCATCAAGTCTGGATTGACGTCGATATATTTCTGAGTAACCGCAATAGACTTATGTCCCGCCAATCCAGCTAATACTCTTACTGAGATGCCTTTGTTTGCCAGCGTTGTAATGAAGGTTCTACGCCCACTGTGACTGGAGGCTCCAGCAATACCAGCATTGCGATAAGCCCAAAAGAACCATTGGCATAAAGAGTTTGCCGAGAATCCCAATCTTTTAGCTGTATGAAAGAACGGCACATCTGGGAACTTGGCGTAGCGTGTAGCCAAATAAATTGCTAATTCATCTTGCAATTTCTTAGGTAAAAACACCGTTCTTGGCTGACCGCCTTTAGTCTGCGCGGCACTTAAGCGAACTTCATTCCGAATACTGCCGTCTTCATTCACTACGTCCCGCATTTTTAAGCTGGCTATTTCGGCAACGCGAAGCCCCGAATAACAGCTGGTCAATATCAGCGCCCTATCGCGCTCTGGATACTTCTTAGTTGCAACGTATGCCAATACCTTATCTAGCTCTTCTGGAGTTAATGTCTTTGCTTGTGCCATTTGTTTTTCCTTTGCAGTTAATAAAAAGCATGTATGTAGTGTGTTTTCTTTTGTGGCAAAGGTCGACCTCTATTTGCCATGAGGTAGTTTGAATTCTTGTGATTTGTCATCTTTGCACTAGGTTTTCCAGTAAAACCATGGGATTCCAAGATCCTCCAAGAATCAACGACTTGCGTCATTCATAAAAGAAAAGCATTTTTTTCTTATGTGCACACTACGCTTAATATTTAGCTGTTTTATGTGAGATCTAGACAACAATTTGACTCAGAATTTGGCTGTAAATACAGCAAATTCTGTGGGGTTTTGACACACCGCTTAAAACACTTCAAATTCACGCTGTATTAGGTTTGCGCAATCTCAGCTACTTGGGACTAAGAATGCAAAAAGCCCGCATTTAACGGGCTTTTTTGAGGGCTTTATAAGCAATCTTATATGTTAGCTATTACTGCCAAACTGTTAAATCTACATTAGTAGCAATAAACACGGGAAGCTTGGGTCCTGCGTTTTTACAGTGGCGCACTGGCAAGTCCCAACTCCCTTTTGTGCCCCGCTGCTCATCGCTAATACGTAAGTGCATTTCCCCACTATCTGGCAAGTACGCACAAAATCCCGGAACTGTTTGCTTAATTTTTGCATCCTTATCCCAATGCAATATCCATGACATCAAGATATTGGGCGCTTTAGGTAAGTCTGTATTAATCAGCTCACTGACGATATCTATTTGTTCTTGCGTCTGAGCACGGTTTTCCCAATGGATGTAGCTGTAAAAATCAACTAAATACTTTTGCATAGGGTTATGTAGTTCGATTGAGCCGTTATAAGCAGCGCGATTAAACACCATATTTCCAAAGCTTCCAGCAAATTTCTCATTAATAAACATTCTGACTGCAATTTCTCTCATTTTTTATCTCCTTTTAGATGAGTGATGTTGCAAGTCGCTTGGTTGATTGGTTTCTAAGTTAGTTACTAGAAGAAGAGATCTCAAAAGATCGTTACTTAGTGATTAGTTGCTTCTCTCAATAGAGAGAAGTGCTTTTGTGTTGCTAGTCAGAGTTATTCATATGCCACTAAGTGACTCACTTAACTCCATTAGCCACTACTTACTCAGCTAGTAACGTTTTTCCCTTACCTCGGTAACCCACTCTGTCGCAACCGAGCAACTCACAAAAATATTTATCTCTTGATAAGAAAGACCGCATTTTTTCTGTCCAAAATGCTCTGAATTCCGTAGATCGCCAAATAGAGGTCGTCCTAAACCCTTGGTGAGCCATACATTGCTTGTGTACCCCACTTTTGTAAGGAGAACACCATGGGCACACCAAATGCTTTAAGTAATCTGCAATTTGTCGATGCTGTACGACCAAGATCTATGCCGGCAGTACAGCAAAGACGTAATAAGCTAAGCAATAAACTTTGGGAGCAAATTCAATTGGCTAGGAGCCAGATTGAACATACCCACTTTGTCGTGAAACGCAGGGTGACTGTTAAAGACGTAGAAGGAAACTATAAAAGCATTGAGCGTCCCAAACGCATCAAGCCTTGGTGGTTTATGGCTGATGATGGCACTTTATGCCTATCAGTGTTTTACGGTAGTAAGCGCATCGAAATTGTTCCCGGCAAAACATCCATCTGCGTGGCAAATATGACTGACTTAATTGATGCATTGGAATTACTCAAGTCAGAGACTGAGGCTGGCAATTTAGACGTAGCAATTGAGGTAGCTAGTGGCGCACTAAAAATGAATTTCAATAAATACAAGTAGATAGCTATACAAGCGTTACTTAAAGTAACGCTTGATTTGCAAAAGCTAGATAAGAAAAGCTAAATATCTATATGAAAAGATATAAGGCAACCGTCAATGCAGCGGGAATGTGGATAGAAACGATTCTCTATGCTCAAAATCAAGCTCATGCATATGCACTATTTAAGGCAATTTTTGGTTCTAGCAACGTGCCGCATCAACCGCTACAGATTGGTTAACCATGCGATTTAATGAAATAGCCCCAATTAAGCCCTTAAGCCCAGAGCAAGCAAGACTTAAATCAATGAAGGATCGCGTCAAGCGCGACCAAGAGGCAGTAAAAGCTGAGCGAGCTAGGCAGAAAATTAAGAGTGGGCAATCGGAATTAGTTAAAACTCATTCACCAACTCAAATCTAGTTACCGATACTTTCGCTTGGGTGGTTGCGGGCACTTACGGCAACTTTAACAACGCTCTAGCAGCGGCATTAAACAAGAAGAAAGCTGGCGCTATTGTGGTGAGGATTAAAGATGGAAGTAAAGCAGTTTTATATTCGAGCTGAAAATCTCGCCCGACCCAATAGCATTACTAAGGCTTCCAAAGCGAATCGCTTTTGAAGCCTTTTTTATTGCCCGCAGGATGTAAGTGCATTTACGGAAGTATTTCAGCCGCCGACTTACCGCCCATTCGATTTTGGAAAAAAGTGTTGCGTTCTAGATGTTTCATCCCAACCCCTCAATCTTGAGGTCGCCATAGAACCAGCATTGGAATTTTGTGTTCTTCCAACCTAACCGTTCAAGACCTTCACCCATTGAGTCAGAGTAGGTCTTCTCAATCAATTCTTGCTCCCCCAAACTAACATGACGGTATTCATAAAAGGTCGTGCAGCCTTTAAAAGCATGTCTTATTGGCTCAAGCTCAATATTCACATCAATTCCAACCCGCGGAGAGTAGTGCTCTGAAAATACAGGCTCATTCGCTAGCACCAAATAACCAGTGCGCCACTTTTTGGTAATAGTCACAGAGCCATCTAAACGAACCCAACGTTCAATTTCAATAATTTGATTGGGGCTTTTAGGGGATAGTTTGAACTGCATAAACCTTACTTAAACATCATTAAATGGGCATGGGGATTCTCATAATAGCCAAGGCTATCAATCAAGCTCTTAATAATCAAAACTCATCTACGTAACGAATAGCCGCATATTAATTGAGGTAACAGCTCATGGCTTCTAGCACCTTACACGCCGTAGCCGTACTGACTCATTCAAGAGCCAAGCCGGGCCACAGCGAAGTCGACCACCACAATAAATGCCTAGCCCGTATTCCTTAATCCTGCTGCAATACCGTTAATCGCTATATGAATACCCCTCTGCACTCGTTCATCATGCTTGCCTGCACGATAACGACGAACCAGCTCAACTTGCAGATGATGAAGTGGATCAATATAAGGGAAGCGATTTCTAATAGATCTAGCTAAAGCTGGATTCTTAGCCAAACGAACCTTCTCGCCAGTTACCAAATTCAAAGCATCAACTGTTTTATTCCACTCAGTCTCGATAGCGCCAAAGATCTTCTTACGTAATTTCACATCAGGCACAAGCTCGCTATAACGCGATGCCAGCGCTAGATCACTCTTAGCTAAAGCCATGTCCATATTGGACAATAAAGTTCTAAAGAAGGGCCACTCTTTGTACATTTTTTGCAAAAGAGTTAAAGCAGCCTTTTTATCCGAAGCTTTTCCTTGATTTAAAAACGCCTGCACTGCAGAGCCAAAGCCATACCAACCTGGAAGCGTTAAGCGACACTGACCCCAACTAAAACCCCATGGAATAGCTCGTAGATCTTCAATCTTTTGACTGGCTTTGCGACTAGCTGGACGTGAACCAATATTGAGCTTAGCTATCTCCCGGATAGGTGTCGCATCAAAGAAATACTCTGCAAATCCTGGGGTCTCATACACAAGACCACGATATGCGTCCATGCTCGATTGCGAGATTTGAGCAGCTGCATCTAAGAAAGCCTTGCTAGCTTGTTTAGTGGGCTTTAATAAAGTGGCTTCTAAAGTTGCAGCAACCAAGGTCTCAAGATTACGCCTGCCAATCTCAGGATTGGCATATTTAGATCCAATCACCTCACCCTGCTCTGTTAAACGAATTTGCCCACGCACCGTTCCCGGAGGTTGCGCCAGGATCGCCTCATAGCTTGGACCGCCTCCACGACCTACTGTACCGCCCCTGCCATGAAATAGTCGTAATTTCACTCCATGCTTATCTTCCAGAGGCTCAAATACCTTAACTAAAGCGAGCTCGGCGCAATACAACTCCCAATTGCTGGTAACAATGCCCCCGTCCTTATTGGAATCGGAGTAACCCAACATGATGTCCTGCTCCGCACCAGATCGCTTCACTAAATCCAGAATACCTGGCAATGCATAAAACTCTTCCATGATGGGGGCTGCATTGCGTAAATCTTCAATCGTCTCAAATAAAGGAACTACGATCAGATCTGCTGAAGCTTTTTTACCCAACGTCTCATGCATTAAACCCACTTCTTTTTGAAGCAATAAGACTTCCAATAAGTCACTGACAGTTTCGGTATGGCTAATGATGTAATGGCGAATAGTTTCACTGCCAAAGAGCTGGCGCATTTTCTTAGCCATCTCAAAGATAGCAATTTCAGAAACCGCAAAATCTGAATAGATATGCCCCACTACACGCAGCGGTCTTGGATCTTTTAATAGCCCCAGCAAGAGCTCACGCTTTTGCCCTTCAGAAAGACTCGAGTAATCGGCTTGAATGGAAGCGACATTAAGTAGCTGAGCAAGTACAGCTTCATGCATATCCGAGCTTTGACGCAAATCCACAGTAGCCAGATGAAAGCCAAAGACCTCTACCGTCCTAATCAAGCCACGCAGACGACGATCAGATAAAGCTTTGGCACCCTGAGAAGCTAATGAAGCCTCTATTGTCTTGAGGTCAGATAGAAATTCTTGCGCAGTAGCATAGGGATTTTGAGGTGCTACGGCATGGCGAGCAGCATCCGCACCAGTTAGTGCTTTTAAAACAGCCGCCAACCTGGAATAGATGCCCGTAAGCGCTCTGCGATAAGGCTCGTCCTGACGATGCTCATTGGTATCAGGTGAGGCGGCGGCAAGCTCCTGCATCTTTTTAGGGAACTTCAAGAGCAAGGCGGAGACTGATAACTCTCTTCCCAAATGATGCACTTCAGTTAGGTAGTGGCGCAATACCATTTCAGCCTGTCTAGATACGGCGTATTCCAAAGTTTTAGCGCTGACATTAGGATTACCATCTCGGTCTCCACCGATCCACTGCCCCATCTTCAGGAAGCTAGCTACGGAATTGCCCGCAAGAGAGTCTTCTAATTGGGCATAGATCTTTGGAATCTCTCTCAAGAAAGTGGTTTCGTAATACGTCAGTGCATTCTCAATCTCATCAGCAACGGTAAGCTTGGTAAACCGCAATAAACGGGTATGCCAAAGTTGCAGCACACGAGCACGGATTTGCTCCTCATTGGCTTTGAGCTCTTTATTGAGTAAGGCATCCTTCTCGGGGTTATTGGCCTTAGATGATTCTTTGATCTGATCACGTGCAGTCAGCAAGTTAGCGATATCTCGCTCCGCTTCCAAAATACTCGTTCTTTGCACTTCGGTTGGGTGGGCTGTCAGCACCGGCGAAATTAAGCTCTCTTCCAATGTCTTAGAGATCATTTTGCTAGTTACGCCAGCAGCATGAAGCTTTTTCATGGCTACAGGAATACTGCCATCCTGATAGCTCCCAATTCGCTCATAAGCTACGCGGCGGCGAATGTGATGCCTATCTTCAGCTAAGTTAGCTAAATGACTAAAGTAAGTAAAGGCTCTAAGCACCTTCATGGCACTCTCACTACTCAATCCTTTGAGCAGCTTGGTTAACTCTTGATTCGCCTTTTGATTGGCGTCGCGGTGAAAGGAAACGGAAAGTTTGCGGACTTGCTCTACCAGCCCATAAACAGCATCGCCTTCTTGCTCCCGAACAATATCGCCTAATATTTTTCCCAATAGGCGTATGTCATCAATTAAAGGAAGCTCCGTGTTTTTTGAAGATTTAACTCTGTTCACAATAGTGCTTTTCCTTCATTAAACATATATGTCAGATTTACCGCATGGAAAAAGAAGCCCTGCAAAATTTCACAGGGCTTCAATAGTCATCATACTTATGGAGATAACTTAATCGTAATTGAAAGTTATCAAAAACTCTATAAGAACGTTAGTAATTAATTTTTAGTTTTATCAACTAATTTATTCTTGGCAATCCAAGGCATCATCGAACGCAGCTTACTGCCAACCTGTTCAATGCTATGGTCAGCCGTATTGCGACGACGGGCCGTCATGCTTGGATAATTTAAGCGACCTTCTTGAATAAACATTTTTGCATAATCGCCATTTTGAATGCGCTTAAGTGCAAATCGCATTGCCTCGCGAGTTTGTTCGGTGATAACCTCTGGCCCCGTCACATACTCACCAAATTCAGCATTATTTGAAATGCCATAATTCATATTGGCGATACCACCTTCATAGATCAAGTCAACAATCAATTTAAGTTCGTGTAAACATTCAAAATAAGCCATTTCTGGCGAGTATCCAGCCTCCACTAACACTTCATAGCCCATCTTAATTAACTCTACCGCTCCACCGCAAAGAACAGCCTGCTCACCGAACAAGTCAGTTTCAGTCTCCTCTTTGAAATCTGTTTCAATAATTCCAGCTTTACCGCCGCCATTTGCCATTGCGTAGCTCAACGCTAAGTCACGAGCGGCCCCAGACTTATTTTGATGCACTGCTATTAAGTGGGGTACGCCGCCACCTTGCGTATAGGTTGATCGTACGGTATGTCCAGGCGCCTTCGGTGCGACCATCCAAACATCTAAATCTTCGCGAGGTATAACTTGGTTATAGTGAATATTAAAGCCGTGTGCGAATGCTAAAGATGCGCCTTTTTTAATATTGGGCTCAACATTATTCTTATAGACTTCGCCAATCTGCTCATCAGGCAACAACATCATCACAATGTCTGCAGCCTTAACTGCATCATTAACCTCCATGACCGCAAGCCCCGCTTTGGCAACCTTATCCCAAGAAGCGCCGCCTTTGCGTAATCCAACAATAACTTTTACGCCGGAATCATTTAAATTTTGAGCATGTGCGTGTCCTTGCGATCCATACCCTATAACAGCAACTGTTTTACCCTTAACCAGTGACAGATCGCAATCTTTATCGTAAAAAACTTTCATACTTTCCTTTTAAATTAATATAACTAAAAAACATTTCATTCACATAGAAATCAAATAAATCTATGGATGCATAGGGATATCGATAACCTGAGTATTTGCACAAGACTTTGATTGCTTGGCCTGTCTAAGCCAATGTGGGAGTGTCACATATTCCGGCAATATCGTCGCAAGCAATTCGCAGCGCTCATAATTTCTATTGCTACTAATCTCAATTTTTAGGTCTCTTTTACGTAAACCTAAATTTTCCTTAAATTGAATTTTTATTTGTTGGCAAACACTTGGATAGGTTTCGGTATCTATCCAAGTTAACGAATTAAGATCACCCCAATAGAACATCTTTTCCCCAGCCATTCTTCGGGAGAAGATATTTGGCACGGTACTCCAAGATATTTTTACCCCATTCTTACTAAATGTGGCGTCGTAAATACTCAATAAGTCACTAACTGCAGATCTTGCAATAAGAAAAGTTCCAAAAAGCACAGCAATCAATCCTGCTACAAGTGGCTCACTTAAAAGTTTTGCACCCCAGAAAGAATCAGTTGATACCGAGCATAAGAGAAATAAACCTGAAAGAACACAAATAGTGCCAAGGATCAATCCCCACACCCTTGGATATCCAGCAATATGGAATGGGGTTCTGAGCTCAAAGGTAATTGAATCTGATGATTGTTCCATTTATCTTTTCCAGACTATGCCTCCATTTGATCTTCAAGGAACTTGCTGCTCTGAAGATTAGCAATAAGCGACTCTCTGGCCGCTTCTGCATGCTGCTCTGATAAAGCCGCGGCACGGTCTGCATCACCATCATGGATTGCCTTTGCAATGGCAGCGTGCTCATCCCAAATACCGGCTCGCGAATTCTTTCGTTGTAAAACTGCGCCCATTACCCTACGCAAATGAATCCAGTGCATCACCGCGGCTTGGGCGATATATGGATTGCCAGATGCCTCATATATGGCTTTGTGAAAGTCTATATCTGCGTCTATCAGGGCATTTACATCAGACCCATTTGCAGTGGCGCGACCTTTTTCAATAAGAGAAAGTGGAATCTTTGCCTTACGAGAAGCAGCAAGGCGAGCAGCCAATGCATCAAGAGCGCCGCGAATTTGATAGACTTGGCCAATGTGCGTAGCATCAAGTTTGGTCACAACCAAACCTCTTCCAGGAGCTTCTTCTAGAAGACCGTCTTTTTTTAACATTTGCAATGCTTGAAGTATTGGTGAGCGAGAAACATTCATCTGCTCAGCCAACTCTTCTTGCAAAATTCTCTCGCCCGGGGCCAAACTTCCAGCACTGATCGCACCAAGAAGTGTCTTATACACTTCATCAACATAATTTGTACGACTTGGTATTTTTGCTAGGGCCATAGCTAACTCCTATAAATAATCAACATGATTAGGCTACCATAACCCCAGCATTTACCTTGACTAAGTCAACATATCTGGTTGAGTTTTAACAAGATGATCCCAAATCGGCTGGAAATGCAACCAACCAATATATTCAGAACCCACGTGCTCTCTGCTATAGCGTGAACGCTCAGGCGTCACTAAAACAGGTTTAATACCGGTTGCTTCAACCATTAGCTGTTGTTGGCAGCAACGTTCAAGAGCAATAAACCAGAATGCTGCCGCTTCAATACTATGACGACTTGCAGTGAGTAGTCCGTGGTTCTGGTGGATCGCTGCTTTTACACCTTTGAACCAGTCACAAACTGCTACTCCCGCACGCTCCTCAACCGCAACTTGGCCAGCCTCATCTTTAATAACGATATGGTCCTCAAAGAATGCTGCCGCATCTTGAGAGATTGGATCCAGTGATCGACCTAGCGCTGCAAAAGCTGTACCGTAAATGGTGTGAGCATGGCACATGGAAATAATATCTGGATGTGCTTCATGCACAGCAGCATGTAATACAAATCCTGCGCGATTTACAGCATAGTCACCTTCAACTACCATGCCTTTATGATCAACCAAAATTAGATTAGAAACTTTGACCTGAGAGAAGTGAATACACATAGGATTAGTCCAATACAACTCTGGACGCTCAGGATCCCGAACTGTTAAGTGCCCTGCAAAACCATAGTCGTATTTCTCCAATGCAAATGCACGGCAAGCTGCTACTAATCGCTGCTTACGATGCAATCTTTCCGCCTCAAAACCCTCAAATACAGGAATTGTTGGGTAAATCAACCCCTCCTGAATGGGGTCATAAATAGACTTCTTTTGCTCAGGTGCCTTTACTTTATCTAGCATTTCGCTCTCCTTTAATGTTTTTTATTACAAATCTAATGACAAAGACTTACTCTTGGCGCGGGATACGCAAACTGTTATGCACGTTTTCTTTTCCTCGTCACTCAATATGAAGTCACGGTGATCTACCTCGCCATCCGAATACTCAACCTTGCATGCACCACACAACCCTGACAAACATGAAGTGGGTACACGACGACCAGTAAGCTCAATTGCTCGAACAATTGTTTGATCTGGAGGAACTTGCACAGTTACACCGCTTTTAGCCAAGTACACCTCAAATGACCCATCAGGAATCGAACTCTGAACTGGCTCTGGAGCCTTAAAGTGTTCACTATGAACCGTTCCTTTAGACCAATGGGATGAACTCTCTTCGCAAGCCTTCATAAAACCACCAGGACCACAAAAATACAAATGTGTTCCAGGTTGCGGATTTTCTAGAAGCGCCTTGATGTTCAGCCCTTTTGAAGGCTCACCCTGATCAAGGTGTATGTGCAGCCTACCCTCAGGAACGATTTCCTTCAATTCACTCGCAAATGCAATATTTTTTAAGCTACGTGCGCAATAGTGCAGCTCAAAAGATTTTCCCTCTGATGCCAACTTGTGCGCCATGGATTTCAGCGGGGTTATTCCAATCCCTCCTGCAATCAAAATACTATGCTTTGCATCAGCTGCCAAAGAGAATAAATTTCGAACAGCGCCTAGCTTTAGCTGCTCACCCACTCGCACTTTTTCGTGCATAGCTATGGAGCCCCCCTTACTTTTAGGCTCTTTTAGAACACCAAGAACCCATTTTGCTTTATCCATGGGATTGCCAGCAAGGGAGTAAGAGCGAACGATTCCGCCCGGCAAATGAACGTCAACGTGAGCACCAGCCTCAAATGAAGGCAAATCTCCCCCTTCTGGATCAACCAATTCAAAAGAGTTAATGCCTTGAGCCTCCATGTGAATTGTTTTAACCAGCAGATTAAGTTCACTCATCTCCGAGCTTCCGCTATCTGACTGAGTTGCACTCATGAATTTCTCTTTGCAAGCACTTCCTGTTGCAGTGCTTCCATTTTTTGCTTAACAAACTCGGTACGTTCTTTGCCTTTAAGGTTATCCGCTTCGGTAACTATTGCCACTACCTGCTTAGCCAAGTAACGACGGAGTGTTACCTCTTCCTCGGTTGTGCGGCCAACAGGCAAATCGAATACATTACCAGAGCAATACGCATTTGGAGCGCCAGCACTCTCTTTCACCCATTCAGCAAACTTCTCTGGGGATGCATTTGGGTTGCTGCCACGTACGGCATCACGTAATAACTTGCGGAACATGTATAAACCAGCATCAAACTTTGTTGGGTTCTCTAAAGCGTGAATCGCGATTGGACGCTGACTAATGATCGCCTCGTAATCTCCCGGAGCATATTGGCAATCTTTATAGCTTGAACGAGCACGATGATCAGTCGGGATAGGAGGCAAATCTTCCAACTTATATTCACCAAAACGCTCTGGACGTCGCATAGCCACTTGGCCTTCTAAGAAGTCAATTGTCTCGTAGCCTACCAGGCTCTTGTCGCCGATATTTCGCGTATCAACACCGGGACCCATTACACGCCAGCCAATCATTTTGCTATTTTGATCATCAACAGGCACTGTCCAACGAATCATATGGAAACGGCTAAATAATTTTTTCTTAAGACCATCTTCCGATGTGTACGCATGAAAGCTTAGATTTGGCAAAATTTGCTGCTGAATGCGAATATGCATGTGCCCATCATCGGCGCGACGTGCACCAGCTGCTGCTAAGGTGCGCCCGTTATTAACGGGGAAGAATTGCATGTCTGGGGGAATCTCCATTGCAGCCGCCCCAACTTCATCAAAAGTTGTACCTTGATAATGCTCGCCAGTAACCTGGCGCTTTGCATGCAATGCCATAGTGTGATAGTTGTCCGCTGCGTTATCTTGCACTTGTAGCCAATTGCAATGCTGAAAATTGCTAAATGGAACTAGCTCATCGGTTTCCATCACAGTAAAGTCACCTTCCCACTCAGGAAATGGAGGCTCTTCGTTTGGGGGACCCATGTACGCAAACACCAAACCATTGCGTTCAAATGCTTTATAGGCACCCTGGCGCACGGAACAACGATAGCGCTCACCTTCCTCTTCCTCGCCTTTAGGGAATGGAACTTTTAAGCAAGTGCCATCTACATCAAATACCATGCCGTGATAGCAGCAAGAGATGCCCTTCTCTTCAATCTTTCCATACTCAAGAGATGCTCCACGGTGTACGCAGTGAGCATGTAATAAGCCAATACGACCACTACCATCCCGGAAGCAGACCAGCTCCTCGCCCAAAATTTTGAGAAAACGTGGTGTATCTGTTAATTCAAGTGACATGCAAACTGGGTGCCAGAAACGACGCATGTACTCACCTAATGGCGTACCTGCACCGCATTCCGTTAGCTCTGGATCGTGGCCAGGCTCTTTATTTGTATAGTAGCCTCCATAGGGAGTTAATTTCTTCTCTTTTGCTACCTCTTGAGGAATATTCTCTTTTGCGTTCATTTTTGCCCCTTAAAAATATCAATTACCATTATGTTTAGTATACCGTATTCTGTATACAAAGATTAAAATTACAATAAACCCTTAAAACTACCCCCCCTTCCCGAGATGACGACTGGGAAAGGAGGTTATTTCATTACTTATAAAAATCCTGTTGAAATCCAAGGCACTGCCGCCACCACTATCACACCAAGAATTAGCGTGATCATGTATGGAATTAATGGCTTTAAACCAACGCTTGAATCCACTTTACTAACAGCACACGCAGCGTAATACCCCACCCCAAAAGGAGGCGCAAAAAGTCCAATGCCCATGGCAAGAATGACCTCCTCCCACAAACCGGTCAGCTCTGAGCCAGAAAATCGGGCGGTGTGGTTGAACTACAAAATGACTTTGCAAACATCGCTGGTGGGAGATCCCCCAGCGATGAATGCGGTCTAAAACAATTG
>NZ_JACVOO010000012.1 GCF_018882405.1 Polynucleobacter sp. 31A-FELB | reverse complement strand
CAATTGTTTTAGACCGCATTCATCGCTGGGGGATCTCCCACCAGCGATGTTTGCAAAGTCATTTTGTAGTTCAACCACACCGCCCGATTTTCTGGCTCAGAGCTGACCGGTTTGTGGGAGGAGGTCACTACCAGCGCCAATGATGATGTAGTCGTAGGTGTTTTTGGGAACAGTTTGAGTCATGTCTCTATTTTTTTATATACACAAGAAGCCTTGTTGTCATTATTCACCATCCTAGCGAATCAAGTAATTCTTGTTACATTTGTTGATTTGATATAGAATCAAATTTGATCTAATATTAGATCATGAAGATTAATTACAAACGACCTTTTGCGCAATTTGTAAAGAAAGCTAGCAAACCACTTCAACTCGCAATTGAAGACAGGATTTTGGAGATATGCAAAGACCCTAATATAGGTGAGCAAAAGGCCGGGGATTTGCGGGAAATTTGGGTTTATAAGTTTCGGTTTAATAAGCAAGAATATTTAATTGCATATAAATTGGGGCAATCCAAACAAGGAATCAGCTTTGTCTGGATCAGTTTTTATCAAATAGGTAGCCATGAAAATTTTTACAGTCAATTAAAGAAGTATTTACAGCAAGAGCCAGCACCAGAGAAGGTCAAGGGAGGGGAAAAATGAGTTTTGCAATGACAGCCGAAGACATGTTTGATCAAGTCAAAAAGATGCCGACAAAGGAGCGAGTTAAATTCTTCTCATTAATCGCGATAAATGCATTCCAAGAAAACAACTTTACTCACGAACAAGTATTCGGCCATCTGCGAAATGACACATTCTCGGCTGAAGAGGCTGCAGAGTATCTAGAGGTGTCAATGCCAACTTTTCGCCGATATGTTCAATCAGGGAAAATAAAACCTAAAGAGGTTATTGGCAGAAGCCAGCTATTTGGAACGATTGATCTGCGCAAACTTAAACAGAAGCTTGGATAGAGCCCGATACCCGCTACCAAATACCTAATAGAGTCTAAAATAGCCTCATGCATGTCAATGAAAAGAACCGCACCCCCAAGAAAGAAGATCTTGACGAGGGACCAAGTAAATCGGAGCTAAAGCGCCAGATGACTGAGCGCCAAAAGCTGGCCGAGGTTCTGGCAGCACTTAGCAGCGATGCCTTAAAGACTATCCCCCTAGATGAGGCCATTAAAGCTGCCATTGCAGAAACCAACAAGATCAAAAGTTTTGAGGCGATTCGTCGCCATAAGCAATACCTTGGGAAACTCATGCGCTTTTTGGATGAAGAAGAGTTGGATGCCATTCAGAAACGCCTGGATGCTATTCAGGGGGTTAGCAAGGCCGAGACTGCGAAGCTTCATCACCTAGAGTCCTATCGCGATCGATTGATTGCTAACGATGAAACTTTTACCAAGATGATTGAGCAATATCCCGATATGGATATTCAGAATATGCGCACCCTCATCCGCAATGCCCGCAAAGAAAAAGAAACTAATAAGCCCCCTAAGGCTTATCGAGAAATCTTCCGAGTCCTCAAGGACATGGGAATTTAAGTAATTACCTTAAATCTTCAGCTTCACTGAGGGAACCTCAACCCAGCGATATAGGTAGTTAGCAGCAATTAGGCTACACAGAACGACCCCCAGCATTAAGCAAATTGCCATGAGGCCACTTTCGTGAGCGTGCATTCCAGAAGCAATATATAGCGTATTCGCCAACAAGATAAATGCAAAGTGAATCAAGAAAGCGCAATAGGAGCGCGGGCTCGCCCAAGCAATACAGCGCAATACAAACACTTTTACTTTTGAGCTTGTTGCCCCAAGATTTGGATAGCTAGAGTTACCCCATACCAATAACAGCAAGGCTACGAACCAGGCTAAGAAGTTCCGTAGCCAAACTTGCTGAAATGCAGAGAGCGCAATAATCACCCCAATAACAATGAGTGCAAACTTGGCCAAGACTTGAATCTTCCTGTCAGCAAAGTTCTTAGCAAGATAAGCTAGTACGCCTAGGCTATAAGAACCGATGAAATAAATAAAGTAAGCCTCGTAATATGCGGAACGATTGAAGTACAACAATGAGCTAACAGAAACAATGCTGATCAACCATATCAAGGCCTGGTAACTGGAGAAAGAAATGAGTAATACAGCCAGTACTGAGTAGAGTTGCCAGTCAATCGCTACATACCAGACACCCGCAGAGATGGAGTCAAGACCTAGAATCCCTTGCAGAAAAAACAAGTGGGCAATAAATTGACTTAGCGTCTCTTGCTCACCAACGAATTCATCATTCACCCAGAAGCGTGCAATCCAAGCGCAGACAATAGTGAAAATCAAAGCAGCAATGTAAGGTGCAAACAGGCGTAAATAGCGATTGATGATGACTCGCAGCAAATTCTGGCTACTGAATTTCGCATTAGCAAACCGTGTAAGGGACTGGGTCGCCAAGTACCCCGCCATCACCAAAAAAATTTGCACCGCATAACGACCATACTCGAATAGCAATTCCATCACGCCCGGCAATACTGATCGAGCATCAACAGCTATTTGACCGTAACTAGATAAGTGATGCAGGATGATCAATAGTGCTGCGAAGACCTTAAGAAGGTCAATTAAGAAAAGGGCTTGAATTTGCTTCAAAACGGAAATATACCGGCACTCAAATTAATAAAGAATGCTGGTCAAGAGTAATTATTTGGATTTCTCGGACTTTGTCTTGCCCATCAAAGAGGCCAGCATAGGATTACTACTGGCAAGCTCTTTTTTGGATTTCGCGATACTCTCTGCCGTACCCGGCTTTGGCGTCTTAGCAGCATTCTTCATACGCTGCGCAGTGGTCAGGGCTAGGTTTTTATAGAGATCGGTTTTTTTCATTGACATAGCAATTGAATTTCTAAATAGATTTGCAATTACTTAGTTAATGAGCGCGCCGCTAAACCCAAGAACAACAATGACCAACCCTGCAAGAGTAATTCAATTGCGATGAGTAAGCCAGGTAACCACAAGCTGCTTTCTGGGTAACCATTCATGATGAGAACACCCATCAAGATAGAAATCGCAGATGACAGTACCAACCAAAACCATTCTTGGAAATGACGATGCTGAAAGGCCGAGATCAGGCGTAAAAAGCCAGTAATAAAAAAGATTGCAGCAAGCCAAAGCGTAATTGCCTCTAAAGCTGGGATCGGGAAGGCCCAAGTGTAGATGCCGGCAACAATGTATAAAACAGCCAATACCACTTGAATACCAACACTCTTCCAGCCGGTGGATTTGAGTGCATGAGCAAATTGCACGGCGCCGCCAAAAATCAAGAAGGCACCCAATACATTAATGGTGACAAATGAAAACAATGTCTGACCAGCTATACCAATCATTCCTAAGGCAATAAAAAGAACACCCATGCCAATTAATGCACCAGGTACTTTAGCTGCAGCACCAAGGACCGCGGCGCGAATTTCTTTAATTTGAGTCAGGGATAAATCAGTCATTTGCAGGCTTTCGAAGAAATTTGAAGTAATAAAGGCTCTACTGTATCAATAAACTCAGGGTTTTAGAGCATAAATCAGGCAAAGCAAGCTCTCAAGAGCAATGCTTACATATGAAAAACGGGTATTCTTACTTCTTTTATATGGCCAGTAACCTAGCCACCAGCATAAGAAAGTATTGAATTTAGATGGATACCACAGTAACTGTAGTTCTTGGCATTGTTGCTATGTTGTTGCCGCTTGTAGTAGGTCGACTAGTTTGGAAACGTTTTGATCAATACTTTGGTCGTGGCGATGAGCTCTATATGGATAGCCTGGGATATTTCCTCAAGAAGTTGGGCTTCACTATTTTGATCGCCTTCATTCTGTTATGGATTGGTATTAGCTTTGTTTTCAGCGGCAGCCCCAACTATTAATAGTATCTAGATATCATGAACGATCAGCTCCTCAATATTCTTAAAAAAGCAAAGCTCAACTTTGCGATTCTGGCCAGTATTCTAGTGCTCGCCATTGTTGGTAAGCTGACTAACCCAGAATTCACCAACAGCATCTTCTTAATGGCAGATCAGTTGGTTTCTGAACTGATTCTGTTATTTGTTGCCATCACTCTGGGCGCATTTATCCCGAACTTCAAGTTAGTAGTTTTAGGGGCAATCGCTGCCTTTATTGCTGCCGCCATTGCTATTCAAATCGGCGTTTTTACTTACCTGACGATTGACTACCTTTTTGCCGTTCTGATCGTAGTTTTAGGCTTTGCATCGATTGCCAATCTGTATAGACACTATCGGGAATTTAGCCTCTAAGGCTGACTACAAAACCCTTCATAGCAATCTTTCTATATATTGTTTTTAATATATAGACTGGATATTTAATTATTTGTAGAAATAACTGAACTCACAGACAATACTGGTCTATGTACAAATATGACCATATTGACCAAACCCTTGTAGATCAACGGGTTATCCAATTCAGAGACCAAGTAGAGCGACGCCTTAATGGCACCTTAGCGGAAGAAGAGTTCCGCCCCCTTCGCTTACAGAATGGTCTCTACCATCAGCGCCATGCATATATGCTGCGTGTTGCCATTCCTTATGGATTATTAAGTGCCAAGCAGCTTCGCACCTTAGCGCTCATTGCAGATAAATACGATCGTAGCTATGGTCACTTCACTACCCGTCAAAACATTCAATTCAATTGGGTCGAGCTAGAGCAAACACCCGACATCTTGGCTGAACTAGCCAAAGTAGAAATGCATGCCATCCAAACATCTGGCAACTGTATTCGTAACATCACAAGTGATGCCTTTGCTGGTGTTGCTGCAGATGAATACATCGACCCTCGCCCAGTTTGTGAATTACTTCGTCAGTGGTCAACCTTGCATCCCGAGTTTGCTCATTTGCCACGCAAATTTAAGTTTGCGATTAATGGGGCCAAAGAAGACCGCACTGTCCTGCTTTGCCATGACGTCGGTATTGAACTCAAGAAAAATGCAGTAGGCGAACTCACTGCAGATATTTTTGCAGGTGGTGGCATGGGTCGCACCCCTATTTTGGGCTCATTAATTAAACAAGACTTGCCATGGCAAGTTCTGCCAAGTTACTTAACTGCACTCTTGCGTGTTTATAACCGTTTTGGCAGAAGAGATAATCTCTATAAAGCCCGCATCAAGATTTTAGTGAAGGCTTTGGGTCCTGAAGAGTTCGCACGCCAGGTTGAGGGCGAGTGGCTGCATCTTCACAATGCAGCAAAACAAAGTGACGACAATTTCACCCAAGCGGAATGGGAGCGCGTGGCCAAACACTTTACTAAACCAGCTTATCAGCAGTTAAATGCATTAAACAATGAAGACATCCTTACTGCAGCACCAGAGGCTGAGAGATCTGCTTTTGCTCGTTGGCTAGAACGCAATGTCAAACCCCATCAAGTGCCTGGCTATGCCAGCGTGATCCTATCTCTCAAGCCACATGGTACGGTTGCCCCCGGTGATGCCACTAGCACGCAGATGAATGTCATCGCCGATTTAGCTGATCAATACAGCTTTGGTGAATTGCGCGTTACTCATGAGCAAAACCTAGTGTTAGCTGATGTAGAACAATCAAAGTTACTAGAGCTATGGCAATTAGCCAAGAAGCAGCATGTCGCACTTCCCAACATTGGATTACTAACTGACATCATTGCTTGTCCTGGTGGTGATTTCTGCTCGCTGGCAAACGCCAAGTCACTCCCCATTGCTAAGGCAATTCAAGAACGTTTTGATAATTTGGACTACTTATTTGATTTGGGTGACATCAGCCTGAATATCTCCGGGTGCATCAATTCTTGCGGTCATCATCACGTAGGCAATATTGGCGTGCTGGGAGTCGATAAGGATGGTGAGGAGTGGTATCAAATTACCTTGGGCGGTGAGCAAGGCAACGATGCTTCGATTGGTAAAGTTATTGGTCCCTCTTTCTATGCCAATGAAATCCCCGACGTCATGACTAGCCTCATCAATACTTATGTTGAAAACCGCACAGCTGATGAACCATTCATCGAAACCTATCGTCGCTTAGGTGTGGCGCCTTTTAAAGAGGCGGCATATAAGAATAAAGAGGGCAACAGTAAGCACTCCAAGGAGGCGAAGGTCTAATCATGAATAAACACATCATTCGTTTTCCAAAAGATGGTCAGCCAACGCTACTCGATAATGAGTGGCAGGTATGGGATGGCGAGCGTGATGAAGGCGGTATCCCGGACTTAGAGCACGGCTTTCATAAGGTGCTGGTACCGTTTCATTGGTGGATCACGCACCATAAAAATGCTGATGTGATCACTCGCGTAAATAAAGGTGAAATCGGCGTTTGGTTTGCTGCCGATGATGACATCCTCAAGCACGCTGACATTATTGAAGAAGGTAAACACCTCTGGCCAGTAGTTGGTGCGCATTTCCCGATATTTAGAGATGGCAGAAGTTTTAGTACCGCAGCCCTCCTGAGGGATCGGTTTCAATGGCAAGGTGAAGTTCGGGCGATAGGTGATGTCTTAATTGATCAACTGCTTCAAGGTGCGCGTGTCGGTTTTGATGCCTTTGAATTGCGTCCTGATCAGGATCAAGAGCTTGCCTTAAAACAGTTCAACTTGTTTAGCGTGACAACTCAGAATAGTTGGCGCGGTAAGCGCTCACTGCTCAGCGCATAAGCTGATCGCCGATTCAATCATGATCCAATCTCACTCCCCCGGAAAAGTATATTTAGTTGGCGCAGGACCTGGCGCAGCCGATCTGATTACCGTTCGTGGTGCCAAGTTATTGGCACAGGCCGATATTGTGTTTCATGATGCGCTAGTCGAACCAGCAATGCTGGAACTCTGCCCACAAGCCATTCTCGTGCCAGTCGGAAAACGTTGCGGCAAGCTATCCTCCGCGCAACAATTCATTAATAAACGACTCATTGATGCCACTCAAAAGTATCAGGTGATTGTCCGCCTAAAAGGTGGGGATCCAATGATGTTTGGTCGCGCTGATGAAGAAATACAAGCGCTTAAAAATCTGGGAATTGCGGTGGAAGTGGTTCCCGGCATCACAGCCGCACTCGCAGGTGCAGCGATGATTCAGCAATCTCTTACCCTTCGTGGCATTTCACGAAGTGTGGCATTTATTACGCTAGCGCAGGGCACAGAAAATACCGCCCAACTTAAAGATAGTCACCCTCAACCATTACCTAATCCCAATGCAGATACCCTGGTGTATTACATGGGTCGCAAGGATGCTAAGCGTATTGCCACACAATTAATTGATGCGAAGCTCAATCACAACGCAAATACCCCAGTCCACATACTTGAGTCAGTAAGCACACCAAGAGAGCGTCACTGGTCTAGCACCTTAGGTGAGCTCGCCCTAGGAAAAGCAGAGGAGTGGTTAGATAGCAGCTCGCCCGCCCTCATTATGGTGGGCGAAGCTTTAAGGGAGAAGTGCTCGAGCACTAAAGTCGACAATCGCTTGCAAGACCGCGAGATCCTCGCCAACAGCCGGCGTAGCGCTTAAGCGAAGATTAGGAAACTGCTTCTGACAGGACTCGAGCAACACTGGGAAGTCATTGCGTAAGTGGCCACCCTGCCCAAAAAAGACGGGGACCACAACTATTTCAGTAGCGCCAGTAGCGCTTAATGATGCGACTGCCTGCTCTAAACTTGGTTGCATCATTTCCAAAAATGCCAGTTCCACCGCAGTATCGGGGTGCTGAGTGATCCATAATGATGCAAGGCGATCAAATGGCTCGCGCCAACGCGCATCGCGAGCACCATGGCCAAATAAAATAATCGCCTTCATATTCATCTTTTAAGAGCTTTGGCAAACATGCCTCAGTAAGTTAATTAAATCACTTTAAAATGGGCTTGTTTGCCCAAGCTAGCGTGAAGACCTCTATCTTAACTAGCAAATGCATTTTCATCATAAAGATTACAGCCATATGCATTCATTAGCGAGCCTCCTGAGCCAAACGTGGTTTATCACATTAATGGGTATCACGCTCATAGGTGCAGTCCTATCCGCTGTTCATCACGCTGAAGTGATTGCACACAAGACGGGGGAGCCCTACGGAACACTGGTGCTCGCTATTAGCGTCACGATTATTGAGGTCTCCCTCATCATCTCAATGATGCTAACAGGTCATGAAGGGGCAGAATTTATAGCACGTGATGCTGTTTTTGCTACCGTCATGATTGTGATCAACGGTGTCGTTGGTTTGTGTATTTTTATGGGCGGACTCAAACATCATGAAATGCCCTTTCGCAATGAAGGAACGATTTCTTCCCTTGCGGTCTTGGCTGCTTTAGCCACCTTCATTCTGGTGATGCCAACTGTAACAGTCAGCACTCCCGGCCCCGACTTCACAAAAAGCCAGTTGGCGTTTGCGGGGATAGCCTCATTTTCCCTCTATATTGCCTTTCTATTTTTTCAGGCCATCAGTCATCGTGACTACTACCTACCATCAACGCCAGATAAGAAAACTGATGTTAGTGTGCATGCCGCAAAACCGAGTAATCTTAAAACAACAGTGAGTAGCCTTTTGCTAATAGCCTCGCTCATCATTGTGGTTGGCCTGGCTGAAGCGCTGAGCCCAGCCATTGAATCCGCTGTTACGGCCATGGGCGCTCCAAAGACCATCGTCGGTATTGCGATTGCTTTTTTAGTTCTACTACCTGAAGGGTATGCCGCAGTCAGAGCTGCGCGAGCAAATCGCCTGCAAAGTAGCCTGAATTTAGCCCTTGGGTCTGCATTGGCCAGTATCGGCTTAACCATCCCCACGGTAGCTGCTATTGCCATCTACTTCAACTTACCAATTACCCTAGGCATTAGCTCGCTTAATATGACGCTGCTCTACCTATCTATTTTTATTGGCTCATTAACCCTCGTTATCGGCCGTACCACCCTACTTCAAGGAGTGGTTCATTTGATTATTTTCTTTGAGTACCTGTTTTTAAGCTTAGTTCCCTAAGAAACGGATCTAGAGTTTCTACTCAATTTAAGGATAGAGAAGAGGAAATAAAAAAGGCGAGAAAAAATTCTCGCCTTTTTTAACTATTGCTTTAATTAAAGTACAAACTGGATATTACTTGCAGTTAAGTCGGCAACCTGGACCGAGCCAATCCGCACTAAATCTGACAAGGCCAATGTATCACCCTGGTTAGTTGCACTAAATGCTGAATCACTGTGAATATTCATATCCGCAATACGTGTGTATCCACCAGTATCTTGGTAAGCAATCAGGTAGTGATTGAATTGATTAGTCTGTGCACTTGCAAATCGAATAGCGGTTGCAGAACTTGCCAGTTGAGCTGAAAGATCAGCAGCGCTTGAGAATGTCTGTGATGAATCCATCACAATCACATTTGCATTGCCCACAGTGATAGTGCCGCCAAGACTTACAGTATTACTGAGGATCGCATTTCCAAGACGAGGACCACCATCGCTTGATGTCATATCTCTCAGCAAATTACTATAAGCAGATAATGAAAAATCAATCGAGTCGCCTGGATCATTTGTGGCGCCAACATCAAAATTATGAATGGTTGTCACATCTTGACTTGTACCAGTTCCAAATCCTAGATTGGTGAAGACATTGGAGACAGCTCCACCCCGTTGACCCGTAGCTTGTCCCCACCAACCAAGCTGAGGAACATCATCAATACTGACGACTGATCCAAAGATAGCGGTTTGGGAACTTCCAGGCAAGGGTTGAACTCGATCACTAGTGCTATTTCCAGCAAACAGCTCAATACGGGTAGAGGCAATACGATCGGTAGATAAAACCATCATGTCACCGCCGCCGCCGGTAAAGATAGTGTCGCCTTCAATCTTAGAAGAAGTTCCAACAAATATGTCATTTCCAATTGATCCGCCAAGCACATTACCCACTGCCTTCGAACCAACCACCATAGAACCAATGCTATTAATGACTGAAGTAGAGTAACTGTAGTTTGGCGCACCGACCGGCATAATCAGACCGCCGAAGTCATTGACTATCGACTGATCCACCATCTCGCTATAACTATTCGTACCAGAGACGTTATCGAGTCCGTAGATTCCCATGACATAGTTTTGGAACACTGTATTACCGGTAACAATATCGGCACCATCAATGTTGGTGAGAGCCCACTGGGCGTCACTAAAGGAGCCATCTGCGCCGACGGTGATGGTTGCTAATGCAGAACCAAAGGTACCAATCGTCATTAAGTTGAAACCACCAGGTACCGCAGTGATGCCATCAAAGTGACTAATCAAACCGGGTTGATTGTCATAGTCATAGTACTTAATACGATCAACAATGCCAGTCACAGAATCATAGTTTGCAACAAAAGCTTGATTGAGACCAATACCATGTTTTGAGCCACCGGCGATCGTGTACTGCGTGCCACCTTGTTCATTCTGCCAAATGCCATAGATAGTAGTCAGTTGGTTTGTGCCACCAAAGGCAGCATCCATGATGGTGTACTCGCCTGTGCGAATGTTATAGATAAAGCCATTGCCTGAAAAAGGAACATCTAGATCGTAATTGCCGACCGCAAAATCACCCATGGTGCTGTGCAGGATTGTATCCACCACCTTTTGCCCACCAACTAAGCTCGAAGGGACATCAATTTGCGTCCATGTTCCATTCGTTCCATCAATGGTTCCTTCGTATAGCATGCCATGATTTCGTACACCAGTATCCTCAGAAATCACATAGCTACCAACAGCACGAACCTCACCGATAGGGATAGTTCTATCAAATACAGAAGTATTGGGGCCGTAAAAAGTAGAGCTCACAACAGTTTGGTTAGCAAAGCTTGGATTTAAAGCATAGACCCTACCTATAGCCGTGTCATCAATCGGTCCGCGATAAAGGATGGCCTGAGTATTACCGCCAGAATTCACAATAACTTGATCGCCAGTCAGGACAACGTTACCGTCATAATCTCCGCGCACTCCAGTAATAAATGTTTCGGTAAAAATAGAATTTTGTGTTCTGCCGTCAATGCTAATACCAGAATAAATATCAGTGCCAGCACGGGAAGCATAAGAGGTGCTTAAGTTAATAACCCCCGCAACAGCATCTTGCATCGCGCTGCCTGAAGGATCGGTAATGCCAGCGCTTGATAAATTCTCAGTGAAATAAGAAGCGGCATTGAGCTTATTCCAAAGAACAGAATGATCGTTTTGCGCTGCAGATGATGCAATCGTGTAAACAATATCTCCAAATTGGATATTTCCAGCGAATAACTGATTGACCCAATATTGTTGACCAGCAGCATCGGGGTTACGGTTAAACAAATTAATGTATGTCTGCTCAATAAATGCGTTTGCTAAATCAACTTGTTGCTGATTGGCTGGGTTGAGCGTCTGTGTTGCCAATGCTGAATAAGGTGCATTTTCTGAAGAAGTTGCAAATGCATCGGAGATGCTCTCCATGATTGACGTGAGAGACTCGCCTTCAAGCAAACCCGCTAGCGCTTCACCCATCCAGTAGTCTATACCTTCTGGATCAGCAGCGCGGCCATAATATCCAACATACAAGGATTCAATTTGCGCATAGGGTGACTGGGGCTGTAATCCCAATTGAATGTCGCCAGCATTGCCGCCAACATTACCGACTACATTATTGCCGAACGCACCATTCAGAGCCAATGCTTGTCCAGAATTTGGCACAATCGGAAGACCGAAGCGATCCATTCCAAAAATATTATTCATCACGGTAGCATCACTTGTACCGTAGAGCAATATCAAGCCATCGCCATTATTTCCACCAATGTAATTTGCAATTGGCTGCAAAGGGTTCGGGGATGAAATGCCACCAATGACATTTCCACTTCCACTAGAGGCATATAAAATTCCGCCAGCCCCATTACCAACAGCAGCGGCTTTTAAAACATCCAAGCCAACAGCACTATTAAAGATATTGATGTCATAGACATTGCCATACAGCGCAATTCCATAACCTAAATTGCCAGAAAATGCGTTTTGCGGAATAACGGATTGCGTATAGCCACCCACGGTAATGTTGTGCGCTGTATTACTAATAGACAGGCCATCCTGAAAATTAGGTAATGCAGCATTGCCAACTGTATTCATCCCGACAATATTGGGGTCGATAGTAATACCAGAGGCATCACCCGCGAGTCGAATGCCGTTACCCAAGTTGCCTGAAAATACATTGGTGCGAACTAACTGATTGCCGCCGGTTGAGTCGATCAGCAAACCATTATCGCCATTGGGAGCTGCACCTTGAAAGGCAAATAAACCACCAAAGGTATTAAAGGTTGTGAAACCACTAGCCACATCTGTCACATGGATACCATTCTGACCATTGCCGCCAGAGACATTTCCGAGTGGGATCACACCACCAACAGTCGCGCCTTGAGAATTTCCATCGACCAAAATACCATTGCGGCCATTACCGACCAAAGAGGCGTTATTGGCGCCGATACCAAAGAAGTTTGCTTGGACTATGACATTATCTGAATCAGTAATATGCAAGCCATTCCATGCATTACCACTGACTACGTTGTAATACACAAAAGGTTGATCGACAAATTCACATCCAATCAGTGAATTATTATCAGCGCCTAAAATGTGAACGCCATCGCGGCCATTACCTAATGCACTATCACCGTTAGCAGCAGTGCCGATAAAGTTTCCATTTAAAACGTTGTTCTGGGATTGAGTATCGATCAGTACGCCATCACCACTGTTGCCTGAGATAAGGTTGCCTAGTGGCGGTACAACAAAAACACCAGGAACAGTGCCTTTATCACCGGTAGGATTATTTACCTGCCCGGTTGCCGCGTCCACATACACTGTTCCGCCAATAGTGTTATTGGAAGCACCATCGGTAATATGGATACCTGCTAAGAAATTACCATGCGCTGTATTACCATCTGCACTAGTACCAATCCGATTGGCTACGAGGATATTTCCAGATGATCCATGAATGCTAATTCCATTGCCATTGTTAAAGGAGATGACGTTACCGATCACACCTGAAACATGAGAATCATTCAAGCCAATATGATTGCCCACTGATAATGCTGTGATGAAAATTCCATCCCCGTCATTACCTAAATCACCACCATTTGCAGTTAAACCAATATAGTTTTTATCTAATGTAATGTTGCTTCCATGAAGCGAGATACCATGACTGGAAGAATTACCCAGTGCGAGGCCGATTAATTTGGAGCCGTTAGACCCTAATGCAAAATCTAGTCCAGTAAAGTTATTAAAATTTAACGTTACTGCTGGGGCGCCTCCGCTCACATAACCCGGTGCTGAAGTCGCATCAATCAGCATGCTATTAGTAATGCGTGGCAAAGCAGATTCGAGGTTAATGGTTCCTGCAACAGAAAATTTGATTACTACCGGACTGTCAGCTCGATCTGCATTTGCCGCAAGTAAAGCAGCTCGTAAAGAGCCCACTCCAGAATCATTGAGATTAGTAACAAATATGGTGTGCATCGAATGCTCCTGGCAGTATTGGGTAATAAAAGTTGGGGTGTCGGGAAAACTAGCTAAGAATATCACTTGGTAGCTTTAGGAAATCATCACATGTACCAACTTAGGGCTGAATTCAGCGCCAATCTCATTAGGGAATACCCGAGCAGTGTGGCCGACCAATTAAAGAGCAATAATAGAGCCTCAATAAATACTCAAGGAATCATCATGGCTGGCGCCTCACAAGCAAATCAAGACACAGTAGCAGAACTTTATGTTGGTTTTTTTGGGCGTGCGCCTGATGCCAGTGGCTTCCAGTACTGGATTGGCCAACTTGAAAGCGGTGTCAGCCCCTATCAAATCGCCGCCCAGTTTGCGACCACCCCTGAATTTGTAGCGGAATATGGCAATCTCACCACGACTGAGCAAGTATCCAAGCTATACATCAATGTACTGAACCGCTTGCCTGATGCATCTGGCCTATCTTATTGGGTTGGACAAATCAACTCCGGAGCACAAACCTTTTCAGATGTTGTCTTTAATGTGACAAATGCAGCATTTACACAAGTTGGTACGGATGATGGACTGTTAGTTCAAAATAAAGTACAGGTTGGTGAATTCTTTGCCGTGGATCTTCATAGCGATGACACCAGCATAGCCAGAACTGCCTTTAACAACGTAACATCTAAAGCAACATCAGCGATTGCAGCTGAAGCTACTCTAGCAGCGGCTGTGAACTCTGGCGCTATTTTGACCTTAACAGGCGATCATCGGTCCCATGGAACCTCGGTAGTAACCAATGTAGATGGAAATGGTGTTCAATTAGTGATGCAGGGTACCGGTGCAACAGATTATGGCAATGTTCAGGAATTTGTCGCTAATACCCGCCTTTCCCTTCATTCTTCTAAGGTTACTTTTGCCAATACCAGCACTTCTGCAGTAGCAGACGTACTGCAGTCATTCACATCAGCGCACATGGAATCAGTCAATATTATTTCAGGGGGCGTAGCAGCTGATGGCATTGGTAACACCATCCTTGACTACATTGATGAGTTAGATCGCACAGTACAAATCAATATTAGTGGCGCAAAACAATTTACGCTTGAAAACTTTGATGCCAATACTTCAGCTACCTCCCCTATTCGGATTACCCTTCCGTCTAGTCTTGCCACTATTGATGGTTCACTGGCAACTGGAAAATTAATCCTCACAGCCGGTGAAGATGACTCGGTAGCTGGCAGCAATGTGATTGTGACCTACACAGGCTTAACGATCATGGCGGGACGTGGCGGTAGCATCATTACCAATAACGCTAGAGAAGGCGTGGTTACAGGTGGCATAGGTAACGACATCATCATCCTGAATGCAAATGACTCTTCTGCAACTACAGGAATTGGTATTGATAGCGTTCAATTTAATGCACTCAATCAATCAGCCGATCTTTCAGGTTTAGGCGTTGATACTGTTGTCATTGGCACTGGGGCAACCTTGTCTGCACTTTTGACTGAGCTCACCACCTTAAGCAATGCAAGCGGTGGAGACATTCTGGACCTGCGTGCAATCAATACCTCAACGACAGTCACCGATGTAAGTCGTAGCGTTATTTTGGCACCTAATATTGCAGCGGCACTGGTTGCAGCAGCCAATGCAATTGGCGCTAACAAAACGGGTTATTTCACTTTTGATAGAGATACCTATGTCATTGCCAATGATGCGCAAACAGTCTTGGATACAGGCGATGCAGTAGTCAAACTGACCGGGGTTTATGCAGACTTTGCAATTGGGCCACAAAATGGCGAGATCACGATTATTTAATAATCAAACGTCGTAAAAACAAAAAGCCACCAAGTTCAACTTGGTGGCTTTTTTGCATCAGAAAGAGCTGTAAAAAAATAGCTCTGACGAATTTGATGGTGCCCCTTGTCCGACTCGAACAGACCACCTACTGATTACAAATCAGTTGCTCTACCAGATGAGCTAAAGGGGCTTAACTTGAAATTATAAGGTACTAGACTGGTAGCCTCTAGACATCATGCAGTCTCTAGCTGGACCTTCTTTGTAAATATCACCGTAGACCTTATTACCCCAAATATTAAAACCTAAGGTGTACAGATTTTCGCAACTAAGCTTATCTGCATAAAACTTTTGCATATCAGATGCTGGCTGATAAGAATAAGTACTACCGCAAGCAGTCAGAAATCCAGCACTTAAAAGAAGAATAGGGAGTAATTTGTTCATTGCAATACCTTCGGGTAATAGGGACCTATACAGAATATCCCTATTTTACCTCGGTTCGGTACAAGCCTAAAATAAGCCCCTACCCCACCCACTCCTCATAAGCAATGCCATTGGCAATCAGGTCTGCTACGAGGGATGCTCCCTCAGCTAGGGTGGCAAATTGCACTAGGACAGCAGCTTTACTGATATTGCCTGCATCTAACTGTTGGTTCCAGTAGGCTACGCCTTCTGCTTCTCCTGCTCTACCTAATACATTGAGATAGAGCTTATCTACGTAACTGGCGTTTGTTGGGTTAGCACCATATTTAGCGGTAAATTCACCGCTATTGACAAAGCCTTGAGCGATATCAGTCACGATATTAGCTCCACCATCTTTTTGGGCTAACCAGTAACCCATACCACCTTCATCTGGGGCTCTATTAAAGGCTGCTTTATAGAGCATATAGACTGAACCAGCATTTTGAGAAGGGCCGATGTCGAGGGCTACGTTGATGTCGGAGAAGGCGAGGCGTTCGATGTTAGTAAGCGTATCTCCAGAGGAGCTTCTCGTCACGCTCATGACATTGGTTTGATGATTTCCTGTTGTGAATATATCGGCTTGTGCAAGCGGAACGGTGTAAACAACAGTATCAATTCCAGATAAGCCATCGATGACGCGATTGGTTTGGGTACCAATTAAGCGATCATTGTCATTAGTACCAGTAATTAAGAATGAGCCACCAATCAAGTGATCATTTGAAAGAATTGCATCCTGCAAAACGGCGTATTTGAAATCAACATCAGCCCAATAATTGACCTCTGAGTTACCAGAACTTTTTACGCCAATAATGGCTGGCAAATTATTATTGTCTATGTACAAGGGACCGCCGGAGCTGCCCGCCCCCAAGGATCCGCTACCAAAATGACTATATGAAGAAATCCAACGTCCATTTGTGGAATGGGTAAAGACATCAGCACTCATCATCCCCGTACCCTCAACTGGATAGCCGAGCTCAGTTGCCCACTGCAGTTGATTTTGTCCGCTTGTTAAACCAAACCAACCCGTTGTAAATCCAACTGGCTGCGTGAGTCCTAAAAGGGCAATATCAGAGGGCACCTCAAGCCAAGAAGTCGTACCGTTATTGCTGTCGCTAAAAACTTCGGATGGGAAAGCTAAGGTTGAGCCAGTGTAAAAACTGCCATACGGAGAGGACTCTAAAACGGAGCGCGTGCCATTAAAGTCAGCCCCCGGGAAAACTTGGACAGAGGTCGCATAGCCGCCATGATCCGGTTGGTAGATAACATGGGTTGCGGTAAGAACATCATTCTTACCCACCAAAGCTCCTGAACCAATGCTAATCCGCCCATCGGAAAATGTCGATCGAACATAGACAACCGCTGAGTAAGGATAGGCTTGGGTATTAGTTATCTCAATTGACATATCTAGGTCTAATTATAGGTTCCAAAAGCCCCTCTAGCTAGCCCACCCACTCTGTATACGGTATCCCATTGGCAATCAGGTCTGCTACGAGGGATGCTCCCTCAGCTAGGGTGGCAAATTGCACTAGGACAGCAGCTTTACTGATATTGCCTGCATCTAACTGTTGGTTCCAGTAGGCTACGCCTTCTGCTTCTCCTGCTCTACCTAATACATTGAGATAGAGCTTATCTACGTAACTGGCGTTTGTTGGGTTAGCACCATATTTAGCGGTAAATTCACCGCTATTGACAAAGCCTTGGGCGATATTGGTCACGATATTAGCTCCACCATCTTTTTGGGCTAACCAGTAACCCATACCACCTTCATCTGGGGCTCTATTAAAGGCTGCTTTATAGAGCATATAGACTGAACCAGCATTTTGAGAAGGGCCGATGTCGAGGGCTACGTTGATGTCGGAGAAGGCGAGGCGTTCGATGTTGGTGAGGGTATCGGTACCATCACGATTGGGCATAACATCGGAGACTTCAGTATTTGAAACATTGATTCTGAAAATGTATTCAGTAGCTAAGCCTAAATAAACAGCTAAATCAATGCCGCTTCCACCATCAATGACATCATCTCCCTCTTCACCTGAAATCGAGTCGTTTCCGCCTAACCCAAAAATGACGTCACTATAAATTGTTCCAGCAAGTGATTCAGAGTTCTCTCTTTCAGGAAAAGACAATGCCACGGTGCTCACACTGGCATCACCACCTCGTACTTGTCTTTCAACCACCATATAAAATTGATTGTTGGGCCCCTTAACTAGACTTGCAATGCCTTCTTGGTTGGTAATATAGGATGACAGTTGCTGCCTAGCGGTATCTACATAACTTCCATCTTGTTGTGCAATGAGAATGGACGTTGACCGATATACATTACTCCAACTAGCCTCACTCAGAAAAATATCTGGAAGCCCATCAAAATTAATGTCTTCAATAATAGGCGTGTATGCGACATTACTATTAAGTTCATATCCAATTAATCTGCTTGTAGTAACGTCATCAAATTGACCATTGCCTATATTCTGCAAAAATTGAACTTGAGATTTTGTTGGCCATTGACTTCCATCCCAACCTGCACGACTAAAAACAATTGCATCCATTAAACCGTCGTTTGAGAAGTCTATTGCTCTCACTCGAACATCGTGACTATTGTCATAATTTGGATTTATCACCCCATATTGTGGCAATTCCAGTCTTGGTATTGGCAGTGTTGAAATGTATTTAAATCCTTGAACATTTCCCGTGGGATCTAACACAACCGAAACTAGTGAAGTATCGCTAGAATTTACAGCAGTTGCGCTATCGACAACTATTGCTCTCTGAGAACCGTTACCCAAAAAATCTGCAAACGTGATACCCGAAGCAAATGTCTCGTAACTATTAAAGTTATTACCATCGCCCACTAATTGTTTTGTTAACCCGCTATTTCCACCAAGATAAAAAGCTGAGGGGTGAATATAACCAGCTGGGACAACATCAACAAAACCATCACGATTAATATCTCCTGATGCAACACCATGCTCCCACTTAGTAATTCCTAAATCTTGCCTAATAAAGTAATTGCCTTGATTGAGTAGGGCATAGGAGTGGACCTCATACTCCATATCTGCATTCCCAGATAAGTATGCATCTACTCGACCATCCCCATTAAAGTCTCCAAATACAATATCTCCAACCCCCTCGACTAAATTAGCGCCATTAGGCAACCACTGGCTAGTCAGGTTTACAAAATTTCCATTGCTCCATCCAAAAATGGATACCTGAGTGTTTGTATAAGATGATGGTGTATTTGGCTGAGTCTCAAAGCCAGCAAAAATTAACTCGTCAAGTCCGTCACTATTTAAATCTTCTGAATAAAGGTACCGAACTGCATATGAAAAATCATTTCCAGCAGCGTAGGTAAAGGTACCAGAATAATTTAACGGACCAGAGACGATGCTTGTCATTCTTAGCCCACCCACTCCTGATAGGCAATACCATTGGCAATAGCAGGAGCAACCAATTGAGCCCCTTCAGCAAGCGTTGCAAATTGCTCCAACACATAAGCCTTGGTCACTATTCCAGCGTTGAGTAATTGATTCCAATAGGCAACCCCGTCCACTTCACCGGGTCGGCCCAAAACATTTAAATACAAATTATCGACATATGAAGCGTTTGTAGGATTGGCCCCATACTTAGCAACGAACTCATTACTGGTGGTAAAAAAAGCTGCAACATCTTGTGTAATGTCAGCGCCATTGTCTACCTGGCTAATCCAGTAACCTATTCCTTCAGCGTCTGGTGTTCTATTAAAAGTAGCTTGGTAGAGCATATAAACTGATCCAGCAGTTTGATTGGGATCAATATCGAATGCTAAGACGCTATCAGAAAAACTTAGGCGCTCCACATTGCGTAAGGAATCAGCACCATCTCGAGTTGTCTGATTATCGACAATAGAAATTTCGTCTGAAGATCTGCTGATTTGATAGTCACTGAGTGCACCAGTAAAGACTGCTCTATCAAGTCCTACGCCACCATCTAGTTCATCAAAGCCTGCACCACCAATTAAAATATCATCTAATACAGAGGCTGTCACTACATCGTCACCAGCGCCTGTTACCACAATACTTTTACCCTCTACTTCAGTGATCACAATGACATCATCATCAGCTGATCCGTAGAGCGTACTTAAGGCTAATTGGGCTTCACGCTTTGCAGCAAGATAGGCGGCGTAATCGAAATTTGTTAAATCACTCAAACCGGTTTCTACAAGAATTGCCTGATATTCCTCAGAGCCTGCATTTGGGACAGTGCTTGATGAATCAATCGGATTAATTGCTAAGCGATCAATCAGCAGATTAACACTCAGCTTTTCTCGTTGATGGGCCACCAAGTCAAAATCACTGAAATTAGATCTGCCTGTTTCAGCGATAAGTGTCATCACTTCGGCATAACTTAATGAAGTCAAAATAGTTTGACTGGTAATTGCCGCAACATGGGCTGCGTAATTAAATCCAGGGGACTCTGAGGCGCCACCAGTTTCTTCGGACAGTGCACGATACTCAGCCGAGCCAGGCTCTGGCATTTGCAAATTGACTGCCTGCCGTATTTGATTCGCAGCAACACTAGCAGCGGTGATACTGGCAAAATTATTGCCCAGGCCGACAGTACTGCCAGTAGAGCTCCGATAGGCAGCTAAATCAAAATTAGAAAAATTGGTATTGCCAGATTCCGCAATGATTCTGATGACGTCATCGTAACTTAAATCAAATCTCGACTGACTAACAGTGGCAGCAAGATGAGCGGCATAGTTAAAGCCAGGATTTGCTGAAGCACCACCAGTCTCTATTAATAGCTGTTGGTAAGCAGCTGAATTAATAGCGGGTAAAGAAAGCAAGGAACTAGTATTTGATGGAATATACACAGGGGGAGTAAATACGCCATTCACAGTATTACCAGCAATGTGAGCCAAATAATTAAATGCGGGCGCAAACATGGCATCCCCAACCTGACTATATAAATCAGCTAACTCCGCCTCACTAAGATTGGAAATAGTAGAACTACTACCTGGACTTACAGGAGTATTTGAGCTACCGCCACTTACCGGCTGGGTTTGAGGGTCATTTATTGGAGTGGGAGTATGAACAGGTCTGATGAATACTCCGTTAACCGTATTGGCTCTCACATGACCGTCATAGTCAAAACCAGGATTATTCATTGCATCACCCACTTGGGCATATAAATCGGCCCGCTGCTCTGGTGTAAGTTCAGCTACTGTTGTCATCACAAACTCTTTTCTTTAAATCATCATCAAAAAATAAATTACCCCACCCACTCCGTATACGGTATCCCATTCGCAATCAGGGGGGCAACAATCGAAGCTCCCTCAGCTAGGGTGGCAAATTGCACTAGGACAGCAGCTTTACTGATATTTCCTGCATTGAGTTCTTGGTTCCAGTAGGCTACGCCTCCTGCTTCTCCTGCTCTACCTAATACATTGAGATAGAGCTTATCTACGTAACTAGCGTTTGTTGGGTTAGCACCATATTTAGCAGTAAATTCACCGCTATTGACAAAGCCTTGGGCGATATCAGTCACGATATTAGCTCCACCATCTTTTTGGGCTAACCAGTAACCCATACCACCTTCATCTGGGGCTCTATTAAAGGCTGCTTTATAGAGCATATAGACTGAACCAGCATTTTGAGAAGGGCCGATGTCGAGGGCTACGTTGATGTCGGAGAAGGCGAGGCGTTCGATGTTATTTAATTGAATGGTATTTAAGACATCGTCTTGATCGCTAACAGTAAAGCCAATCAAATCTACTGCTTGGGATAATTGATTCCATACGCCTCCTGCACTCATTGTAGTGCTTGCATAAGCCTTATCTAAAACAACTTTGTCAATTCCATCGCCACCATAAACTATGTCGTTATATTGTTGAAGCAGGTGTCGATGAATATAGGTATCGTTTCCGCCCCACAAAAATGTAGATTGATTATCGCCATTGCTATTAGATGTATAGACGTCATTGCCTGACAGAACGCTTGAGTAATCTGCGTTTGAGCTAGCTTCTGTATAGCGATTAAATTGAGTCGAATTTACCAATGGGTCAAAGTGGACAGTAAATGCAGTGTTAGCACCAATGCTTAATGAATAGCCAGAAAATTGGGCTGTTGGACTGTAAGGGTCTAGGTCATCAAAGGTCACTGGCATGGAAGTCAATAAACTCGTATCAAAAACTCCTCTGATATCCAAACCAATTCTTTGACCTTCATAATTTGTATACGCTGAGATCAGCGTTGAATTAAAACGATCTATTAAAAAATTTAGATTTACCTCATCTGGGCCAGAGTAATAAGTACTTGGATTTGTAAAGCCCTCAATTAATTGCAATCCCATTTACACCCCTCATCGCTGGAAAATATACAGCCCCCTCATTGCATGCAGAAGCGTGTATTTCAAGATAAATAAAAAAATAATTACAAATACTATATACTTTTTTGCAAAGCTTCGCTGACCCGTATTTGATACTCAAAGCATCAGAAAATTAAGCGAGAGATGGCTGAAAGCCAATCAGATCAATGGAAGTGTTTACCAGCGCATTGACAATCTGCTCTGCGCCAAGTCCAGTATTTGCAGATAACAAATTCGCTACAGCTGCACTAATATAGGGCGTAGCAAATGAGGTACCCGACCAGCTCTGCACCACATTATCTAGACCGTAAGCAAGCACTTCAGATCCAGGCGCACTAATATAGTTATAAGGTTGCACTGTTCCTGCTGCATTTGAAGAAGACGCCCAAACAATATCTCCATTGGTGTTTTGCATCACAGAACCCACAGCAATTGCTGAGTTTATGCCTTGTACATAAGCGGCTGGATATTGAGGCGCAGTGGCCCCCATGTTCCCGGCAGCCATACACACAATGACATTGTTTTTGGCAGCGTAATTTAATGCAGCAAAAATTTCCGAGCTTCTAGGGCCCCCACCAAGAGATAGATTAATCACATCAGCACCGTTATCTACCGCATAGTAGATTGCTTCAATTAAATTATCTCGAGAGCCGTTACCAGTCGCATCCATTGCCTTGAGTACCATTAACTCGGCATCATAAGCAGCACCCATGAGTGCGTTTGACTGCCCTTCCACTGCTCGAGAAATAATTTGAGATGCTACCGCGGTACCATGACCATTGTCGTCCTGAACATCCTGGTTGTTAGCAACAAAGTTCCAACTCAATGAACTGATGTTATGTGTCAGTGCAGCGTTGTCAAGATCAAGGCCAGTGTCAATCACTGCCACTACTACTCCTTTGCCGGTATAGCCTGCAGCCCAAGCATCAGAAAACTGCGTTACCGGAATAGGCCATTGCTCAATGCTAGTCTGAAAACTAGCACCTTCCTGAATCGATATACCTAATACAGAAGATAAAGCTGAAGCTACATTAATGACGCCATAGCCGCTATTGATATTCCAAGTAGATTGCGCAATATCGAGAATCACGGGCGACATGAGCTCTTGAGCAGCCGCAACCTTACCCTGCACTAGCAAAGCATCTGCGGTTCCTTCTTGAGTAAAAGCCGAATGCACCAAGCTCCAGACTATCTCACCGATCGAGGTTCCCGATTGCAGTCTTCCTGTCCAATAAGCTAAGCCCCCTGCATCAGGTGAGCGCTCTAAGATATTTTCGTAAGCAAGACGAACTTGACCGGCCGCTGAAAGACTGCCGTAGTTTTGTACAAACTCTTGTGACCTAGCAAAGCCATTGGCTACATCCAAAGGAGATGCGCCTGCGCTGATTTGGGTGCTCCAATAATAGAGCCCCGCAGCATCTGGAGCGCGGCCAAAGAACCCGAGATATAACTCAGTTGCACTATCTAAAGCGAATTGGGAAATAGACCTTGTCACTTGGAAACTTATAAAAGTATGAAACGGTCTACAAGAATAAGGTGCTTAGCCCTCTAATTCAATAGCAATTGTGAGCAAAATCACAAAATCAAGTGAAAATAAACCTTTTAAAAATAAAGGCTTAGAGAAAGGCTAGTGACGTACTTGTAGTCCAGCTGGGGGCTGTAGGGAGGCATCTGCACCATGGCCAAGCAGCTCACGTAGGGCATTGGCATAGCTAGCACGAGCGGTTTGGGCGATGGCTAGATCTCGTTGTAATTCAGCAATCTTTTGATCGGTATGTTGTACCGATAAAAGCTGCGCTTTGGCCTCTTCGGTCAAATGATCCAACTCATACTCAACTTCATCAATGCGAACTATAGACATAGGCCTTATCTTGATAGAAATAGGCAATTCAAGCTTCTGAGCGCCCTGGACAGCATACTATGCTGCTCTAAGCCTGATTATACCCAGCCAAACAAAAATAAGCATTATTTTTTAGAACGATAAAAACATCTAAAATAGCCATATAGAGGGTACATGCCCTCAATATCGAAAGTGTAGCCATTACAATCAACTGACCAAAGGCAACAGATTGCAATTGCCCACATTTGGAACAATTAACCGCATTCAATAGAAAGATTTAGCAATGACCACTATTACGATCGATGGCAAAGAGTACGAATACGAAGGCCTTTCTGACAAGGCAAAAGCCCAATTGACCAGCATGCAATTTGTGGACAACGAATTAGCGCGCTTGCAAGCACAAGCCTCTGTTTTGCAAACGGCTCGTATGGCTTACTCTAAAGAATTACAAAACGAATTAAACCCATTGGGTAGCGGCGATACGATCAAGTTCTAATTGCCCGAAAGACTCTTAAGAGGGTCTTTCTAAAACAAAAAAACCGGTCAAACAAGACCGGTTTTTTATTGCCTCAAAGGCGCAATCAATTCAATTGAGTGAATTAACCTGCCAGCTGAATAATGCCCTGCGACAACTGAGCATCAGTCAGGCTGACCGTACCCGTTAACTTCACGAGTGTGTCACCAGTGAGGGAAGCGGCCGAACCAGATAGTCCAAATGATCCGGATGCTGTTTCTAGAATATAAGTTGCGCCATCATAGTAAAACCAGGCAACTGAATGGGCTTGGGATGCCTGTGTTTGAGCTGCGCTCAACCAAGTAGCCAGATTTGCATCATCGCCATTCGTCAGTTGAACTTGAGCGCTCAGAGCAGAACCGCCAGCCCAATTCAAAGTACTTCCCAAGTCACTTAGGAAAGAAATGGCATCACCGCTGTTTAAACCTGTAATGGTAATCAAGGGAATAGAGGCTAATTGCTCAATGCTGCTTGCACCGTTAGCAGCAATCGCAATGAAATCTCCAGTACCGGCATCATCTGTAGCAAAACTCACTTCACCGCTAGCACCTACGCCAGCCAAAACAACTGAGTTGGCACCAGATCCTAAATTGACATAGATTGCGCCATCACCGGCATTAAAGACAAAATTATCACCATTACCTAAATTGATAACGTCCGAGCTACCTTGCGAGCTACTTGCTCCACCTGTAATAAACAGGGTGACGTTACTAGAATTTAATCCGCCAGATACCGTAATGCCTGAAGTCACTTCAATACCAGTAGCAACAAATTCAACATTACCGCTTAAACTTAAAGAAGAGACATTGGTCGCTGGCGTAGTCACAGTCAAAGTGCCTAAGCCAGTATTAATAAAGGTCTCACTGACTGCTTCTGTGTATTTGAAATCCGCAATACGTACATTACCTTCAGCTTGAGCAATCACAGTTACAGCGGTTTTACCCTCTGATAACTTAGTGATCATCACTGGCTCGCCAGGAGGCAAGATAGATAGATCCGTTACAAGCAAATCCGCATTCACGGTAGCCAATGGTGCCTCGATCGGCTTTGCCAACTCTGGTGGCAATGCTACGTGAGCCTGGCCAACCGCTACTTCCGCTAGACTCAAAATTGGCAAGGGATTAGAAACCGTATTTGCCAAGAGACTGAGCATGTCCTGCCCGAGCTTTTCTTGAGAATTTGCTTGGGCAACTTCTGCCGCTTTATTACTAGCAGCATTCATGAGAGGCTGGTTGGCAGGCTGTCCAATCGTGCTAATAACACCCGCTAAGGCAGTTGAATCCACTAAATTGGCCAAAATGATGCCTGCAGGCAATGGTGTACTCAGGGTTGCAATCTGCGCTGGCACAACAGGGGCCTGTAGACGCGCGAGCAGAGCCTCAGAACTAGCTGAAGTGCTTAAAGAGGCTTTTGATGACTTCAGTAAGGAGTCATCTGAACCATCGGAAGGGTCAGATTTGAATATGTACATGAAACTTTATAAAGTCCTGCCATTTTATGGCTTTTTAGAGCTTTCGTCCATATAACTACCCTTAAATTTGGCTAACTTCGCCAAAATCGCTAAAACTCACTACCTATAGGGTTGGCTACCCTGAATTTCACTAGTGCTAGTGAAAATTAGCCCAAATCACAAGAAACAACCACCTCATTGTTCAAAAGCTAGCACTAAAGTAAGCGATTAGCTACTTTTTGCAAAGCACCCCCCATGACCTACTCTACAAATTCTAGAAATAAACATACTTTTCAACAAAACCCAGAACAGCCTATGCAAGAGCCCTATCTGACTTTGGTGGAGCAGCACCTGCTTTCAATTTAATTTTCTTATTTTTTATACCGATAAAAATAAGAACACTAAAAATATTCAAGAGCAAAATTAATAACGAGCTCAAACTATCTGAGTTTTTCTGAAAAAGAATTCCATATCCAAGCGATTGCTTTAATGAGATACAACACAATCAAAGCGCCAGTGACATCACCAACCAGACCGATAGTCAATATTGGCCAAAACTGTGCAAGAGGGTCAACGCTAGCAATATAAAGATAGCGGACTACTGCTCCTACTAGTGAGCTGATTGAGACTAAATACAACAAATACTTTAGGGTGAGATTATCTAAGTCGACTTCTATTTTTAAGAAGCTTTGCCAAATCTGCCAGGACGCCATTGCAGTCGCGCCGGAGATTAGACCAATAAATAGGCACTCTAAAAAAGTTTTTTCACCGCCTACGACGTGGCAAAAAATCCATCCCAGGGTGATACCGAGAGCACCAAGCCAGCCAAAGATAGCGACTGCGAGCAGGCGAATTCCTGAGGGTAAGTAAACGAACTGAGTGAGATCATCAAACGCTAAAAATGGTAATACTTGATTATTAAAATATCGGGCCATAAAGAAGCTAAATCCGACTAATAATAGAGACAATAGATTGAGGCTAATCTCCCTCATGTTTATCAATTACCCCCCCCCGAGGATTTGGAGGGTAAGCGATTGACTACACATCCTTAATCACCCTAAGCTTAGATTGGGATACAACATCGTCCATTAATTTCGAACAAGAGTCCATATAGCGGACTCCAGACTCAGTGAGGCTCAAATTTTTGACCCTCCGATCTACGCTGAGAGTTAGCTCCAACAAGCCAAACTTTACTAATTCCTGAATCCGCTTGTTAGCGGTTGGCTGAGAACCAAGCATTGGGCAGGCAGTCATCTCGCCGACATTCACAAGCTGTCCGCGAGAAGAGAATAATGTTACTTGACCCAAAATATAGTCGTACTGCATGCGATGCTGGTTATAGATATTCAGCGGAACAGGCAATTGATCAATTGTCTTGAGTAGCTGGGTAAAACGAGCGAAGGGGGTAAATTTTTCCATGCATTCCCTAATCTACTGCAGGAAGAATTTGTCGATAAAAGCTAGCTGCAGCACCAGCACTTGATCTTAGGCGCTCAGGCGCCAAATGAGAATAGCGTTCTGTTGTTTTAATGCTTTGATGACCCAATAGTTTTTGCACATCGTAAATCGGAATGCCATGGTTAACTAATGCGCTAGCAAATGAATGGCGCAAATCATGAATGCGCAAGCCCACTAGCCCCGCCTTTACTCTCGCAGTATGCCAAGCATTGAATATAGAAACGAATGGCTTATTCGTCTTGGGGTTTGGGAAAATCCATTCCACCTCCGTCTCTTGCGGCCTTTCCAAAATACCGGGCAAGCGCGACCTCAGATCTAGCAAAAGAAAATAGGCCTCATTGGTCAATGGAACTGTTAAGGGCCTACCTGATTTTGTCATTGGGATCCGCCAAATACGAGCATCAAAATCGACATCACACCAACGAGCATCTAGGAGCTCTCTTTTGCGCGCACCAGTGAGCAAAGCAAGGGGAACAAAGTAACGAAGCAAAGGATTTACACTTTGCTCAATGGCATTTAAAAGACTCTGAATTTCAGAAGCTTGTAAAAAACGCTCTGTTTTTTGATGGTTCTTTAGTAAAGATACCCCTTTAACTGGGTTGTGATTAACACCAGGCACATCCCATTTAATTGCCAAGTTAAAACAAAAACCCAGCAGAATCAAAAAGCGATTGCAGTATCCTGGCTTGTAGCCAGCCGCAACCTTTGATTGTAAAAATTCAACAACTTGGTATCGCGATATTTTATTTAATCGATAAGAACCAAAAATCGGCAACAAATGATTGTTCAACAAAGTCTCATCCGCACTAAGGCAGCGCTTATATGAACGAATATGTGGCAAATAGTTTTTTTCTATAAATTGTGAAAACGTTGGACATTGATTTGCTTTATTCATTCTCAGTACTTCAGCTGGATCCTGATTGGATGAGAGTAATTTCTTAATCGTCAAACCAAGGTGGCGGGCCTCATCCAAGCTAAGCTCTCTAGCATCCCCTAAAGTTATGCACTGTTGAATTTTTTGATAGCTATAACGCATTCTCCAGGACGAAGATCCAGGGCTACGCAACTCAATGCTCAATCCCGGACAAGCCTTATCCGTTAGGGTTATGCGCGATTTTCCATCGGGCACCTTTAAGGCAGCCAACATGGAGTTATCTAAGAAAATTCGCATAAATATTTGCTATAGAAAATTAGTAAAAAAAGTTTTTGCTGCCTAAAAATGCAAAAACCCGTCGGAACGGGTTTATTAATACTTATAAAATATTTAATAAATTAGCTACATAAAGAATTTATTAAATATGTTGTTTATTGTCTAGTAAATATATTGAAAACATATTTCAGACAGAACCATTGTAACGCATATAAACACTGGGTTTAATTAAGGTTATCTAAGTACACTCACCACTGGTATCGATACATTCGGTAACAGTGGATCAGCTTTACAAGTATTTAATGCTGCCGACCTTACTTTCACTTCACTCGATAAATTGACAGGCGGAACTAACACTGGCGACACATTAAACGTAGCGTCTACAGCTAACTATGCTGCAAACCCAGCTGGCGCAACAGTAACTAACGTTGAGAATGTTAATTTCTCACTAGGTGCTGGTGGTGTAATTACAACTGCTGCTGGATCTGGCTTTACAGGCGTTACAAATTTAAGTGTTACTAGTGCCGGTAACTTATCAGCGGTAACAGCCGCTGGAACTACTGGTATTACTGTAACTAGCGTATCTGGTGCTAATGCGATTGCAATTAACGGTGGCTCTTCAGTTGCTTTGACACAAACTGGTGCAACTACTGGCGCTAACATCACTATTGGTGGTACAACAGCTCCAACTGGTGCAGTTACAGTTGCTAACACAGCATCAACTGCTGGTGGCGGTGCAATTGGCAATACAGTCACAATTACTGGCGGTTCAGTTGTAAACGTGACATCTAACTTGACAAGTACTGCTGCAGCAGGAGCAGCTGGTGGTCAAGCAGTTACCGGCGCAATCGGTGTTACCGGTACAGCAAACACTACTTCAGTGTCCGTAACTCAATCAGCTGGCACTACTGCGGCTAACGCCATTGCGAACGTAGCTAATACTTCAAATGCAGTTGCAGCAGCTCGTGGCGTTACAAACTCCATCGTAACGATTGCTGATGCAAATGCAGGTAGCGCAACAGCTGCTGGAACTATCACTGCTGTTACTTTAGCTAACTACGGCGCTTCAACAATTTCATCAAATGCGTTGACAACATTGACACTATCTAGTTCAGCCGCAACGGGTGCTACTGCTGCAGGAACATTAGCGGTAACTTACGGATTGACTACAGGTAATCCAACATCATTAGCATTAAACCTTGGTGGTGGTTCATTAGGTGCACTGACTCTGAACGGTACTTCATTGGCAACAGTGAACGTTGCTTTGTCAGCAAATACAACTTTAGCTGGTATTACTGATACAGCATTGCGTACAGTAACTTTGTCCGGTACAGGTGTATTGAGCTTGACTGCCGTTAACACAGCAATCACAGCAATTACAAATACAAGCGCAGCAGCTGGTTTGAGTGCTAACGTATCTGGTTTGAATGGCTTGACAAATTTGAACTTTGCTACCACTTCAGCTAACAACACAATTACGCTAAATGCATTGACACAGACCTACACTGGCGGTACAGGTAACGATGTCATCACCATTACAGCCGATGCTACTAAAGCAATCACTGGTGGTACAGGTACAGACACTATCGTTTTAGGTGCTGGTACAGGTACATTTACTCTTGCAAATACAGGTACAAACGTAACTGGCTTTGAAACAGTTGGCTTTAACACCGCTTCAACTGGTGCTTATGCATTGAATACCATTGGTTTGGCAGCAAATGCTACTGCAGTTTCATTGTTAGGAACAGCAGCTGGTGCATTGACCGTTACAGGTCTTGCAGCTGGTACTACTACTGTGAACATCAATGCAGACCAAACTGGTTTGACAAATACATTCCAGTATGCGGGTACTAATGGTGCTGCTACTGCAGTTACATTGAATTTGAATGCTCCATCTACTGGAATTGGTTTTACAGCCGGTACAGTAGTTATCCGTGATGCAAACTCAGTCGGTGTTGGTACGATTAACTTGGTATCAAACGCTTCAGTATTCCAAGGTCGACATGTTGTCACAGCGCTAAATAACTTTGCTACCAGCCAGTTATCAAACTTGAACATCACAGGCACTGGATCAGTGACTATCACTGCAGCAACTACTGCAGCAACTGCCTTAACAATCAGTGATAACGGCACAGGAACAAGCACAACTTCTGATGGCATTACCACATTGACATCACAAGGTGCAATCTTAGGTTCATTAAACTACAGCGGTACTAAAGCCTTTGCAATCGGTACCTTAGCCGATGATGTGGCTAACTTGACTATTACAAATGCTAATACAGGTACTTCTGGTGTGTTAACCGTTGGTGCGCATACACAGAACAATATGGTATCCCTGAATTTGCTTGGTTCAGTAGCTTATACAGGTACAAGTAACGTTGCAACTGCTGCCACTGTTAATGGATCGACAAACAACTCTGCAGTGTCTATGACCTTCGATAGCACTGCTGGCGGTATCAAAACCGTAACTTTGGGTAATGGCGCCAATACAGTAGTAACTGGAACTGCTGCTGACGTAATCACTGTTGGTACAGGTGCTAACACAATTACTGCTGCAGCTGGTGCAGATGCTGTTACTCTTGGAGCAGGCCATACAGCATCAAATACCTTGATTATTAATGCAGTTGTAGCCACTTCTACAGATTCGAACCAAGTAGTTGTAGCTGGTGCTGGTAACGATACAGGTCAAGACGTTTACACCAATGTAAATATTTCGACTGATGTATTCCGCATCGTTGGAACTGCAGTTACTGGATTTGACGGTAGCACTGGTGCAGGTACTAACGTTGGTATCGGTACAGGCGGTGCAGGCACCACAGGTACTCTGGCTTCCTTTACAACCAATACTGGTGTAATTTATTTAGGTGGCACAACAGGTACATTCGGAACGGGTGATATTGCATTAACATTCACCAATCCAACAACGGCGCTGACTACTGCTAACTTCAATAGCATGCTTCAGTACAACTTGACTGGTACAGCAGCGGCGAACGTTATCATTGGCGGATCACTTGCGGACACACTCACGGGTGCGGCTGGATCTGATACCCTGACAGGTGGTGCTGGGGCTGATACATTTGTAATGGCAACAAATGCAAGTATTGCAGCTAGTGCTAAATCAACAGCGGACGGTGCTGCCCTTGCTGCAGCAGCAACCGTTACATTTGCAACGGGTGCAGCTAACTCTGTTGATAAGATAACAGACTTTGTTGGCGGTGCTGGTGGTGACGTTCTGGATCTTGCTGCTGCAACAGCAGCAGTTACAGCTATCGGCATTGACTCAAACGCACTAGTAGCTGGTACAAACTATTTCCTATCTGGTGCATACAATACTGGAACAGGAGTTTTCACAATAGCAGCCGACGGAGATGGTGCAGATACCCTTATAACTCAGGGCTTTGATGTAGCTGGTACAAGTATCCTCACCAACACATCAACTGTAATTCTGATTGGTACGAATTCTGCAACTTTAACTGCAGAAAACTTTGCCTAATCTCCCTAAAAAGAGAAACCCACAGATCACCGTGGGTTGCAGTAAACCTAGTAATTAATAAGTATCAAGCTAAACACCGCCCTATAAAGGCGGTGTTTTTTTATCCAAACCAATAAAATACTAAGTGAGAAAGCTTTATGACTACAGTAATAATCGATAATATTGAATATGCTTTAGACAGCCTTTCTGAAGAAGCTAAGGCACAGTTTGTGAGCTTACAGTTTGTAGATCAAAAGTTGGCTCAGCTCAATGCGGAAGTTGCAGTCTTCCAAACAGCCCGTATTGGGTATGCCAATGCATTAAATGAACTGCTGCCTAAAGCAGGTGGCAAAGAAAAGCATTAATCTCCCCAAAAGAGAAACCCACAGATCACCGTGGGTTGCAGCACCTAGTAATTAATAAGCTTTATGAGAACCCCACTTCGGTGGGGTTTTTCTTTTGTGGAGCAGCATTAACACTGTTAAAGCAGTGCTTAAAAATTAGGCAGACTTTGTTTCGCCTCCCTCACAATAAATTAACCTAACTACTTGTTTTAGAATAACTTTCTCATATTTTTACCAACATTTTCTGCACATAATGGAGGGGGATGGAGAGGATGTGGGAGGGGGTTCAGGCGCAACTGCTTATTTTCGAGGATTTCCAGGTACTTAAGAAGATCTCATGAATGGAAGATGAGCGCTTATTGTTCATATAAGTTTCATCCAATTGCCCGCTGGGATAAAACACTTGCTCAAACTGCGACTGTGATGGCTCAGGCTGCTTGAGCGCAGGAACACCAGCAAACAGCTCTTGGTAGGCTTGAGACATAGCGTTATTGAGGGCATCGACATACTGAGTTTGCACAACAAAGCTGTCATGAATCGGCAGGCAAACAATCTTCTGCTTTAGTAATTTGAGCATGACACTCTCAGCTAATTGGGAGTCAAGGAACTGATAATGTAGTCCTTTGCCTACAGTCTGAGCGATTAAGGGATGCTTATTAATCACCAATTGATAGAGTTGGGCTGTATTCATGCCCAAAGTCTGAATCTGCTCGCCAGTAAGTGTAAAGTTACCATTCTCATCATTGAGTAGGGCATTGACATAGGTCTTAATCACCTTTCTTTTGGCTTTATACGGCTCTTGGGTTTTATCGTAGATCGGATGATCTGAATAACGCAAACCTAGATCATAAAGATCGCCCGCTGGAATCGGTAAGCCAGCTTGCCAATACATGAGCCGAGGATGCAATTCGGAGTAATCGACTTCAGTAGTGGCTTCGCCATTAATCGTGATAAAAGGACGGGTATCACTTGGGATGTATTGCCACCAGGCACCATAAAAGCGACCGCCCTTTTCAAAGCTAGCCCTAGAAAAGATCCTTCGCATTTGGGTATGGAGAAAATTGAGACTTCTGGGCTGCTTTATTAGGCTTTCATAATCCCAGTCAACCCGATAGTCTTGATTGCTCATTTTCTTGATAACCTGATCTAGGTCCCAGTTATCCATAGCTAGGCAGATGGCTTGACAAGCAATGAATGTGTTCATGAGCTGCAGGTTTTTTCGACTTTTTCTGGTGAAATTGTTATCGGCAAAGTGAAGAATGTCTTTCGCTTTAGTTATTGGATCAAAGCCTTTCAGAACAATGACATCTTTCTTGCTTGGCTCCATCGGACGCCATACATACCGCTGGCGATCAAATGCCTCTTCTAGTCCACCAATAGCCACAATCTTAGTGGGAACGCCCTCTCCAGCCCAATTTTTAAAGCCCTTCTCACTTTTTATCCAACCTAAGCGTTTAAGAGCCTTCAATACCCTATGAACTGTTGTGTGGGAGTAGTTAGGAATCTGGTGGGGCTTATTACCATAGGCATGCGAACTGGTTGGCAGGCTCAGAGTCATCTTAGAATTGCGACAGCAATACACTTGATACAGTCCTTCTATGATGGCTCGAGTAGTTATGGAGATACCCTCAACCATCTTTTGCTGTGGTTTGTATTTCAGATTGAGATGGCTGTAGATATCCTGAATCACTGTAGAAACCTGTTCATAAAATAGATTGTCTTTGGGCAAATTCAAATGCTTAAAGCTGAGCTTGCAACTTTTGATTCTGGTTTTCTTTGAGGTAGCCATAAGCTTGGTTCATGAGGTTCTGTGAAAAATAGCTCAATTAATGTTTCTTTGAGTGGCTCCAGCGTATTGGGCTAGAGCAAGTACTTAAACCCAAAATGGCGGCATACATGCGGATTTGCGCCATCACCACTTTGCTGCGCCCTCTTTTTTCTCTCGTCTCATGACCATGAATCGTCTTGGCTTGTGCGCATCCTGCTAAACCTTCTGCAGTCTTTGGCCCAGTAGAGAAACCCCCATGGGTCTTGCACTTAGATTTGCCATGAACAGCTGGAGCGCCACATTGCAAGCGAGTGCGCTTACTCATAGCGTTACAACGCCTGCAGGTAATTTTCCCGCCTGCCGTATTTAAGAGTTCTTCTTGCATGCCAGCTCCTTATGTAACTGGAAAATGATTTTCGTTTGGTTGCGGATAATCTGGGTAAAGTGTTGGTTCTCAAAGGCTTGAAGATATTGCCTGATCTGCGCCCGAGAAAGCGAAGCAAGAGGCAGTGGTTGCACTATATTTTTCATAAATTGCTATGCCCTATTTTTAATAGAAAAAGTGACGGGGGGTGTTTCCAAAAGCGACACCATGTCGTATTTGCTAATAAATGCATGCCCCCCTAATTAAAAGTGTTATTGGTAGGTTGGGGTTTTTATTACTTGACACGCAAGTTACTGATGCTAATAAGATTTCTGCTTTAACAGCTGTTAAAGCAGGATTTAGAGTGGATCGGATGTCGGAATTAGCATGTACACCCAGCGATTGTTGCTTGGTCGAATATTGTGGGCTGGGGGAGAGTAGGGTCAAAAGACCTGGATTCATGATGGCCTACCCCACTTGGTGTTGACTGGTAGTCTGATGTTCACGCCAGTCCAATACGATAGCGCCATGCGCATTGATATGACCATCTTTAGCGAGGTCTTGAAGAAACGCCTCATCATCAGGATGCCTGCAGTCCCAATACCAGTCTTTTTCATCAGGCTCACCAAAAGGTCTATGAAGACTTTCGCATTCATCCTCAAACAATAGGCTTCCTTCAATATCATTTAGGCCGTAGGATTGAAGCACAGAACCAACCCCATACTTCATGGATACTGGTTTTCTAGTGCCAATGTAATATTGACAGGTAAAGTCTTCATCATGTATTTCAGACAGTATGGTGTAGTGAAGAAAGTAGTTTTTAGAAGACAGTCGCTCTCCGTTGTAGTGTTTGCACACGTGATATCCGCCCGCTGGCTCGATGCTCGGTGATACCCAATAGTTTGCCCCAGCAGCATCCTTGAAGAAATACATATGACCCTCTTTTGGCATCCATCGGCCTTTCGTTCTTTGGTTTTGAGATGTTTTTTGCTGGTCATCCAAAAGCGACACGGTGTCGTTTTTGACGGTGAGTGATCTAATTGAGATAGGCTTGCCTTGAGCAGCAGCCATATAGCGTTGTGCCTGGCGCTGGCTTACAGATACATTAGTTTTTAGCCACTGAGTAAACTCGCCATGAGGAAGTTGGTCTTTCACCTTAAGTAAAAGAACTCCAGCCTGCCGTGCTAACTCCACTGCTTCGCTTGCGGTAGTCCTAGCAAGCTGGTCAAGTCTGTTTATTTCATTGATGGTATCTAAAGTAATAGCATGCATAGTGAACTCCTGTGGTTTGTGATGCAGTGAGAAAGATTGGTATTAGGTAAGTCATACGTTGCGATAACCTAGTTGATCGGGTTTTACAGGTTCAACTGCATACACCATTGAGCCTGCCATTTCAGAGGCTGCATTCACAGCATCTAACAAAGTATCTTGAGACAGATGGGCGTAACGCTGAGTAGTTTTGATCTGCGTATGTCCAAGGATTCGCTGCACTTCATATAAACTTCTGCCGCTATTAACTAAATTACTTGCCATTGAATGTCTAAGCGAATGAATGCACACATCTCTTAAGCCCACACTGGTGCGAGCGCTATTCCACGAGCCATAGATCGATACATAAGGCTTGTCTGTCTTAGGATTGGCAAATACCCAAGGCACCGTTTCTTTGTGGGGGATGTTGGCTAATAGAGTAAGAACTCCATTCGATAGTGGGACATAACGAGGACGACCTGCTTTAGTTACTGGAATTCGCCACTGACGCTTATCAATATCAAAATCTTCCCAACGAGCATCCAATACTTCTCGTTTTCTTGCTCCTGTAAGGATCAGCATCGGAATGATGTATTGCAATAGCGGGTTATCACTTTTCGTAACAGCCTCAAATAGTCGCTGAGTTTCTTCTTGCGTTAAGAATCGATCTCGCTTGCCTTCTTGATCATCAAATAGCGGTACATCTTTCGTGGGGTTTTTTTGAATGCCTGGAACTTCCCATCTGATAGCTAAATTAAATGCATAGCGCAATAGAACCAAGCTGCGGTTACACGTACCGGGCTTATATCCCTTGTTTCTTAATCCATGGTGAAAATCAATAATGTCTTTCTTGGTCACTTCATCAAGATACTTTTTGCCTAAAACCGGAAGTATTTGGTTTTTTAGATATGACAGATCTGAGTCCCATGATTTTTTGTAACTTTTGACGTGGGGCAGGTATTGCTGCTCAATAAATTGGGCGAAGGTAGGTGTTTTGGCAGACTCTTTGATTTGTTCGGCAGGGTCATGACCTAATGCAGCTTGAACTCGATATTTGTTAGCTAGCTCTCTGGCCTGAGCTAATGTCATTATTGGCGCATCGCCCAAGGTAAGGCATTGTCGATTCCTTCGTCCAGGCTTTTTATACCTATATCGCCATCTACCTCTTCCAAGACCCAAACGTTCCAATTGCAGCCCTTTGCACTGGGCATCGCAAATTGTCTGCCTAGTTACACCAGCAGCATTTAAAAACTTAGCTACTTGGTTTTGATTCCTAAGGTTTCCTATTTTCATTAGCAACCAATCTGTCTGTTATCGTATGTAATAAATATGATAGTACACATATTGGTTGTTGTTGTAAAGCATTAACGACAAAATTGTTTGCTGTTATGGACTAAGCCCTAATTCATTGAGACAATTAGCTAATGGAATCAAGCAATGAAGCCAAAACAACCCTTAAGTTGTTACTCGATCCCGATCAATGCCTTATGTATGGCTCCTATATAAGAGCCTCTAGAGCTGTTCTGGGCTTGAGTCAAGGGGACTTTTGTGAGTTTTTGGGGGTAACTCGATCAACCCTAGTGCGCCTAGAAAATGGGATTGCACCACTAAAAAAGAGTCTTTGCGAATCAGCAGTTGATGTTTTAAAGAGTGCAGGAATTCAATCTCTAACAATGGATGAAATTAGATACACCCCGGGAGTCCCAACTACTCTCGATATTTCTATAAATTACGGGGCATTATTGGGTAGGGTGCTGCGCTTGCCAAAAGGCACTAAAGCCCAGATTAAAGTGAATGCTTTGTTTGGCGATGGTTTTGTAGCACCATTAAAAGAAGCCCCTCTACGTAAAAGTAAGTAATCATTAACTTGAAATGTAGTCTCATTGTGACTACAATCTCTGAATAACTTGGAGAATAAGATGACCACAGCAAATACTTATGTCCGTGCAAGGATTGATACAGCCACCAAAGATCGAGCAACCGATGCACTGGAGGCAATGGGCTTATCCGTGTCAGATGCTATTCGCTTACTCATGTTTCGGGTGGCTGATGAGCAGTGCTTACCATTTGCAGTCAAAGTACCAAATGCGGTTACTAAGAAGGCAATTACAGAGTTAGAAACAGGAAAGGGGCATCACTATGCTACGGTCAATGACTTGATGGCAGAGTTGAATGCGAACGATTGAAATATCAACAGCATTTAAGCGAGATTTAAAGCGTGAATCTAAAGGGCTACACAAAACCAATTTGAGCGCAGACTTAAGGGTTCTATTGGATTCGCTTGTAAATGATTTACCACTTGAACCGCATTATCGTGATCACGACCTGACGGGAAATTGGTTAGGCTATCGAGAATGTCATATTAAGCCTGATTTACTATTGATCTACCGGCTGGCGGATAAAGACACCTTAAGGCTTGCTCGACTGGGATCGCATAGCCAACTGTTTGGCTAAATTAATTTTTCTTACATACGTACACAGGATGTACACGAGAATGTATGCACAAAGGCTGAGATCTCCGTCTATAAGTGCTACAAAAGTATCAAGTCGTTATGTCTAAAACACACAGGATGGCAACGGCTTAATCATCGAATACAAAATTAGAAAGTAACTAATTGATTTTTCTAATAATTTATTTGTAGTCGGATCGTCCACTCACTACTGGTATCGACACAATTACGATGGCTGGTTCAGGTACTGTGTCAGGAATTATTGATTTTGGTAACGGCACTTCTGCTGCCGCTAGCACAACAATGAATGCCAATGACAATATTACTGGTACCTCAGCAACTTCAGGCGATGTGTTAAAAGTGTCTTTACAAAATGCTGGTGGCGCTATCGGCGCGACTACTGCTGCAACGGCTCAAGTTAATACAATCACAGCTGCTACAGTGACTGCAAATGTTCAACAAGCAAACCAATATGTATTCGCTGATACAACAAACGCAACTACAGAAACCTTCACATACGGCACAGGTAGCGGCAGCTTCACATACAGCACCAATACACAAGCAACTTCAGCGGCAAACTTTATTTCAGCTTTGAATTCTGTCGCAGGCTCTACTATTGCCTTTATCGGACAAACATCAAGCACTAACACTGCGAGTACTGCTTCAACAACTTTGGTGCTTGGTACTGCCAATGCTAATATTAAGGCTGGAATGTCCATTACAGGTACTGGTGTGGCAGCTGGCACAACAGTGACAGCGGTTAATGGCGCAACACTGACACTTTCACAAGTTGCTACCGTTGGCGCAAATGCTGCACTCACATATGGCGGTGGTACTGCTGGTGTAACTGTACTAGCTCCAACTGCAGGCACTGCAACGCCCGCAATCGCTTTTGGTATTCCAGCAATCGTTACCACTTCACTGGTTGTTCCTAATGTAAAAGGCAATCAAGGTGATGTTGTTAACTTTACTTATAACGGCTTATCTGGCTCTTATGTAATTGGTGCCACTAACGATGCAACTGTTACAGCAATGGTTACAGCAATTAATGCCGTAACAGGTACTACTGCAACTGCGACATCTACTGGCACAACAGGCTCAAAAGTTGTAACGTTGACTGCAGCCGTTGCCGGAACACCTTTGGCAGCCATGACATTTACAGGTACTGCTGGTGACATTCCTACATCTACAGTGACTACCGCAAATGCATCATCTACTGGTGCAATTAGTTTCGGTAATAACAGTGGTTTAGATGCCTTATATGTAAATAACATTTCTGGTCAAGCGGCAACTATTGATCAAGCAAGTGTTACAGGTGCAACACAATTGTGGGCAGATCGCTCAACAGGCGCTGTTACCTTTACAAACGTTGGCAAAACAACAGCTATTGGAATTAATGGCAATGGTACATCCACTCAGTTAGGTGCAGTAACTGCGACATCAATCGCAGGAACTACATCCGTAACTCTGGCAGTCAATGGTGGCGCAAATGCTGGTGCCGTTACATTGAACGCTAATGCTGATGGTTTACTCAAGACAGTAAACGTAACTTCTACTGGTGGTGCGCAAACATCAACAGCAGGTCAAGTAAATAAAGTAGCTTCTTTAGCTGCTACTGCGACAGCAACTACTGTTGCTATCAATGCTGCTACTAGCCTTGATTTAGGTACAGGCATCACTGGTAGTGCTTTAACTACATTAACAGTTGCAGGCGCAGCTACTTTAGTAACTTTAGGTACAAACGCCCTTGCTTCCACAGTGACATCAGTTGACGCAAGTGGAATGACGGCTGGTGGTGTTGCTGCTGTTCTTAATACAGGCGCTCCTACAGGCTTTGCATTTACTGGTGGTGCTGGTAAAGACACAGTTACAGTTACTGGTGCATTCACTAATACAGTTGGCGCAATCAACGGTGGTGGCGGTACAACGGACACTATTAAGTTGACTACAGTTGCAATGACAGCAGCCACTGGTGCTAAGTTCAGCAATTTTGAAATTTTGAACAACAGCATCACTGGTGGCGTAACTCAAGATGCTTCAGTTGTTGCTGGTATCGTAAGCCTTGAAACACAAGCAGCTGGTGCTGGTTTCTCCAGCATGACTGCAGGTCAAGCGGCTAACGTTGCTATTAAGGCTACTCTTGCAAATACAGCTACTACTTATCAGTTGCTAGACGGTACAGGCACAGCCGATGTATTGGGATTAACATTTACCAATACAACAGCTACTACAGTTGAAAATGCAACAGCTCTTGCAATCGGTGGTTTTGAAACATTGAATTTAACTGTATCTACTGGTGGTACAGCTGTATTCAATACGGCCGGTACTTTGTTAACTGCCGGTACGGATTTTGGTAGCATTGCTATCGGTACAGCTACAACAGATCTCAAAACAGTAACCGTTTCTGGTGCTTACGCTGCTAAGGTTGATATCAGCTCTAACGCAACTAGAGTAACTACTTTAAATGCAAGCGCTAATACCGCCGGTGTTGAATTGTCTATCGCTGGTCAAACTGGTGCTTTAGTAGTAACTGGTACATCAGCAAATGACCAAATTAACGTTGGCACCAAAGGTACTGGCGGCACTCCATCCATTACTGCCGGTACTGGTAACGACGTTATCACTGGCACATATGCAAACATTGCAGCATTAAGCTCGTTGACTGGTGGTACAGGTACGGATACTGTAGCGTATACAGACACAACTGGCGCTGTAACAGTTGTTGATGCTAATTTTGCAAATGTAACTGGTATTGATAAGTTCACCTTTGCTAATACATCAGGCGCCCTCACATGGACTGTTGGTGGTTATGAGAATGCCTTGGTAACATCTACAGGCGGTGTTTTGGATGTAACAGCAGCTGCATTGACAACGGGCGCTTTAACATTCGATGCTACTGGCCTATCAGGCGGAAATTCATTGAAGTTGTCCACCTCAGTTTCTGGTGACGTTGCAATTAGCATCACTAGTTCTGCTGCAGGAGCTGACAACATTACGGTTAATGCAACAGGTATTACTACTACGACTAAGATGGTAGTGGTAGATGCCTCTGCAAATACATCCTCTGGTGTAACAATGAATCTTGCTGGTTCAACAGTTGCTGCTGGTACTGCCAACGTTGCTAAGGGCGGCACGGGTGCGGATACCATCACTCTGGGTACAGACACAGATACTTGGTTTATCACTGGTGGCGCTGGTCAAGACACAATTACTACTGGTTCTGGTACCGATACAGTTGTTTACACAACCAAAGCTACCTCAGTTGGCGCTGGTGGTATTAACGTTGACTCAATTGTTGGATTTACAACAACTGCTGACAAGATCGGTTTAACCGCATCTACTACAGCAGGTTACTTGTTAAATGGAGTAACGTTAACAGCGGGCGGCACATCTACTGCAGCAACGATGGCCTCTACTGTTGTGGATACAACATCAGTTGGCTCATTGGCTGATGTATATGCTGCAATTACTGCTAATGCCTACTTCGGTTCAGGTAACTTTGCAGGATCAGCAGCAGCAGCTGGCGCTAACCAAATCATCGCAAAAGAAATTAGCTTTGCAAATGGTGCTGCAGCTGGTTCATATGTAGTTGTTAACGATGCAATCGCCGGTTTCCAGGGTGCAAATGACCTGGTAATTAAGGTTGGTTCAGCAACTATTGCTGCAGGTGACTTTGTAGTGGTTTAATCTCCCTAAAAAGAGAAACCCACAGATCACCGTGGGTTGCAGTAAACCTAGTAATTAATAAGCTTTATGAGAACCCCACTTCGGTGGGGTTTTTCTATGGTGAAACAAAATGAAAATAGACACAGTATTTTTGAGTGCATTAAATGCTCATCAGCAAGGTGACATTAAGTCTGCTCAATTAGGATATAAGAAAATTCTAAGAGTTAAGCCATTACATTTTGATGCACTGCATCTATTGGGGGTCTGTTATTTCAATGACCAAAAGCTTCAAGAATCAAAGCAGCACATTAAGCGTGCATTAGTGGTTAATAATAAATTTGCTGAAGCCCACTTTAATCTTGGAAACACCTTGCTTGCATTGGGAGAGCTAATAGAGGCAAAACAGTCCTATCAGAAAGCGATTGATTTAAAAACAAACTACATTGATGCCTATAGTAATTTAGGTACTGTCTTGAGGTCTTTAAGCGAGCTTGAACAAGCACAGCAAGTCTATAAGAAAGCATTACAAATCGCACCAAGTGTTCAACTTTGGTATAACTACGGCAATATTCTGGCTGATCAAAAGCTATTTGATCAAGCAAAGGTAGCATTTAAAAACGCAATAGAGCTAGATTCCGAGGCATTTGCTGCATGGGATTCACTCGGTAGCATCTATGCAAATCAAGGACGATATGACGAGGCATTACCCAATTACCAGAAAGCAATAACATTACAGCCAGAGTTTGCTGAGGGACATTCCAATATCAGTGGTGTATTTATAGAACTCGGTAAATTAGATAAAGGATTGAATCACGCAAAAAAAGCTTTTGAGTTAAATCCTGATAATATATTTGCCTTATCAAACTTAGGTTCAGCCCAAATCAACAATGGATTATTTGATGATGCCTTCTTAACTCTACAGAAAGCATATGAGATTAACCCACGATTTTTAAAATGCAATTCAGCATTAGGTCGACTAAATTGTCTTCTTGGGCAATGGGATAAAGCTATTGAAAACTATGGGATCTCTTACAAAATAGATCCTGAAAATGAAGGGCTAGAAGATGGGGTCTACTTGGCAGTATTGGCTTACTTGCTAGGAGATGCTAGCAATTGCCAAAGGTATCTAGAGATAACCAAGTCTGCCAAAGACGGCGGGCTATTAATTCATAAGGGTGCTAAGGCGTATTGGTTATTTTTAAACAGATTGTTGCAGCATTTCCAAGATAAGAATTACATTGCGCGGCCTGCTCGAATCCATGTTATTGGTGAGAGTCATTCCTTGCCATACTCTGGCCTTGAAATAACGTTTGACGACCAAATTATGCAATGTCAATCACTATGGATTCCAGGCTGCAAGCAGTGGCACTTAGGCAATACACAACCAAATCAATATAAAGCAGCAGTCATAAATCATTTTCGGTCACTCCCCAAAAGCTCAACAGTCTTGATGGCCATTGGCGAAATTGATTGCCGTCCCGATGAAGGAATTGTGAAGTTTATGTACAACAATCCAGAAATGGCCATTGATGCAATTGTGAATGAAACTATAAATAACTACTTAAACTGGTTGGTTCAAGCCAATACTGAAATGCAGCATCAGATCATCGTATCTGGAGTGCCTGCTAGTAATATTGACTTCAATAAACTAGAGTTCATCAGTAAATTAGGCTTTGCTGAATTACTTTCGACATTCAATGAAGTGCTGAAAAGTGAAAGCCAAAAGCGTGGGTTTAAGTTCCTAGACATCTTCTCAATGACCAATTTTGGGGATGGTGTTTCAAATGGTAAATGGCATATCGATGAATTTCATTTGAGTCCAGCGGCAGGACAAGAGGCATTCAAAAATCATCTCACCTTTAACCCATAGATCAGCGTAGGTTGCAGTAATTAATAAGCTTTATGAGAAACCCCACTTCGGTGGGGTTTTTCTATTGGGGGTCGGTGTTGAATTAGGGGCTAAGATGGTTAAAAGTAATTTGAGGCAGAGTAAAAGGCTATGAGTAAAGAGAAGGCTATAACTCCTATTTTAGGAATTGAATCAGCGGCACAGTACTGGATGGAGATAGTTCAGCCTAACTTTTTGCGATTTAATAGCGAACCCACGGCTAGAGAGGCTTTTAATTTATGCTCATCTTTGTGGCATTTAATTGACTGGGTTGAGAAAGATTTACGAACGAATCCTAATCGCTTAAGCCTTGGCGATCTCAGGAATCAATTTGAGATTAAATGTAGCGCACTAAGTGCTTTGCATGACATTGCAACAAACTCTAAACATGGTGGTGTAAGCAGGCCTCGTAGCTCCATAGTCTCTACCAAAGCGATAATTCATAGCGTCAATTTCTATTTTGGATCCTCAGACCCAATCAGTGAACATTCTGCTAATTACATAATAGAGCTAAGTAATGGCGATCAAGTGATGCTTCATAAGCTCGTAGAAGGGGCTTACTTGTTTTGGAGTAACTATTTCAAACCAAAATAAATAATTCATTGCCAATCATGGCAACCCTCAAATTAGCTCTTTCACAGGGCGAGTGAGTCAATTTGACGGGATTACTTATTTGGCTATTTGGGCGCGAGTTAATCCAATAATTTTGGGCCCCTCAATAGAGCATTGATCTCCTTAATCATCTCCCTGATCTGAGCGCTATTGCCGGTCTTGACGGCATTGCGAGATGACCTAGCTTTTCCTTCTAGGGTTTTCGCGCCCGTCGATTTTTCCCACGGCCTCCACTGTTGAATCAATTCTCTTTGCTTTTGTTTTCGCACTTCTGTCCAGCCGTTTGCCATTTGATCTCTCCAAAAGTTCGTTTTGTGGCGTGATGTTTTTTTCGCCAGAATTAATCACCTGTTGATGCCCATTTGCAATGTTGGCTTGCTTTATAAAGCTGGTTTGATTTGGGCGCTTGAGTTGCACGAGGGAATCCAAAGTAGCCCTTGATTGGTTTTGCGCCTTAAAACACAGATTCATGATCATTTGCATAGTTGAGGCGTCCTTTTGCCGTGCAGCTCGTACAGAAAGGCTATTAAATGCCACGTTTAATGCAAAGGCTTGGGTAATGAGCATTTGCTCGGCTATCGCCAGTTCACCATTGGCAACATCCTTAAAATGCCTCTCAAGCAATTCCTTGGTGTATTCCAGCGATATCTGGTCTTCATCTAGAGCGCCATTGCGGCCCATTACCTTTGCGGTTGATGCGCCTAAGGTCGCTTGAGATAGGTAGTAGTCAGTCGATGTTTTGAGCTCATCTTGCCCATCTATGTGCTTCAGAAGCAGCAGATTGGGATTAGTTATTTTTGGCTTTCCTTTGGGGATAGTCATGGCCTTACCCAATGCTTCTTTAAATGTGGGGAGTTATATTTAAAGGTTTTAGTAATACATTGATAGAACCGATAGAACCGATAGAAAAAATTGAATAAAAACAAATGTCCTACCTCTCTTTTCTGAGTAGAGAGATAGCAAAGCATAGAAACCATTCGATTTCCTATCGGATCTATCGGTTTTATATTCCCAGCATCGGAACTGGATAAAAGTTGCTTTAAATAGTTCACTTGCATTTTTCCTGAGCAAAATTGATCAATCTAATAACCTTAAGCGTTTGTTTCTTACCATTGCTTTTTTGTCTTATGCTGTTAATGACTTCAATAACGGGTGGCACAGCAGTCGTTAGTCTTGCAATGGCTGCTTCCAACTTATATTTACCTTGTTTTTTGTCATAACCCAATTTTCGGGCCAGCTCTGTATAGCTAGCTTGCCCTTCAAAGGCGGCTAAAGCACCAAGTACTTTTTGGGCATCTCTAGACACGGCCTCATTACTCATGCGATCTTTTGCTGTGGCAACCACCTTATTGATGGTCTGTGCGGAGTAATCAATCCAGGCAATCGCAGCCTTTAGGGCAGGAAGCGAGACCGAAGTTTCCCCGTTCATAGTGGCGAGAATAACGGCCAGCTTTCTGGTATTGGTCTCTAACCGACCATGCAGTCGCTGCGCATCAATTGAAGCTGCTCGTAAAGTGGTAATTCGCTTATATTCACGGTCCCAATGCTCTACTGCATCCACATCCATCGAGATGGCTGTTGCTCTTGCTTCTTCACTCGGATTTAGGGTTTGGTAAACCCTCAGTAAATTACTCCAAAGTCCATTAATCATCTCCTCCGTACCTTGAGTCTTTGTAGGCATTGCTACTAGTTTATTGCGATGAACATGAAGAGGGATAAATCGATTAGAAAATCCATTGTCTGCATTTTTAGCAATATCTTGCTTATCAAATAGCAGACCATTAAATTCGTTGGGGGTAATCGAGCCTGATATCGAGACATATGGGTTCTGAACGCTAACTGGCTCATGTCTTGTATTGGTCTCTAGGGGTTTGCAGTCATATGCATTACGAATCACTGCTGAAAGTATTGAGCCCGCTTTCTTAGTTTGCGCCAAAATACCGCCGAACTCAGCTACGTCAATAAATAGACGCTTATCCAATACCCCTGGATCTTCTATCTCTTTGCCATTAGTTGTGTGCGTAGAGGGATCTCTGATTGCTTCAATTACACCCTCCCCGGTAGAAACGCTATAGATCACATTTAATGGCCTGCCACAATTGGCTAATGCTCGTGGGAACCCAGATTGATACTCAAGGTTTTCTATCTGGCCCCTCAATCTCTCCATTTCACGCCTTAAGTCAACCTCTTTTTTGCGAAACTTTTGCATAACGGACTCTGGCTCTATCAGGGTAAGCTCATACTCCTCAAGGGTGGCAATAAGCTGCTTTAGCCTAGCCTTATCGGCCAGAAGTATTATCTGACCATCTTCAATACTCTGTAAGCGTATGACATACCCTTTAGTGCCACAAGCGCTATCTAAATTTGCCTTAGCTTTCGCAAGGCCAGCCTCCTTCTTTTCGATTCGATCTTTAAGAATCTCAATTTCAATTTTTAGTTTGTTAATGTCATCATTATCAAGATGCTCTAGGATGCTGATCGTTTTCAAGCAAGCATTTAATGCATTATCTTTGGCGCTACATTCTGCATTAGCGCGCGAGATAGCAAAATTTATACCTTCTTGTTTTGCATAAAGATGCTCTGCTCGGCTACGAATGCCTGGCGCTAAGATGCGATTGGGAAGCTCTGATGACGTCCCTTTGCGCGCATGCCCAGACAGACCTACTGATAGGACGTTAATATTGCACCCAACTTTTTCATCGCCAATTTCAATGTAAAAGGGCTCCAAGAACATAGACCATTGCGCGATTAAGCCAGCTGCAATGCCAACCTTAGTTGCTTCAGAATTTCGCGTCCCTTTTTCAACAATATTAGCTAACAAACCATAAAACATCGACTCATCTTCCTTGATCGACTCCATGGCAGACAGGTAAATGTCACCCTCCTCATCTTCATGGGTTGGCTCGTGGGTAGATGTATTTTTTTCTGTAAAGTCATCAGCAAAATCATCAGCAGCAGTGGGTGCCTTACCTTCATGTAAGTAAAAAATCTGACCATGGTGGGCAAACGATCGAATGAGGGGTTTGTCTTGGCTTGAGAAAATCTTTGCTACCTGCGCGCCCCCATAAGACCATTCCAGCGGATCTCTACAGGTGACCTCGTGGTATTGCTCAGGATCGGCAAGAATCTCTTTAACAGTAACAATCTGACCATCGGATAAGCAGATCTCAGCATCCTCATACAAATTATTACGTAAGCTTGCGGCTACCACATCAACAGCTTCATCGTGACTGAAGCCTTTGGCCTTCATCTCTTTAATGCGCTTGTCAATGTAGGCCTTTGCTTGCTCGGAGCAGGCATCCCGATACGCATACTTAGCCTCAGTCACTAATTTATTAAACTGAAGTACCTCTTGAGCGCTTAAATCTTTGAGTGCTTCTTTGGTATCGAGCAACTCATCGCCCAGCTCAGCTTCATATATTTCAATCTGCTTATTCTGAGACATACCAGCATCTAAATGGGCTCGCATATACAAAGGTTGAGAAGACTCTCGCATAGCGAGATCCACAATGCTTCTATCAAATGCTGTGCCTGTTTCTCCAATAAAGATATAGCCATAACCAGCGAGCCATAGCCTTTGATGCAGTATCTCCAAAGCCCTTGGCACATCTGTAGCATCTTGAATCATGAACAGGGTATGAATGCCCGTGACACCCGTTAAAAGCTCGCCACTTGCATCCACAACATTTGCCCCTGTCGAGGTAGTTTGCAGCATCGAATAACTGGCTAATTGCGGTATCGCGGTATGTAATTGGTGCCTGATCGATTCAAAGCCACCTGTAGAGCGCTTATCTGCCTCATCTGTATCAATCACGAGTAAACCTGGAGCAGCTCCAAAGGGAAAGCTCTGCGCATCCCTAGAGGCTTCCCCTATCCCTTTTTTGGATTTAGGTCTAACCTTAAGGTGCTCGTGCGTGGAAGTGCCAGCGAGAATGACGTCATTGGCAGAGCAGGTTTGTATGACACTCTTTAGCTCGCTATAGGAGTTAACTGAGAGCAAACTGGCATTAGCTTCAGAGTAATAACCTACAGTCTCTTTCTTAAGCTTGTCATTAACCTTAGAAAAAATCTTTCCCGCTCTTTTGGGATTGAGGATGGTCATTTTGGTGAAGGTAGCAGCGCTCATACCGCCTCCTTCAATTTCTCAGTAATTTGAGCAACCGACCAAAGCAAGCGTTTACCAATTTTGGTTGGGCGAATACCGTAGGCGTGACCGGTCAGGCAGTAGCTCTTGCGAACCGTCTGAGGCTGAACATTGAAGACCTGAGCGAATTCAGGCGTAGTGATTAGATCCCGGTTACCAGCGACAACTGATAATCCTTTAGGGATGCGGTTTTGCGAATAGTCTTGGTTATCCATTTGGACTCCTCATGCTTACAACGACCCTTTATGGGTCACGGTGCATGCCTGAAGTAGTCCAAGCGCCCTGCGAAATGGGCTTTGTTTGTTTCTGGTCTTTCCCCTATGTCAATCAATAAAAATCATTGATATGCACATTATATCCACATAAACTTTTTTATGTAAGGGGTAATTATAAATTTTAGTTGTATTTATGCATGTCACCAAAGTGGATTGCTAGATATTTCTATAACCCAGTTGATCGGGTGTTACAGATTCAATTGCATACACCATACCTCCTGCCATCTGATGAGCTGCATCAGCAGCATCAAGCAAAGTATCTTGAGACAGGTGGGCATATCGCTGCGTCGTTTTAATCTGCGTGTGACCCAGGATCCGCTGCACTTCATACAAGGAGCGGCCTGCATTAACTAAGAACGATGCAAAGCTGTGGCGCAGATCATGAATGCGCACATCTGCAAGACCTGCTGCGATTCGAGCAGCGTTCCATGAATTAAAGATCGAGACATACGGCTTACCTGTCTTCGGATTAGGAAAGACCCACGGATTGCCATCTGTATGCGGAACATTGGCGAGCAAATGCAGCACACCGTTAGACAGTGGCACATAACGAGGACGCCCTGCTTTGGTAATCGGAATACGCCACTGACGGCGATCTAAATCCAAGTCCTCCCAACGGGCATCTAAGACTTCCCGTTTACGAGCACCGGTCAGAATGAGCATGGGGATAATGTATTGCAGTAAGGCGTTATCGCTATCCTTTAAGACACCATAGAGACGCTCAGTTTCTTCTTTTGTAAGGTAACGCTCTTTCTTGCCCTCTTGGTCATTGAGCAGGGCTACATCTTTGGTGGGATTAGTCTTAACGCCCGGAATATCCCAGCGAATGGCAAGATTAAAGGCGTAGCGCAGCAGAATCAAACTGCGGTTGCAGGTGCCTGGCTTATACCCTTTGGCATGCAAGCCATGGTGAAAATCGATGATGTCTTTGCGGGTGATTTCATCCAGGTACTTTTTGCCGAGCACGGGCAGAATCTGGTTGCGCAGATAACTATCGTCGGAGTTGGCAGCCTTCTTATAACTTCGCACAAACGGCATGTAGCGCTCCGCAATAAACTGCTCAAATGTCGGAACGGATTTTTTGATGGCTTTTTCAGCGGCCGGATCTTCGCCCATGGCGATTTTGGATCTAGCGATATTAGCCATTTGCCGTGCTTGGCTCAGTGTGATGTCTGAGGCTGCTGCCAGCTTCATTTGGTGTGAGCGACCCCGCTCATCGGTGTAGCGCAAATAGTAGGTTTTACCCCCAGATTGACGCACTTCCAGCATCAAACCTTTACAATTTATATCAAATACGTCCCATTTAGCTTTCTCTTTGGGGCATACTAACTCTTTAACGAGTTCGGCATTGAGTTGGAGTTTAGGCATATCATCCTTTAGATGTCAAATGTAGCGTTTGTATTACTTATTTAATCTTAATAATTACATTTTGAATCATAACTAAGTTGATGTCAATACTGGTATGCACATTAAACAAGCCCTAAAAGTCGCGGTTCTGGTCAAGGCCTTGAGAAATGCCTTTAATCTGAGTCAAGACAGCTTGGCCGATAAGACGGGCTGCTCTCGCCCTACTATTAACCGCATGGAAACAGTGGGCGAAGCCTCCCCCCGAACTGATACCGTAGATGACGTTCTGCGTTACTTTTCAGAGCAGGGAGTCGAAGTGCAGGTATCGGATGAAGAAGTTGTGATCCGCTTTACAAAAAAAGCCCTTCTCAATGCCGAACATGGCATTGCACAGACACCACAGCCCAAAAAGCGATCCTAGTACCAAGTATGGTTATTGCATTTCATAGTCCATTGGACTATAGTTAGACTATGGAATTCGAATGGGACGAAGGCAAAAGCCAAGCGTGTTTTGAAGAGCGTGGTTTTGACTTTGCTTATGCTGCAACTGTCTTCTTTGACCCAGACCGACTGATTGAGTTAGATGAGCGCAGAAGTTACGGGGAAGAGCGCTACCAAGCTATCGGTCGTATCAACGGCAGACTCTATGTCGTGGTGTTCACACCAAGAGGAGAGGCGACCCGCATTATTTCAGCCCGTAAAGCCAACCAACGAGAGGCTAATTATTATGAAAACAGTACGAATCAAGATTGACCCAGCAACGCCAAGCAGCTTAAAGCAAGGCCGCATCAACCTGACAAAGGTAGATGCCACTACCGAAGAAGAGATCTCGGTGCAGATGCTTGCTGATGAACATGAAGCGATGCTCGATGCTGCTAAATTTGCACGCCGAGTCCGCAAGCGCCTAGGCCTGAGTCAAGCTCAACTATCAGAGCGCATTGATGTATCCGTTGAAACCATTCGCAACTGGGAGCAGGGCAGACGTTACCCAACTGGTGCTGCGAAGACACTCCTCAAGATTTTGGACCGAGCGCCTGAGGCATCGCTAGCAGCTCTGCACTAACTTCTGAAATACACCCGAGAGTCCCGGCCAAACAGCCGGGATTTTTGTTTATGGGTAACCAGTAGGTAGGGCTCAATGTAACCAATCTGTAAGTAATTGATTTTGCTACTAATTTAATAAAAGTGCTAAATAAGCCAAAAGATAGCCCCAATTCAGTCTGTAGGTTCTGGCAAGGTGCTAAGGGCAGGGTGACTTAATAAGAGAAAATATACCTTATGAATCATATAAATAACATTATGAATCATTAGTCCACTCACTACTGGTATCGATACATTTAACGGCGCACAAGGTGATGACGTATTCAATGCAACCTTAGGTGGAAGCAGTGGCACATTGCCTACATTGAACACTTTTGACACCATCAATGGTGGCAATGGTTCAAATACATTGCAAATTGAAGGTAGCGCCAATGTCTTGACTGGCACGATCACCAATATGCAAAACTTGGTCTATGGTGGATCTATCACTACATTAGGCGCAATTAATACTAATTTGGTTGGCGGTTTGACAAAGGCTGCATTGCAAAATACAACAATTGCTACCTCCGCAAACGGTACTACAGGCGGACAGGCGATTACTGGCCTTAACAATGGCGCTACTGTTCAGGTTACTGGAACAATTGCAGCAGCTGACTATGTAAGAATCGCTAATACATATGATGTAGGCGCAACTACTGCTAATTTAGCCTTTGCAAATGCAAGTTCATCCGGCACTGGAAACTTTATTGTTGTAGAAACAGCAGGCACAACTACTGATACATTAAATACATTGACTGTTTCAGGTAGCACAAAGTACACATCAGCAGCAAGTTTCACCAAAGCAATCCTAGCTGATGGAACTGCAAATGATATTACTACGCTAAATGTAAATGCAGCAGCTGGCGGTACTTTAGCTTTAGTTGTTGGCGACACATTCATTGGTTCAACATTAACTACGATCAATGCATCAGGCTCAACAGGCAACACGATCATCGATAACACTGGTACCGCTACTGATTTGACATACACCGGTGGTGCAGGTGATGACATTCTCTACATGGATTTCACATCCATTAACTCTAGCGATGTTATTACTGCGGGCACAGGAACTGATTCGTTGCGCCTGGACGTTGCAATTGGTGCAACATCATTAAACTACACAGTTGCACAAGTAGGAAGCACTACGGTTTACACTGCTACACCAACTGCACAAGGTTACGCACTAATTAACGCTACAGGCTTTGAGCAAGTTGGCTTTAATTTGACTGGTAACGGTACAGACAATGATGTAGTTGTATTGGACATGAGCAAGCTAACAGCATCTTCAGTTCGTGCAGAAGCTAGCCTCTCTGTGACTAAGGCTTTGGATGCAGACACATTTGTTGGTGCACAAGATGTAACATTTACTATTGCCCATGACCGCTCTGCTATTGGCCCTAACTACTCGTTCTCTGGTAGCGGTATTGCCAACGTATCAGTAGAATCAGGTAAAACTGTGACTATAGCTTCAGTTGAAAACGATGGCGCTGGTGCCGCAGCTTCTGGTAATAGCGATTTTGCAAAGCTTGTTTTAACTGGTTCTGGCAATGTAACATTTAATAACTTAACAGGTGCTGGCACTACTGTAGCCACAGCGGGTGGTGCAACCGTTGATGCTTCGGCTCTCTCAGGTAGCTTAGTATGGACAGGAAATACAGTTCAAACTGATTATGTTACTCTAGGCTCAGGTGCCGATACTTTATCGATTACTGGGTCTACTGCAGCACTTTATGATCGAGTTACAGGATTTGGTACGACTGATAAAGTTACATTAATTACTACGTACGCCGCAAGTGCATGGGCAGGATTAGTTACCGTTGACAGTGGAATTTCAACTGTTTCAGCTGCAATTACCGATGCGGCAACACAAATTGCTGCTACAAGCGATGAGGCTGGCTACTTCCTATTCAACGGAAACACCTATGTAGTTGACCTGAATAGTACAGATCCATCTTTGGCAATTCAACTTGTCGGATCGCTAACTTTAGGTTTTGTTGATCCTTCTAGTGGTAATAGCTATGTTCAGATCGCCTAATCTCCCTCAAAAGAGATCCCCACAACTCACCGTGGGTTGCAATAAGTAATACGACTAACCCCTATCCAAAAGATAGGGGTTTTTCTTTTATTCACTCTGTAATTGGATTGTCTAATGGCAAACATCAAGATTTACGGTAATGACGAATCAGAATGCAGTCTTTCTCAGGATGTACGTACTGAGGAAGTAAAAAAGCCTGAACAAGAGGCTGAATTCAAAGTCAATGCCGAACTGCTTGATAACCCAGAAGCACCTCAAGTGCGAGTGATTAATAACCTATCTTAAGAAACCCACAGATCACCGTGGGTTGCAGTATCTAGGAATTAATAAGCTTTATGAGAACCCCACTTCGGTGGGGTTTTTGTTTGTCTGAGCCTTCTGGTTGCGATTTAACTAATTGTTAATCAATCACCCTCTTTTGCTCTCGAAGCAGTTTATTCAATTCAGCGAGTAGATTTTTAGCAAAGCTAGATCCGTTCTTATAGGCATTTTGACTAGACCTTGCTTTTCCTTCCGGAGTTTTGGCGCCCGTCGACTTCTCCCATGGTTTCCATTTTTGAATTAATTCTTTTTGGCGCGCCTTGCGTTCCAATGTCCAGCCGTTTGCCATCGTGTACCTCCAAAAGTTCGTTAGGCCTATTTGAAAAGTTTTCTAAGTTGTTGATTTGCTGATGCACATTGGCGATATTGGCCTGCTTCACAAAAGTACTCGTGCTCGGCTGCTTTAATTGAATTAAGGTCTGTAGGTTCGCCTTAGACTGCTTTTGCGCCTTTAGTGCAAACCGCATATGAGATTCAAACTGGGGTAAGCCTTGCTGGCGGATAGCAATTTCAGATAATCGGGCAAACATCATATTTAAGGCCGCCGCTTGCGAGTAAAGCATCTCTTCTAGCCTACTTAAGTCTCCCGATTTAATGGCCTTTAAGTCTCTGTGGAGGGCATTTCCAGCCATCTGATAATTGAATTGGTCGCCTATGGAGAATGCATCTATTACATACGCAGCTGTAGTCCTAGGATCTAAAAAATAGCTTCCAATATCCTCTGTCAGCTCACCATCTTTGGGGGCGACTTTAATCTTAGGCATAACTCACCTCTATATGAGGGCTAACCCTGCAGCACTCGTTACTATCTTTAGTGGGCATTTGAATCATTTCTTCTTCTCCAATGTTGTTTACGGAGGATGATTTCTCCTGGCATCATGCGCTGTAAATCTGTTACACAGTTACGCACGGTTACGCATTTTTCCTAAAACTACTTATAAATATCAATTTCAAAATTCTTTTTAGAACTTCTCGTAACACCTCGTAACAGATTCGGCCTTAAGCCATATCCTATATAGCTTGTAGCCTGTTACGAGGGTCGTTTAACTAGTTCATATTTCAGTCCTCTGCATCCAAACATAGGAGTAAATCGTGTACCCATGACCCAAGGCCGGTAACTTCCATTGTTTTCTTAATTGTTAAAAGGGTTAATCTAAGAACGCTAAATGCTTTTACAAGCGCACTTGTATTGGCTTCTCCCTGTTGATTAATGTACTTTTCATGATTACGCAACACGATCACTCTCTCGGGCTTTGTTTTTAGGGCGAGCGAATCAAGCGACGAAGTGATGCGGCAGGGCTTTTTAAGGCTTCTAAACCCGTGCCTTTCCATCGTTCTGCGTATCGCTGGGGTTGTGATATTAGGTGCATATTCGGCCGACTCCTCCTGAAGAGCTGATGCAAATTGCTTGGCTGTAATCACATCAGCCGGCCATCTACGCAATATCAGCTCCATCTGCTCATCTAGTGCAGACTTTGACTCATCTTGAACGGATTTTTTGCCAGTGCTTTGCCTAGCATGATCGCCAGCATTGAAGGCTGATATGTCCAATGCCCCCAGATATCTGGCCACAGCCTCTATAAACATTGGATCCTCTAGCGCGCTATAGAGCGTCTTAAAGTAATCAGCATCCCTAGGCTTATCCTCGGAGATCACTACCTCAAAGCGCCGGTCTGTGTGATCAATGGGTATTGCTGCCCTGTGGTTAGAGAAATACAGCATCCGACAGGAGTTGTATTCAACACTCTCGCGCCCATACTTAGGGCGAATTAATCGCTGTGCTTCGGTGGTGAACTTCTTAAGCTGCTCAAAGAAGCGATATTGATTGCCTGAATTACCTTCTCGGATCTCATCCACAATGCCTAAAATCTTGCCTGACACCACACCATTAAAATTTCCCTCAAGTAGGTGGTTTAAATCAAGGTGCGCGGCAACTCGCCCGAACCATACCCTCACCAATACTGCAGCCATCCAATTACGACCCAATCCAGTATTGGTGGCGACATGAAGCCAAGAGGTATGAGGCAATTCCCCGGGCTTTTGTTCGATGTGGGCTAGCCACCTCAAAAACCTAGGAGCATCTTCTTTGAACAAAAATTTCACATGATCAAGGAATAAACCTAATCCATGCCTATTGCAATCAAAGTCTTGGGTAGATCTCTCAAAAGACTTCCATGTATTAATGCAATCACGCCCATGGGGGTCTAGTTCAAACAGCTTCCCACCGGCTTTAAATGTGGTTGCTGTAGCCGTCTTGCGAGTGACCCCATTTATCCAGAACTCAGAAACTTGTCCAACCTTCGGTTTATGGTCTTTAATAAAGTCATGCTTACTGGCTGCGATATACCTATCCCAATCTATTTTGGACATTGGAAAGCGCGGATCATTAATGTCTGCAACCCTAGAACCATCAGTAAGAAAGACAAAGCGCTCCAATGCTTGGTCTAGTGTAAATATCTCTGGCAATAGCTCTCGTTCACCTTGGCCAATACGGACGCTCTCTTGACGTTGCTGCTCACGCCGCTCTTGCGCTGTTGGTGGCTTGCCTCGGTGTAAGAAGTAGGTTTGACCATGATGGGCAAATGATTGAATCAGCGGTTTGTCTTGGCTGGAGAAAATCTTTGCCACCTGTGCTCCCCCATACTCCCACTCCAAGGGGTCTCTACAAGTGGCATGATGATATTGCTGAGGATCAGACAGGATATGTCCAACTGTAACGATCTCGCCATCAGATAGGCAGATCTGCACATCCTCATACAAGTCATTACGCAAACTTGAAGCAACAAGATTGACAGCCTCTTCATGGTTAAGACCTTGCGCCTCTTTCTTTTTAACTTGCTCCTCGCTATAAGTCCTAGCCTTCTCTGAACAAGCATCCCGCTCATCTTCTTTGGCCCTAGCCACCAATGTATTGAAATGCTCTAACTCCTCTTGGCTTAAATCTTTAATCACTTCTTTGGTGTCAAGTAACCCATCACCAAGCTCACCCTCATAAATTGCAAACTGCTTATTCTGAGACATATCAGGATCCAGGTGCGCCCTCATATATAAAGGCTGCGATGACTCGCACATGGCCAGATCAACAATGCTTCTGTCAAACGCTTTGCCCGTTACTCCAATGAAGATGTAACCGTGGCCAGCAAGCCAAAGCCGTTGATGAAGGGCTTTTAGGGCTCTGGGTACGTCTGTAGCATCTTTGATCATGAATAGCGTATGGATGCCCGTGACGCCCGTTAATTTCTCACCATTCGCGTCTATGACATTTGCCCCGGTCGATGTGGTGTGCAGCATCGAATAACTGGCTAATTCGGGTACAGCATCATGCAACTGGTTCGCTACTGATTCAAATCCGTCACTAGCTCGCTTATCTGCCTCATCGGTGTCAATAACAAGTAAACCTGGAGCAGCTCCAAAGGGAAAGCTCTGCGCATCCCTAGAAGCCTGTCCACTACTCGCTTTGGCTTTTGGTCTTACTTTGGTATGTTCTTGCTTAGAGGTGCCAGCAAGAATCAGTTCATTAGCAGAGCATGATTCCAATTCATTTTTTAGCTCATCGTAGGTGTTAACAGCCTGCAAATAAGCATCCGCTTCAGAGTAGTAACCTACAGTCTCTTTTTTGAGTTGGCTATTAACTCTAGAAAAAGTCTTGCCCGCCTTTTCAGGGTTAAGGATTGTGATTTTGGTAAAGGTAGCAGCGCTCATACTGCCTCCTTCAATTTCTCAGTAATTTGAGCGACCGACCAAAGCAAGCGTTTACCAATTTTGGTTGGGCGAATACCGTAGGCGTGACCGGTCAGGCAGTAGCTCTTGCGAACCGTCTGAGGCTGAACATTGAAGACCTGAGCGAATTCAGGCGTAGTGATTAGATCCCGGTTACCAGCGACAACTGATAATCCTTTAGGGATGCGGTTTTGCGAATAGTCTTGGTTATCCATTTGGACTCCTCATGCTTACAACGACCCTTTATGGGTCACGGTGCATGCCTGAAGTAGTCCAAGCGCCCTGCGAAATGGGCTTTGTTTGTTTCTGGTCTTTCCCCTATGTCAATCAATAAAAATCATTGATATGCACATTATATCCACATAAACTTTTTTATGTAAGGGGTAATTATAAATTTTAGTTGTATTTATGCATGTCACCAAAGTGGATTGCTAGATATTTCTATAACCCAGTTGATCGGGTGTTACAGGTTCAATTGCATACACCATACCTCCTGCCATCTGATGAGCTGCATCAGCAGCATCAAGCAAAGTATCTTGAGACAGGTGGGCATATCGCTGCGTCGTTTTAATCTGCGTGTGACCCAGGATTCGCTGCACTTCATACAAGGAGCGGCCTGCATTAACTAAGAACGATGCAAAGCTGTGGCGCAGATCATGAATGCGTACATCTGCAAGACCTGCTGCAATGCGAGCAGCGTTCCAAGACCCAAAGATAGAGACGTATGGCTTACCTGTCTTCGGATTGGGAAAGACCCATGGATTGTCATCTGTATGCGGGACATTGGCGAGCAAATGAAGCACACCGTTAGACAGTGGCACATAACGAGGACGCCCTGCTTTGGTAATGGGAATACGCCACTGACGGCGATCTAAATCTAAGTCCTCCCAACGGGCATCTAACACTTCCCGTTTGCGAGCACCGGTCAGAATGAGCATGGGGATAATGTATTGCAGTAAGGCGTTATCACTATCCTTTAAGACACCATAGAGACGCTCAGTTTCTTCTTTTGTAAGGTAGCGCTCTTTCTTGCCCTCTTGGTCATTAAGTAGGGCTACATCTTTGGTGGGATTAGTCTTAACGCCTCGAACCTCCCACTTGATCGCTAAGTTAAATGCATAGCGCAATAAGATGAGACTTCGGTTGCAGGTCCCTGGCTTGTACCCCTTGGCATGCAAGCCATGGTGAAAATCGATGATGTCTTTGCGGGTGATTTCATCAAGGTACTTTTTACCGAGAACAGGCAGGATCTGGTTGCGTAAATAGCTATCGTCTGAATTAGCGGCTTTCTTATAACTTCGCACAAACGGCATATAGCGCTCGGCAATGAACTGCTCAAATGTCGGGACTGATTTTTTGATGGCTTTTTCAGCAGCCGGATCTTCGCCCATGGCGATTTTGGAGCGGTATTGATTCGCTAGGTCTTGAGCTTGTTTAACCGTGATGTCACATGCATCACCCAAGCGGGTAAGCCGCCTTTTCCCATGGGTATTTCTCCAAAGTAGAAAATAGGTCTTCCTGCCGTTTGGCCTGATTTCGCAGAGCAGATTTTTAGTTGCCGAATCAATCAGCACATACTTATCTTTGCCCACAGGACAAACAATAGACTTTATAATCTTCTCTGAAAACAACAGTTTAGGCATTATTAAAGTGTTTATATGAGTTTAATTAATATCATTAGTGTTTATTTTAACACTTTTAAGTGTAGTGTCAACTACTTTTTCCAAATTTCTTACCTAAAGGTATCGGGATGAGCATAGAAAAAGCCTCTTTTGCAGCCCTTTGCCGTGGCTGTAGGGCAATTTTGGGATGGTCTCAGTCTGAGTTAGCGGAAAAAACCCAGATGGCTGTTACTAGCATTGCACGCATTGAGCAGGGCGCAATCAATCCTAGGCATGACACCGTCATGAGCTTATTTCGTGTCTTTCAGGAATCGGGGATTACGGTCTCGCAAGATAATTATCGCGGCGGATTTTCTATTACGGTAGAGGCCCATCTCTTTGAAAAACAATAGGTTAGGGTATTTGCCCTATGCTAAAGAAGGGCGTATACTCCTACAATGTAGCTACAAAAAGGAGTAAATCATGCCTGTTACAGCACTAAAAAACAATATGGAAGCTGAGATTAGAACTCGGGTGACCTCAGACTTAAAGACTGAGGCAGTACAGATATTAAATAGCTGTGGACTTAATGTGTCTGATGCTGTGCGTCTCTTTTTAACGCAGGTAGTAACGCATCGTGGATTGCCATTTGAAATCAAGATTCCCAATGCCACCACTGTTGCGGCCATGAAAGAGTCACGGAAATTAGTCAGCGCTAAAGCCCAGTCATTTGATAGCCTTATCAATGAACTTGAAAAAAAGTAAAGCGAGCAAGAAAGCACAGCCTTTAAGAGATTGTTTAAAGACTAAGCAATTTGTAAAAGACTGGACTAGCTTAGCTGCATCTGGAAGGTATAACCTCAATAACCTAAAAGAGGCCATGCTTTTACTGATCGCCAACGATCAGTTACTTGGTGCTGAGTGGTTGGATCATGCATTAAAGGGTGAATGGGAAGATCACAGGGAATGTCATGTCGGTGGTGACTTCCTTTTGATATACAGAATAGAGCAGAGCGGTAAGCACGAAACGGTTGTATTTGTTCGAGCTGGATCACACGCAGATTTATTTGAATAATATTGCTGGTAATTTACTGGCAGCATAAATTCATAAATGTCTTAGAGCATATTCTGCTGAGGCAATATTTCAACTAGTTGATCCATCTTTGATAAAAAATGGAATTTAATTGCTGGTAGTTTTCTGGCAACTCTAAAATTATCAGTACAAAACAACAATAATGTTTTAACAATCAATCACTTATAGTTATCATCCTTTCGTCCACTCACTACTAGTAGCGCAATATTGACTGCTTCAGCTTCCGAGGGCGTAACTCCTGCTGATAAGTTCTTGACTACCAGCAGCAATACAATCGATGCAAATAATCGTTTGAGCGACAACGTTTTCATTTCGGATCCAAGCACAACTGACAATGATGTCTTAATTGCAACCCTTCTTGCCCCAACTGATGCTCCGGCACCAGTAATTCAAAATGTTGAGACATTTAATGTTCAGTCTGCAGTGGCTGGCGGTAAGCTCTCAATGGCTGCCATCACGGGTGCAAATACAGTAAATGTACTTGGATCAAACAGCGTAGCATTGTCGGGCTTGGTTCAAAATGGCTCAGTTGACTTTGTGCTACAAACAAACAAGGCATTAACTCTAGAGGGCAAGTCAGCTAGCTCCACCGCAGATGTGTTTAATCTTGGTATTCAAGGTGCAGCTACAAGTGGCGCGTCTATTACCCTATCGGACAGCACTGCAGGAACTGCCGTTGCAATCGCAGAAGTTAACCTTGAGAGTTTAGGCACTACAACAAATATACTCAATCTTGTTTCGGTATCAGCGGATGACTACTCAGGTATTACCGCCCTGAACATTGCTGGTACAGCGGGCTTGAATTTAACCACCAACTACGCTGTTAAATCCACAATCGATGCATCCGAACTTGAGGGCGATCTTTCTCTCAATTTGGTTGGCTTGACCGATGCAAGTATCGACTTTGCCGATTACATTACTGGCTCTGTCCAGAATCTAACACTTTCCGGTTATGCATTAGATAGCTCAGGAGTTGTCGCAGATACAACTGGTTTAGATGGCCTGGAGTCAGTATCACTTGCGGCAAATACGGCTACAACTGCAACTGATCTCACCTTAAATGTAAATGCAGGTGTAGGCGTTAACCTGATTGCAAGTGACACTGCAGACGATGATGCGCGCATTGTGGTGACAGGTGCTTCTACCGGAACGGCTGATACTCTTGATCTCGGCATTGGCGGCGCAGCTGCCGTCGATTTTGCAATTGTTACAGCCGCTGGAGTCGAGACTTTAAATATTGCCTCAACCACCACATCTGCAACTGCAGTCACTAACACTATCGATGATATTGGAGCTACTGCCGCATCAGCCTTCACAGCGATCAATGTTACGGCCGCCGCAAATGCTGATTTGGGTCTAACCAATACCTACGTTAAAGCTGGCACAGCAGCTGCATCCAATGTGGTAGCGCTGACAACTGCTGGTGATGGCGATATTGCATTCGGCAATATTGTTACAGCTACAGGTGGCGCTGCACTTTCTGGTATTAATGGAATTACTCTCTCAAGCGCAGGTGCAGGCGATCGTAGCTTTACGATTGCAGCAGCTGGAGACCTCAAAGCTACAGCCTCAGCATCACAGGCCGCTGGAACTGGAGTCGTGCTAACAGGTGCCGGTACCGGTGATATTGTAATTAGCGCAGCTGCTGCTACTCTGGATACGCTTAAAGTTAATGCAACTGCATTTAGTGGGGAAGCAATCATTGCAACCGACGCAACGACAGGTGCAATCAATGCCACCAACTGGACTGGCGTCGACACACTGTTATACACTGGCAACCGTGCTACAAACGGTGTTACTAATCTTGCTGCCGGTGTTAAAGTCGTGGCCACTGCAGAAACTACGTCTTTGGTTGAAATCACTAACAAATCCGGAGTGACGGAGCAGACAGTAGAGATGGCGCATGATGCTGGAACTTCTGCAATTACTGTTTTGACAGCAAACTCAGTACGTACCCTTGACATTCTTACCAATGATGGGGCGCGTACAGCAAATTCAACCTTCACTGTTGCTACGTTAAATGCTACATCTGCTACCGAGATCAACATTACGGCCGATGAGTTTGCGGGAGTATCTGTTACAAACGCGTATACGACACTAACACCCGCAGTTGGATTCCGTGATGTCGTCGTTAACATGAGAGGCGCTGGTGCAATTGATTTAGCCGGCGGATTAACAGCAACAGCACTTGATAGCTTAACAGTAAATGCATCCGGAGAGGGCGCACGTGCTATTGGCGTATTAACTGCTTCGGATCTCATCAGCGGATCAGAACTTCGCCTCACTGGCGATCAAGACTTGCTGATTGATGCATTGAAGATTGTAGCTGCTGATGGTGAGACCATTGTGAATGACTCTTCTGCTGATCTCACAATTACAGCGTTAACAGGTACAACTATTGCCACTACTAAAACACTCACATTAGACCTAACTTCAGTTGAAGGCGGGGAAACCTTTACGATTACAGATGCTAGCGCTCTTGACTTTAAAGTCAGTGCCAAACTAGCAATTTCTGGAAATAAAGATGTTGTGATTGGTTCTAATGAGGCAACTTCACTAGTTATGCAAAGAGCATCATCTGCTAGTGATGATTCAATTTTGGATTTAACAGAGTTGACTGGTGCAGTGACCGCGTTTATTCAAGACCTAGAAGGTGCTGATACTGACGTTGCCGACATTAAACTCGGTACCGGTGAAACCACCATTACTCTTTACGGAGGTGGCGTGGACGGCGCCCGAGTACTAGATGACGGAATCTTTGATTTCCTCTTCAATGCGGATGGTGTTGCTGACACATCAATCACAGGATTCCTGTCAATGACAAGTGGCACAGAAAACGATGACATTCTCAACTTTTCGGATTTCGATTTCGGTACCGCTGGTGAAATTGTAACTCTTAGCTCAATACGTGCGGTTGTTGAAAACACATTGGATCAACAGATTCTTGAAATCGTTGATGTTGGCAGCAACCTTGAGATCACGTCATTGACAGGAGCTTTTGACGGAACGATTACTTTAGTTGGTATCGATTCAATTACTAAGATTGAGATTGATAACTTTGTATTTGGTTAATAGTCACCAAAAGTAGCTTTACGTATTACAAACACCCCTCGTGAGAGGGGTGAATCGCTACCACTTCTATAGACACTTTCTAGCCTAATATTTAGTCTATTAGGAGGTGTGTCATGAGTACAAGAAGACGGTTTACTGAAGAGTTCAAGTTAGAGGCAGTCAAACAGGTAGTTGAAC
>NZ_JACVOO010000011.1 GCF_018882405.1 Polynucleobacter sp. 31A-FELB | reverse complement strand
TGATTACATCGAAATGTTTTACAACCCGGTTAGACGCCATAGTTACAACAATGGGCTTTCTCCGGTAAGATTTGAACAGCAGTACCAAGCGAGGTTGGCAAGTGTCTAGGATATTGGTAGCGATTCAGGGCACGCTACCAATGATGGCAACTGGCTCAAAATCTTTGGTGATGTCATAAGAAAGGTTGGTGTACATGCTTGGAGCAATTGAATGATGCACTGCGCCAAGAAGCCAGGTATAGCCATCTGGAGCCATTTTTGCAGCTGCTGCTGCACCAACAGTGCCGCCAGCGCCACCTTTGTTATCGACAATGATTGATGTGCCCATTTGCGTAGATAGCTGCTTTGCTAGGGGGCGCCCAAAAGCATCCACAGCACCACCAGGGGGGAATGGGTTAATGAAGGTAATGGGCTTATTGGGGATTGGCCAATTGCTAGCCTGAGCAAAGGATTGCAGGCTAAGTAGCGCGCCAGCCAATAAAACAAGAATATTTCTGATTTTCACGTTTGTCTCCGTTATTTTTAGTAGTTTTCCCTAATTTAGAGGATTTGCTAGATATAAGAGTTATCCCTGATATCAACCCTGAATTCCTCTGGTTTTTCTAGGGATATACTGATTCCGAGCTCAGTACTCACACTTTGATCAGACATATAGGAGACAAGATGTCACAACACGATACATTGTTGGCTGCTTTCGAAACTTACAAAGCGGAAAACGAAAAGTTTATTGAAAAGGGCGTTAAGGCATCTGCTGCGCGTGCTCGTAAAGCTCTGCAAGAAATTGCTGGCGCATGCAAAGAGCGTCGTAAAGAAATTACAGCCGCTAAAGAAGCGATGGAAGCTAAGAAGTAATTCTTCTTACTCTGGATTGAATTCAGCCTGGCCCCCAAAAGGAGCCGGGCTTTATTTTTTTATATACTTACTGAAAATAAAGTGAGCTTCATAGCTTTGCTCCGAATGTCTAGCAAGCTCTGATATTCAGGGCTATTAACCCAAGACTGAGAGTGCTCCACATCCGGAAACTCCAGCTCAACAAATGCACTAAAGGAATCGCAATGCAATTCATTCCAGAAGAAGGCATTGAATGATCCTCGTGAGCTAATCTTCCCCTGATAGAGGGCTACCGTATTTCCTACCTGAGACCGGTACTCCTCAAATGCCTCCGGATCATTTAACTGAATCAGGCCAATCACTTTAGTTGTCATTCCAGCTCCCGGTAATTTATCCAGCAAGTTTATAAGCAAGCTATAGTGAGATCTTAGAACTTCACTATCTCATACGAGGCGTATATGAAAGTCGCATTTTTAGGTTTGGGTAATATGGGCCTGCCAATGGCTCTCAATTTAATTAAAGCAGGACATCAGGTTCATGGCTTTGATTTGGTCCAGTCCCAGCTTGATGCTTTCAAGGCTGGTGGCGGTATTCCTGTACAGAGTGCATCAGAGGCCGCCAAGGATGCGGATGTCATCATTAGTATGCTCCCAGCCTCACGTCATGTTGAGGCTTTGTATTTGGGTGATGCTGGCTTGCTTGCAACGGCCAATCCAAAGGCCTTACTCATTGACTGCTCTACGATTTCGCCAAAGGTATCGCAGGCTGTAGCCGCTACCGCAAAAGCCAAAGGTTTTGCCATGATCGATGCCCCGGTATCTGGTGGAACTGCAGGCGCTCAGGCGGGGACCTTAACCTTTATGGTGGGTGGTGATGCTTCAGCTCTTGAGTGTGCTCGACCTTTATTAGAAAAGATGGGCAAAAATATCTTTCATGCGGGTGCAAGTGGCAGTGGGCAAACTGTTAAGGTCTGCAACAACATGTTGCTCGGCATTCAGATGCTGGGAACAAGTGAGGCATTGCGCTTAGGAATCGCTAATGGCATGGACCCCAAAGTACTCTCCGACATCATGTCTAAGAGCTCTGGTCGCAATTGGGCTTTAGAGCTCTATAACCCGTGCCCTGGAGTGATGGAGAACGTGCCATCCTCAAAAGGATATGCAGGGGGCTTTGGTGTAGATCTCATGTTGAAAGACTTGGGCTTGGCCACTGAAAATGCTGGCGATCTAGAGGCAAGTGTTCCATTAGGAGAGTTATCCCGCAAGCTGTACGAAGCGCACAGCAAAGCAGGAAATGGCCAGCTTGATTTCTCGAGCGTCTTTAATCTAAAGGCGGATTAAAGCAATACCTCTAGATACTGATTTTCTTTGTTGGTCATTTGCCCAATGACACAAGCGCTAGCAAAGTGATGCTGTTTAAAGATTTCTAAAACAGTATTCACAGCATCTGCGCTGCAAGAGACGAGTAAGCCGCCACTAGTTTGAGGATCCGTTAATAGTGCTTGTTGTGCAGGGCTAAATTGTTCTGGTAAACGAACCTCTGCTCCATAGCTTTGCCAGTTACGATCTGAAGCTCCGGTAATGACACCTTGATCAGCTAGGCTCTGAACATTGGAAAGCAGGGGAACCTGATTCCACTGAATTTGAGCGGTGAGCTTAGAGCCTCGAGCTAATTCCAAGGTGTGGCCAGCAAGACCAAAACCAGTAACGTCAGTTAGTGCATGTACGCCAGGTAATTTCGCAAGATCAGGACCTGCAGAATTTAACTTGGTCGTGTTGGCAATCATCTCTTGATAACCAGCGTCACCTAAGAGATCCTTTTTAAGTGCTGCGGACAAGATACCAACGCCCAGTGGTTTACCTAAAATTAAGACATCTCCAGCCTGAGCCGCTGCATTGCTCTTAACGCGCTTAGGATCAACAATGCCAATCGCAACCAAGCCATAGATAGGCTCAACAGAATCAATCGTATGTCCACCCGCAATCGGAATGCCTGCTGATCTACAGGCTTCAGCACCACCTTCAAGAATGCGGGCAATCGTGGCATTTGAAAGCACCTTAATCGGCATGCCAACGAGAGCTAATGCAAATAGCGGTGTGCCACCCATCGCATAGATATCGCTGATGGCATTGGTGGCGGCAATCTTGCCAAAGTCAAATGGATCATCAACGATCGGCATGAAGAAATCGGTTGTGGCAACAATCGCCTGAGACTCATTAATTTGATACACAGCAGCATCATCTGAAGTTTCAATACCAATCAAGAGCTCTTTTGGAAAAGGTAACTGCGGAACACTTTTCAGGATTTCTGAAAGAACGCCAGGAGCAATCTTGCAACCGCAACCGCCGCCATGTGAGAGGGAGGTTAAGCGGGGTTCTTGTGATGGGATGGTCATGGTATCAGTCGTGATGATGGTTTTCGAGTTGATGTTGGAGTTTATTGCTGGCGAAGCAGGGACTCAATCTTACCCTTGACTTCATCACTATCGGCATTATCAATTGATCCAACCCAAACAGCTTCCACTTTGCCAGTTTTGCCAACCAAAAAGCTTGTAGGAAGACCGCGTGCCCGCCAGTTCTTATAGCTTACGCTATTGCGATCCAATAAGATTTCGATAGAACTATCTGAGATGTTATTGCCCTTGAGAAATTGATTGATCCGAGGTTTCATTTCAGCAAGATTAATAGCCAATACCTTAAAACCCTTTGGCCCATACTTTTCTTGAAGATAAATTAACTCCCCAAACTCTTCTCTACAGGGCTCGCACCAGCTTGCCCAAAAATTAACTAAGACGACTTTGCCTTTGAACTTGCTTAAATCTACAGCTTGCCCCGAAAGATTGTTGAGTTCAATTGGGGGTGTTTGAGTAAGCCCTACATAGCTAGGCGCTCGCCATTCAGCAAACGCTGAATTGGATTCAATCAGGCTGATAAATGCAATAAGAAACGAGAGGGCGATGCCTCTCGTTGTCTGTTGCAGTGAGCTACTTTTCACTTAGGATATCTTCAATACAAATTAGCTAATGCGACGGCTGGTAATTTTGTATTTGAAGTTATCTGGGTCCAAGGAATCGAAGCGACCTTCTTTATTTTCTGCCTGGGGATACATCAAGAATGGAATCTCACCATTTTTACCAAGCTTGGAGCCGGGAAGGGTGATGTCATGTTCATAGTTGTAAGCCATCCAATTCATTTCCCAGTTTCCGAAGAGGTATTCACGAATTGCTAATACTTTAGGATCATTTACAGCTAGACCACCAGTTTCTTCAAGGATGACTTTCCGAACGTCAGCAGGGTCAACTGGAACCCAGCCGAAACCCGTGGCGTAGAACTCAGCGCGGCAATGCTGCGCCTTGGTGATATCACCAGCTTTGCCTAAACTCTTATAGCCACGTGCAGAGTCTGCAATACGAATGCCGTATACATCGCGTGAGGCAACGCCGACTGAGCGAGCTAGCGCAACAAAGACAGCATTAATATCGGCGCACTTACCACCTAGATTATTTGTTTCCAGCATGAGCTTCACATCGCCTTGCCCGCAACCTCGTGTTTTAGGATTGCGGTGCGTGTTGTCTACCACCCAGTTGTAGATAGCCTTCGCTTTTTCAACATCAGTAGCATTAGCTGGTAGGTTAGCTATGCATTGCTGTGCCGTAGTTTTCACAATACCGTCTGTCGGTAAGTATTTCGTTCCACGTGTCCAAAACTTCTGCTCTTCTATAGACAGCTTTAAAGCTGGACTTGGGGTGGCTAACTCCAAATGACGATTACGCGTGCTAACCAGCATAGAGACTTGAACAGTATGACTTGTAGCTGACTTATCCCACTGAGTCCACATCATGCGCGCCTGTTTATCTGGAGTCTCATAAATCTTGCTTACCGCTTTAGGATCTGGACTATCTGTTTTGATAGCGATGGTTCTGAAGTAGTCTGTATCCATTACTAGTGGCAACGGGATCCATGCCTCTGCAGCACCATTAGGTGGCTCAAGCGTGACTTCGGTAGTAATTTCATAAGTAGTCCAGTTAGGCGCACTTTGAGCAAAGGCGGCTGTAATTGGATTGAGTGTCGGCAGTGCAAATGCACCTGCGATGGTTTTAATAGCTGAGCGACGAGTAATAGTCATGTTTTTAAAGTATTTAGGTAGTTTAGAAAGTTGATCTAATTATTGGTAGTAATTTTACTAAAACTAGCGATTGAAACTGCGCTTAGGTGGGCTACCACGCTTGGCAGCCGGCTTGCCTCCACCATTGCCGCCGCCAGCATTACCAGGCCTAGGCTTGCGCGATTGTTGGTGTTGTTGGCTGCGTAATTGGATAGGTTGCGCTACGGCATTTGGATCTGGCTCAAATCCAGCAATCACTTCTTGCGGCAGTTTTTGCTTGATGAGCTTTTCAATATCTCGGAGCATCTGATGTTCATCAACGCAGACCAAAGATACTGCAACACCATTTGAGCCAGCTCTACCGGTTCTGCCGATACGGTGAACATAATCTTCAGATACATTTGGCAAGTCATAGTTCACGACATGGGGAAGTTGGTCAATGTCGATGCCACGCGCCGCAATATCGGTGGCAACCAAGACGGTGATCTTTCCATCTTTAAATTCTGCCAAAGCCTTGGTACGCGCGCTTTGACTTTTATTGCCATGAATCGCCATCGCAGTAATGCCATCTTTTTCCAACTGTGTCACTAATTTATTGGCACCATGCTTGGTGCGAGTAAATACGAGAACCTGTTGCCACTGATTGGTTTTGATCAGATGCGCCAACAATGGATGCTTTTGGGTTCTGTCTACTGGGTGAATCAGCTGAGCAATAGCCTCATTCGTACTATTGCTACGTGCTACTTCAATCAAGGCTGGTGAATTCAGTAAACCATCGGCCAATGCTTTGATCTCGGTCGAGAAAGTTGCTGAAAATAGTAAGTTCTGACGTTGCTTTGGCAATGCAGCCAAGATCTTTTTGATATCACGCAAGAAGCCCATATCCAGCATGCGATCTGCTTCGTCCAAGACGAGGATTTCAATATTGGCAAGTGAGACACAATTCTGCGACATTAAGTCGAGCAGGCGACCTGGTGTTGCCACCAAAATATCCAACCCAGCAGCGATTGCTTTAATTTGTGGATTCGCGCCAACGCCACCAAAGATCACGGTGGATTTAAGGCCGGTGTATTTGCCGTAAGTCACAACAGACTCTTGAACTTGGGCGGCTAACTCGCGGGTAGGAGTCAAAATCAGTACGCGTAACTGACGTTTGCCACCTGCTTTTGCTGTAGTGCTTAAGCGCTGAAGAATCGGCAGGGTAAAGCCAGCGGTTTTACCGGTGCCTGTTTGAGCGGCAGCAAGTAAATCTCCACCTTTTAATACGGCAGGGATAGACTTTTCTTGAATGGGGGTAGGGCTGGTGTAACCCTCTTCATTAATAGCGCGAAGAATGGGTTCTGATAAACCAAGATCTGTAAATAACATAGGGACCAAATAAATATTGGCCCGTATTCAATTAAACGACTATCCCGGCCAATGGGGTGAGCTGCCACACTTGGAGTGTTTGCAGAAAGAGTCGCTATTTTAAGCTATCAGGCTGCATTCCAAAGATTTGGCATCACTGAATTGGCATATCCCGAGACAAATAATTTTTCTGCGCCTGTAATAGGGTCAAACACAGCGCGCTGGATGCGACCAATGTTTCCACCATATACATGAATGCTGATGGAAGTTTGGTCACTCAAAGCATTCTCGACCACATGGATGTCATGTGTTTTGGGGGATACGGTAGCAACTTGACCTGGGTGGCAAAGGAATGACTCACCGGCTTTATAACTGCCATCGGCCTGTTGGTAATAGTCGGCGCTGCGTTCTTGCCCTCGCAACTGGCCAATCATGCCCCAGACGGTATGGTTATGTAATGGTGTCTTTTGACCGGGGCCCCAAACAAAGCTGACTACTGAAAAGCGATCCAGTGGATCTGCATAGAGCAAGTATTGCTGGTAGTACTGAGGATGTGGTTTGCAAAATTCTTCTGGCAACCAGTCATCAACCTGAATTAAGTTTTCTAAGAGCTTTTTCCCTTTAGAGAGAACAATTTCCTCACTCGGCTTGCTCTCTAGAAGTGTTGCGAGTTCTTTCACAAAAGTCAGTAGCTTGCCTTCTTGCATTGAAGTCTCTTCAGTAGTGATGTTATTGATCTGCTGCAAAGAGCCAGTCAGGCAGACCCTTTGGTTTTAGGGTGGTAGTGTCAACACAGACAATGTGCAGTAATGCGGTAGCAAGAAGCTCTGGTTCCATCCCTTCGACAATGCGTTTTGCAGTTTGCTTTACCGCAATTTGGGTGCGACCACGGTGCTCGATGATTTGGTCAATGCTTAAGAGATCATCTAAGCGCCCCGGTCTATGAAAGTTCATCGTGATTTCTCGGACGGGAAGAACGATCCCAAATTCATTGACCAATTTTGTTGGGCTTAAGCCTCTTTGCTGCAGCCATTCAGAACGGCTTCTTTCAAATATCTCTAAATAGCGCGCGTGATATACAAATCCTGCTGCATCGGTATCCGAGTAGCAAACACGAAAGAGGAAAGGGGGGTTGCTTGATTGGGTCATAGTGGCCAGGTGCTATTAGATATATAGAATCATATCGCGATGCGCAATGCCAGCTTCATCGTAGATATCACCTTGTGCAATAAATCCAAATTTCTCGTAAAACGGGATAGCCGATAGTTGGGCGTGCAATTCCAGTTGGGAAATACCTTGGGATTTACTCAGCTCTAGCAGGGCGCCCAGCAATCTTCCTCCAATTCCTTGTCTTCGATGCATCGGTAATACCGCCATACGTCCAATTCGTCCAACTTTTCCAATGCTCCCAGGTGGGGTGACTAGGCGAGCCGTCCCAATGCATTCCGAGTTCAGATGCGCTAGAGCATGCTGTGCGAGTGGGTCGTACTCGTCGAGCTCCATCTCTTCTGGAATGCCTTGCTCTTCGATAAATACGCGTTTTCGAATGCAATAGGCCTCTTCTTTGCCATCGAGCCAGGATTTAATCAAGATCACGCGTTATCTCTCTGCTATCTATATATATGGAGGCAAATTAGCCAATCAGCCTCCAATGTAGCAAATTGCACCTATTTTGACTCTAAATATTAGCTCTAAGGCCTATAAGCAAATCACTTCATGGTTAAAATGAAAAGGCGGTGTCAGAGGATTGGCGCCCCTTACAAACCTTTATCTAGGAGTTATCTTGAAGAAATCTTTATTGGCTACATTAGTTGCCTCACTCGGTTTAGTTGTTGCAGGTTCAGTATTCGCTCAAGCTCCAGCAAAAATGTTGCCTTTGGCAGCTGAAGCAATTGTATTGACTGCTACTGTTGATTCAGTGGACGTAAAGAAGCGCATCGTAGTTCTGAAGGACTCTAACGGTAACTTGGCTCAAATGAATGTATCCAAGCAAGTAAATGATTTGGATAAAGTGAAGAAGGGCGATGTATTTGTTGTTGAGCATGCTCAAGCGATTGCAGTTGGTTTAGTTGCTGCTCCTAAAGATGCAAAACCAGGTGTTTCAGGTGTTCGTTCAGTAGTGATCGCAGGCAAAGGTTCTGCTAAGCCATTTGAAGAAACAACTGACACTGTTTATGCAACAGTGAAGATCGGCACAATTGATACAAAAACTCGTATCGTGACATTCACATTGCCATCAGGCGAGAAGCAAAAAGTTAAAGTAGACCAAAGCGTTTTAGGTCTTGAGAAATTCAAGGCTGGTGACGACGTAATGGTTGAATTCGTTGACGACACAGCAATTGGTTTCGTAACACCAAAGAAATAAGTATCAAAAACTAATTAAGCATTAATCCTGCTGGAGCAGTAAAGAAAGAAGGCCCGCATTGCGGGCCTTTTGCTTATCAGCTAAAGATTAAGCGTCTTTAGCAATCATTACATCAGAAGCTTTGATTACTGCCCAAGCCTGATCACCAACTTTGAGCTTGAGTTCATCAACAGCCTCATTAGTAATAGAGGCAGTAACGATGTGGCCAGCACCAATATCTAACTTCACGTGAGAAGTGGTTTGACCCATTTTGAGTTCAACAACTTTACCGCTGAGAGTATTACGTGCGCTGAGTTTGACTTTAAGTTCCATGATTTCTCCTAGTGAACGTATTGTTTGGCGTAGACAGCATCATTGTAAAGGGCTTCCTTGTGCTGCGCCTTACCGTAGTTGCGAATAATGGCCTGACCTTCATCAGAGGCCACAAATTGAATGAACTTAGCGGCAATATCGCGGTTCTCAGTGGCGCCGACGGGGGCTACTAAAGCATCATAGGTATTTACTAGGTAGGGATCGCCGCGATACAGAATCTGTAGATCAGGCGCAACATTTTTCTCCGCCACCCAAGTACTACTATCTGTCATGAAATACGCTTTGTCAGTATTTGCCCGTTTAAGCGAGGCTGTCATGAAGTCATTGGTCACAATGTACCAATTTCCTTCAGGTGTAATCCCAGCCTTCTTCCAGATATCCATTTCTTTCTGGTGTGTGCCTGATTTATCGCCGCGAGAGATAAAGTTAGCCTGTGCCTTGGCGATCTTTGCATAAGCATCAGCGCCACTGCTAGCAGATTTGATTTTGGCGCTATCTGCTTTAGGCCCAACGATATAAAACTCGTTAGAGCCAATTAACGTTCTGCCAGTTGCCCATCCTTCAGCAATTGCTTTGTTGACGCCCTCTGGTGCATGCACCATGATCATGTCTACCTGCTGCGTTTTCAGCAGGTTAAGGGAGGCACCACTTCCGGCCTTGATCCAGACCAAACGTGCGCCTTCCTTTTTGTCGAAAGCCTCACCCAGTTGTTGCAGTAGGCCTAACTCCCCAGGGCTGCCGGTTGCCAATTTAAAGCTCTTGGCGCCTTGACCATAAGTAGCTTCCACTTTTGGAGGGTTGGATTGCGCTAATGATGTTTGCATTCCAAGCCCTATTAATAAAGTGGAGAGAAGTGCGCTAAATAACTGGTGTGAATTTCTCATGCTAATTATTTGCTAGCGTTAGGGAAGAAGAGTTGCTCGCCACCAATTTTGTAGCTTGCAATAACGTCTTGACCATTTTTAGAAATCAGCCAATCAATAAACTCCTGTCCTTCAGCTTTTTTCACATGTGGGAATTTAGCTGGGTTTACTAGCATGACGCCATACTGATTAAATAGCTTTGGATCGCCTTGAACCAAGATGACTAAATCACCGCGGTTCTTAAAGGAAAGCCAAGTAGCGCGATCAGCCAAGATATAGCCATTCATTGCAGATGCGGTATTGAGGGCAGGGCCCATGCCAGAGCCGGTTTCTTTGTACCAGGCGCTAGGTGCCACTGTAATGGCTGCATCTTTCCAGTAACGTAATTCAGCAGCATGCGTACCGCTCTTATCACCACGTGATACGAATGGTGCTTGAGCAGCTGCAATTTTCTGAAACGCAACTTTGATATCTTTGCCGCCACCAATTTTTGCTGGATCTGCTTTAGGTCCAATCAATACAAAGTCGTTGTACATCACTTCATAACGTTTTGTGGAGTATCCCTCAGCTACGAACTTTTCTTCAGCAGGCTTGTCATGAACAAACACGACATCAGCATCGCCACGACGACCAATATCTAAGGCTTGGCCAGTTCCAACAGCAACCACTTTGACATCGATGCCGGTTTTCATTTTGAAGATTGGCAAAATAAAGCCAAAGAGGCCAGATTGCTCGGTAGAGGTTGTGGATGACACAACAATGCTTTTCTCTTGCGCATGTGCAGCGTTGCTTAAAAGCGCTAGGGCGGTAATGGCAGATGCCAGTAGTCGGGTAAATGAGAATTTCATCTGAGTTCGCTTCCTTATGGGTGTTCGGTTAAGATCTGTCATATTACAAAACATCAATATGCAAAAAATTACATATGAGAATTCAGATCCGACCCACCCTTATTTTTGGTAGCAAGAACGCCAAAGATCCGGCTGTTGTGGATTTGGTCTGGCTAACCAGCCTCTTGAAAGACATTGAGCACGGCAAAACCTTGATGTCCGCTTGTAAGAAGATGGGCCTCTCCTATAGAAACGTTTGGCAAAAGCTCAACGATGTTGAGGAGGCCTTAGGCTTTAAATTGATGGATCGGGTTAGAGGGCATGGATCCCAGCTCTCTGAATATGCCAGATACCTGATTCAATTTACCGACGATTTTGATCAAAAAACAATGCGCCTGGGTCAGACCAGCCTGTCTCATTTAGAAGAGGGCTTTACTCAATTTAGGGTAAAGGCAAAAAAACAGTGGCGACTAGCTAGTAGTAGCGATCCCATTATTCAAAAATCCGTATTGGATATCGGCGGTTTTGAATTAATTACAGCGGGATCTGGTGAAGCGCTTGAGCGTCTATTCAACTATGAAGTGGATATTGCAGGCTTTCATGTATCTGAGCAGCAAAGCTCACAAATTATTGCAAAGCGCCTGAAAAAAGAGGGAATGCAAATCTTTCCGGTGATGAAGCGCGTTCAAGGCTTGATAGTCGCTAAAGGTAATCCTCAAAACATTAATAGCCCGAAGGACCTATTGCGTCCCAAGATTCGCTTTATTAATCGTCAAAAGGGTTCCGGTACGCGCCTCTTGCTCGATACCATCCTAACTAAGGAAGGTATTGATCCGCATCGTATTAAGGGCTATGAGAATGAGGAGTTCACGCACTCTGCAATTGCGATGGCAATATTGGCTAAGAAAGTAGATGCGGGCATGGGTGTCAAGAGTGTGGCAATTGAGAATGGTCTCGACTTTATTCAGTTAAAAGACGAAATCTTTTTCCTAGCCATGGGTGAGGAGCTCGGCACCAATAGAGAGCTTGCTAAGCTCATTCGAAAGATTCGCGCACTCTCTGGCGAAACCCCGGGTTATAAATCGATTGGTCTTAATAAGCAGATTGCTGGTTGGTTATAAACTAGCTCCATGATCAAAGGTATTTGCGTATTGGGGTTTCTGGCTTGGGGTTTTCTGAGCCCTATTACCTATGCGCAATCAGTCACAGTCGCAGTGGCAAGCAACCTGAAGCCTGCATTCGAGGAGATCTTTAAGGGCTTTAGTCAGAGCAATCCTCAAAGTAAAAACATTCGCGTTGTTTATGGCTCGTCGGGCAATCTTTCAAGTCAGATGAAGCATGGTGCACCATATGAGCTGTTCATCTCTGCGGACGAGGCTTATCCATTGAGATTGGCTGAAGCGGGTTTAACTCGAGATCGTGGGGCGGTGTATGCATCAGGACATTTGGCCCTGATTGCGAATACAGCAGCTGGCCTTCGTTTAAGTTCAGATCCAGATAGCATTCAGTCTTTGCTGAGAGGTGCTAAGAAGATTGCGATCGCCAATCCAGATTTGGCTCCCTATGGCAAGGCCTCCGTCCAATATCTTCAGGCAATCGGTTTGTGGGATGAGCTGCAGAGTAGGGTGATATTTGCAGAAAATATTTCCATTGCCGCTGTCTACGTGAGCACCGGAGCTGCCAAGGTTGGCATTACCGCTTTATCCCTAGCAAAGTCTTCAGAGCTGTCTCAGCAAATTCAATATATTTCCTTGCCAGATAATTTGTATGCTCCGATTAAGCAGCGCATGGTTTTAAAGCGAGATCCAGCATCCATTGCTATCGGGCTGTATGACTACCTGCAAGGACCTGTTGCTAAGCAGATTCTGCGTAATAACGGATATTCCGTTCCCTGACGAGACTAAGTCGACTCTTTTTGTTTTAAATCAAGATGGCGGTCTAGTTATTGGGCGATGATTAAGCTCATCAATCACTCCTAGAGAATGATATTCATTCTCATGTGGGGATATAATTGACCTATCCATCCCATCAATCTAGACATGAACCTCGAAGAAATTCTCCCGGGCGTCAGGGCCCGTGTTTGCAAGATCGCCACTTCAGGTGATCAACGCGAGGATATTCGTGGTCAATTGGAAGATATTGGCTTCCTTCCTGGCGAGCAGGTGGAAGTCTTGCGCAAGGGATTATTAGGCAAGGGCCCTATATTGATTCGAGTTGGATCATCGACATTTGCCTTAAGAGAATCTGAAGCGCGATTAGTTGAGGTAGAAATACTTTAAGCATGTCCGAAGCGCAGATCCATTTCTATCCAAGTGAGCCCCTAGTCGCATTGCTGGGTAATCCCAATTGCGGAAAAACAGCACTCTTTAATTTACTGACTGGTAGTCGTCAAAAGGTCGCCAATTATTCTGGTGTAACTGTCGAGAGAAAAGAAGGGCGCCTAACTCTCGAATCTGAAAAAGTCATTCGCATTCTGGATCTTCCTGGTGCCTATAGTTTGTACCCACGCTCTTTGGATGAGCGAGTCACTTGTAACGTGCTTCATGGCAAAGCCCAAGGCGAAAAGCGTCCTGACCTCGTACTCTGCGTTCTCAATGCCATGAACCTCAGACGCAACTTGCGTTTAGTTCTATCTGCAAAGCGCCTAGGCTTACCCTGCGTCGTAGTGCTCAATATGGTGGATGTTGCCCAGCGCCAAGGTTTGAATGTCGATGCGGCAGCCTTGTCTCAAGAGTTGGATCTGCCTGTTATTGCAACGGTAGGTATTCATGCCAATGGTGCTGATGGTCTCAAACACTATTTGAGTGAGCTCGATTGGAAAAACTTATCCGCATTAAGTGCGAGCAATATAGATGAGGGCATTGAAACTTCTGTCGATCATTCGGCTCATACCGAGTCTGACAACCTACAGGTTCAGCGCATATTACAAAATCTGGGCTTAGATCAAATCATTCCCGATCATTTGAGTGATCGCCTGGATTCAGTGTTGCTACATCCTTTTTTTGGTCCGGTCATCCTCGCCACAGTCCTCTTCTTCATTTTCCAGGCTGTCTTTAGTTGGGCTACCTTTCCTATGGAGCTTATTAAGACTGGAGTCGATTGGTTGGGTGCCTTATTAACTCAAGCGCTTCCAAATAATTGGCTGCGTAGCTTATTGGTGGATGGTATTTTGGCTGGTGCCGGCGGAGTATTGATTTTCTTGCCGCAGATTTTGATTCTGTATTTCTTTATCCTCATTTTGGAAGAGTCTGGTTATCTTCCGCGAGCCGCTTATTTGCTGGATCGACTAATGGGGCGGGTTGGTCTTTCGGGTAGATCATTTATCCCGCTCTTATCTAGCTTTGCTTGTGCCATCCCTGGAATTATGGCTACGCGAAGTATCTCCAATGCGCGCGATCGTTTGGTGACGATATTGATTGCGCCGATGATGACTTGTTCAGCACGCCTACCTGTATATGCCTTGTTAATTTCCGCCTTTATTCCTGAGCGTAAATTATGGGCGGGATTAGATTTGCAAGGCTTGGTTTTATTCTTGCTCTATGTTGCAGGTATTGCTGGTGCTATGGCCGTAGCTTGGATTCTCAAACGCTTTACTAGTGAAAAGTTTCAATTGAATGCGTTAATGATGGAGTTGCCGAGCTATCACTTGCCACGTTTGGGTAATCTGGTAATTGGTCTTTGGCAGCGCGCTGAAATTTTCTTGCGCCGCGTTGGTGGAATTATTCTGATCATGACGGTTTGCCTATGGGCGCTCTCGAGTTTTCCACTTCCTCCAGAAAATGCGACCGGCTCAGCTATTCAATACAGTATTGCTGGAATGATGGGGCAAGCCTTGACCGTAGTCTTCGAGCCAATTGGTTTTAACTGGCAAATCAGTATTGCTTTAGTGCCTGGTATGGCGGCACGAGAAGTGGTCGTGAGCTCTTTGGCAACGGTCTATGCGCTATCTAGTTCTGGTATTGATGCTGCCGATGCTTTGGTACCCCTGATCTCTACAGGCTGGAGTCTAGCCACGGCCTTATCGCTTTTGGCTTGGTTTGTCTTTGCTCCCCAATGCCTCTCAACGATTGCTGCCGTTAAAAGAGAAACAGGCGGATGGAAGATTCCGGTCATCATGCTGAGCTATCTATTTGGATTGGCCTATCTGGCAGCCTTTATCACTTATCGGGTTGCGAGCTACTTCGGCTTAGCCTAACGCCCAATTAGGCACTCAATGCAAAATTGAGATAAATTGTCATGAATGACAATTAACCCTTCATTGGTGCCCTTATGAATTTATCTTTTCGCCCCCTTATTTTTATTGCTGCATCAACCCTCAGTTTCGGAGCATTTGCTGAGCCCGGCGAAAACACTTACAAGCAAGTATGCGCAGCTTGTCATGGCTCCGGTGTTTTAAACGCTCCTAAGTTTGGCGACAAGACCAAGTGGGCTCCTTTGATTGCTGAGGGTCAAGTGACTCTGACAGCACATGCTTATGTTGGTGTGAGGGGAATGCCTGCTAAAGGGGGTAATCCTAATATGACAATTGAAACGTTTTCAGATGCCGTAGCCTATATGGCCAACAAGGCCGGTGGCAATTGGAAGACGCCAGACGCAAAAACCCTTGCAGCGATTAATAAAGAAATCGAATCTCGCAAAGCCGGCTTAAATCAAAAGCAGTAATTGCATGTATTTACAGCCACATCAAATTGAGATTATTGGCTACTGCGCTGCATTTTTGACGACGATTGCTTTTCTGCCTCAGGCGATTCAATCCTGGCGTACCCGAGATCTTTCTGGAATCTCGTTAGGCATGTATAGCTTATTTACCGTAGGCGTAGGCTTATGGTTCATCTACGGACTCATTATTGAAAAGTGGCCCTTGATCTTGGCCAATGCCTTGACCTTCGCTTTGGCTCTCAGCATATTGCTGCTCAAGCTCCGGAGTAGTGGTCATCAATGACATTGACTCAAGTAATGTCATAATTAATTCACACAATAATTATTAAAAAATAAGACATTCATCAGAAAGGCTATTTATGAGCACTGCATACGTTATTGATCCGCCAATCGTTCCATCACTTCCTGTAGTGGGTGATACCCGCCGTTTTGCTGTGAACCGTATTTATTGCGTTGGTCGCAACTATGCTGATCACGCCCGTGAGATGGGTCATGATCCTGATCGTGAGCCACCATTCTTTTTCATGAAGCCAGCTAACTCAATCGTAGCTGATGGCAAAGATATGCAATATCCAAACCTATCGAATGATGTTCATCACGAAATCGAGATGGTCGTTGCTATCGGTAAAGGTGGCGTTAATATTCCAGCGGATAAAGCGCTAGAGCATGTTTATGGTTACGGTGTTGGTTTAGATATGACCCGTCGTGACTTGCAGGGTGAGGCCAAGAAAATGGGGCGTCCTTGGGACACTGGAAAAGCCTTTGATCAATCCGCGCCTTGCGCGGCGATTACCCCAGCTGCGCAGTTCGGACATCCGAACAAGGGTGTAGTCAAGCTATTGGTTAATGGTGAAGTGCGCCAAGAGGGCAACTTAAACCAATTGATTTGGAATGTTCCTGACACCATCGCTTACTTATCAACTTTGTTCACCCTCGAGCCAGGCGATTTGATTATGTCTGGCACGCCTGCAGGTGTTGGGCCTGTGAAAAAAGGTGATGTACTTGAGGGAAGCGTCGAAGGTCTTACGCCACTCAAAATTAAGATTGTTTAATACATGCAAACCTTCTTAAAAAATTACTTGCCAATCCACTTTGGCGAGCGTCCTTCAAGGAAGGCATTAACCCCTTCTTTGAAGTCGACGCTGTTGTAAGTCTCTCTCATGAGTTCGGTGCAGTCCGGTAAATTACTTTCCATTATGCGAGCTAAGGTTACCTTACTTGCCTTCTGGGTGATCGGTGCAAGCGATGCTAATTTGATTGCCAAAGATTCAGTTGCTTCCACAATGCCCTCAGGAGTAGTGGTTTGGTATAGGTAGCCTGAGTTCAGTAATTCAGGTGCCTTGATCAGTTCTGCTGTTAGCAACATCCGTTTCACCATCGGCACGCCTAGGTGATTGGCAATCCAAGACAGATTGCTTGGCGATAAACAATTGCCCAAAGTCTTTGCTACTGGAATGCCAAAGCGTGCATCATCAGTCGATATTCTGAAATCACATGCGGTAGCAATAAGTAAACCACTGCCAACAGCCAATCCTTCAATCAGTGCAATAGTTGGAATAGGTAAGTGTTGCAAAGAGTGAAAAATTGCATCCACTGAAACTTCATATGCTTCATTCTCTTGGAGGTCTACAAATTGCTGAATATCGCTACCCGATACAAACGCCTTATCGCCAGCACCCCTAAAAATCGCCACTCGGATTTCTGGTTTACTTGCTAATTCATCGCAAATGCGTTTGAGTTCTTCATACATCGGCCAGGTCAAGGCATTGCGTGCTGCAGGATTATTAAAGGTAATACGGGCGATGGGCCCATCGAGTTGGAAGTCGATGCAGGGTGGGGTGGTGTTCATGACTGCATTCTATACAAAAGACCCTTTAAACCGCTTGTTTTTAGCTTCTAGAACGACCTGCGATAGAATTCATTTATGTACATGTTCCTACCTTTCCTGACGGCCTTTATCGGTCTTGTCCTAGTTTGGTTTGAGAAGCGCCTTGCAGCTCTCGTAGCACTTGCTATTACTGTTGGCATCTTGATGTTCTGGTTCCGCATTCATGCTACGGACCACCTTAAGATCAGTCTGTAAAGAACGTGAGTAAGCATTCTTTTCCTTCATTAGCTGCCCTAGGCAATCAACTGGCTTTGGCTGGGATCATTGGCATGTTGTCTTATGCCTTTGTGGACCAACTCTATTTCGGTGAGTTGCCTTGCCCACTGTGCCTCATGCAACGCATGGGTTTTGTGATCATCGGTTTTGCATTGGTTCTGAATATTCGTTGCGGTGCGCATTCATCTCACTACGGTTGGGGCATCATCGGCGGCTTAACGGGGATGATGGTTTCCTTGCGCCAAGTTTTCTTGCATATTCTTCCGGGTGACAAAGGATTTGGGAAAACGTTTCTCGAGTTGCATTTTTATACTTGGGCCTACGTAGGATACGTTGGCTTATTGGCTGGCCTTGCGATTCTGTTGATGCTGCCGAATCGTGATGTGCGTTCTCGCTCGCTGTTTGCCAATACATTAATCATTCTATTTATTGTTCTGGTTTTTGCTAACCTCGCTTCCACGCTTTTGGAGTGCGGCATTGGCCCTTGTGCTGATGATCCCGTTAAATATGACGGATGGATCTGGTTACGCACCCGTTTTGGTTTTTAAGTTAGCGTGAGTGATCTCAAGCTGATCATCTCTGGGGTGCTTAAGGGTCTAGCAGTTTTACTGGTTTGCTTAGGCCTCGCCAATACCGCTCAATCCCAAGCCACCAAAACCAATACAGCTTGGCCTAAACAAGCGATTCGGATTGTGGTGACATTTACTCCTGGTGGAGCCCCTGATATCTTGGCGCGTGTATTAGCTGAGAGTTGGCAACAAAGTTTAGGCGTCCCAGTCCTCGTGGAAAACCGTCCAGGCTATGGCGGCAATATCGGTGCCGACCTTGTTGCAAAGAGTGAGCCAGATGGCTACACGCTCCTCATTGGCACAGTGGGTATCCACGCTATTAACGGCGCGCTGTATGAGAAGATGTCCTTTCATCCGATTAATGATTTCACGCCTATTAGTTTCTTGGCGAGCACACCAAATGTACTGGTGGTAAATAAGAAGTTGGGCGTGACTAATCTGCATGAACTGATTGAGCTGGCAAAAGCCAAACCCAACGAACTTACTTTTGGCTCCTCCGGAGTCGGCACTTCCTTGCACATGTCTGGCGAACTTTTTAAAGAAATGACTGGAGTCCAGATTCGGCATATTCCTTACAAAGGCAGGGCCCAATCTTTGCCGGATCTCATTAGCGGTCGGATTTCCATGCTCTTTGATAATCTGTCTTCATCGCTGCCTCTGATTAAGGCGGGAGAAGTGCAGGCTTTGGCAGTAACCACCTTAAAACGCTCTCCAGCGGCTCCAGAGATTCCGACGATGGCTGAGCAAGGCTTGCCTGGATTTGAGGCAACATCGTGGTTCTCGCTCATGGCACCAGCGAATCTTCCTCCAAGCGTTCAAAAGCGCTTAAATGCCTTGACTCGTCAAGCCCTCAATCAACCCGATGTCAGAAACAAGTTGCTGGCTAGCGGTTTGGATCCCGCTCCAGGAAGCCCGCAAGAGCTTTCTAGGTTGATTCAGTCTGAGACTAATAAGTGGGGTAGAGTGATTTACAAATCAGGCGCAAAATTAGAACAGTAAGTCAAAAAACTTAAGTGATAAATATTCTAATAAAAGCCCAATTCCTGTCAGCCTGGATTTGGGTGAAGCGTTAAAGGTAGTAGGAGGCGACCAATTAATGGGGTCCACTATGAAAACAAGCCATAAGCAATACAAAGCAGTTATGTCTAAAGCGGTTCTGGCGCTCTTTGCAGCGGTAGGCCTATTTACCCTTGCTCCGGTAGCGGCTCAAGCAGGTAATGTGGGCTGGGCTGTCTCTGTTGGGGGCGGTTACGGCGGTGGCTATGGTGGCGGTTGGCGCCCAGCAGCTTACGGCCCTAGTTGGGGCGGTGGCTGGGGTCCAGGTTGGCGTGGTGGGTATTATGGCCCTGGCTATGGCTATCCCTATGCGGCTGGCTACTATGCTCCACCTGTGGTGTACGCAAGTCCTCCAGTAGTTACTTATGCGGCACCACAGCAACCCATGGTTTTAGCTTCTCAGCCGCAGCCTCCAGTTTGGTATTACTGTGAAGCGAGTGGGCAATATTTTCCCTATGTGCAAAGTTGCGCATCTGGGTGGCAGACTCAGCCAGCAATGCCACCATCCGGCAATGCATCGACACGCCAACGTAACCACAATTAAATAGTTATCCGATTTAAGGAATCAATATGAAACGTACCGTACTGACATTGGCGCTCATCAGCTCTTTGGCTGCCTGTGTCTCTGCACCAACCGGCCCAACCGTCGCCATCATGCCGCGTGAAGGTAAGCCGTTTGAAGTCTTTCAACAAGAAGATCAACAATGCCGTGAATTCGCTGCAAATGCGATTAAAGACACCAGTAATGCAGCCCTTAAAGAGGGTGCAACTAGTGCAGCCATTGGTGCAGCTTTAGGAGCGGCAGCTGGCGCAGTTATTCAGGGCGGAAGTAGCCAGAACATTGGTACTGGCGCAGGCATTGGTTTACTTGGTGGTGCCGCTATGGGTGCCATGAACTCCTCTGGCAAGCAAAATCAGGCGCAGGCGCAATATAACATCGCCTATCAGCAGTGCATGTATTCCAAAGGCAATCAGGTACCTAGCTATCCAACTCAAAACTTTGGTGGCAATGGTGGCAATAACAATGGATACAACATTCCACAAGGCAAACCATCAATGTCACCCAATGGATTTAAACCGATTCAGTAATTCGTATTGCTGGAATTGAATCTCGACTAAACCTCAACCGGCGGATGCGTTTTCTCAAAACGCGCCGCTGTTTTTCTAAAGAGGTAGAGCAAAAGCAGTGCGGCTAATCCTAGGCTCATACTGTTACCAGCCCAAAAGCCATTAGCGCCTTGTAAAAACTCTGGCGTGTTGCCAAAGACATTGAATCCCATCAAGTAGCCACCGCCTAAGCCTACGCCCCATAGTGAGCCGGCATAAATCACCATCGGCCAGAAAGCGATGCGGTATGCGCGCAGAATAAATGCCGCAGTAATTTGCAAGGCATCAAACACTTGATAAAAAGCGATAAACAAAAATAGTGGAATAGAAAATACTTTCACCTCTTCCGGTGGGTCATATAGATCTAGCAGCTGCACTCTAAAAATCCATACTGCAATACCAATCGAAACACACAAGATGGTTGTAAAGAAAACCGATGACCAACCAATCTCTTCAGCACGTTCCTGCTTGTTAGCTCCAATCGATTGAGAGACCAATGTCATCGTTGCAATAGATAGGGATAAGGGCACCATGTAAATCACCGTCCCCATATTTGCCACAATTTGATGGCCAGCTAAAGCGGTGGTGCCAAGGCGCGCAATGAAGAGCGACATAAAAGTAAACGATGTCACTTCAATCAAATAGCTAAAGCCAATAGGTGCACCTAATTTCAGTAAAGTCCAGATACGATGCCAGTCAGGCCAGCTAAAACGCGCAAAAATCTTAAATGGCCCATAGAAGCCATCAAAGAGTACAAAGCCCAGCGTGATGATGAGCCAGAACCAATTGATGATGACGGTGGCCACAGCACAACCTGGTCCACCCATGCCTTCAATACCAAGACCGCCATAAATGAATAGAAGATTGAGCGGTAGCTTTAAACCCAAACCAATCAGTTGCACTACGGTAATCACTGCAGGTCTGGAAACGGCATTGTGTAGCGCCATGAGCACACGCATGGCCATGCTGGCAGGTAAACCAATGGCAAGAATATTGAGATACAACTTAGCCTTGCCTTCAATATCGGGTGTAACTTGAGAGATTTGCAGAAGGTGATCTGCATTGAGCAGAATGGCGCCACCCAATAAGGTGAGGCCCACCGCTAGCCAGGTTGCTTGACGCACTTCTTCGCCAATCTCACCAAAACGCTTGGCACCAAAGAGTTGGCCAGCAATTGGGGCGAGGGCGGAGATTACGCCAGTGAGGCCAACATAAATGCTGATAAATATGGCAGAAGCCATCGCAAGAGCAGCCAAGTCATCAGCGGAGTAGCGCGCTGTCATAGCGGTATCTAAAACGCCAAAGGTAATTACTGCGAGCTGACCAATGAGTAGTGGGCCAGCGAGTTTTAGTAGGGAGGGGATATCCTCGCGCAAACGCGATAACTTAAAGTGCAGCACGTTTTATTCTTTACCAGCAGGGGTAATTTGATAGAGACGTAGACGCTCATCACGATCAGAGGCTCGGCGATCTTCCCAAAGCAATTCAATTTTCTTTTTATTGAGGCTAGCGTATGCCTTAGCTTCTAAAGAGCTATGAGTCAGCATGAGATTGCAACTAGGATCATCACGCAAAGGCAATTTAGTGAAGTAGCTAAATGAAGCTAACTGCGCAGGGCCAAGATTGCTGGTATCAATACAACCTGGCGTATTAGCAATAATTTGCACCAGACGATCGGATACATAGCGATAGGTCTTTGCATAATTAATTGTTGGTAACCACAAGGTCATTAACAATACCCACATCAAGGTGGTGCCAGAGGCAGAGATGATGAGGCAACGCCAGATTTCTTTTGGAGCGCGTGAAGTTCTCCAGCGCACGATGGCCAACCAGATGCCGGTAATGATGAGGGCAACAACAAAACCAAAGTAGTCAAACTGCGCCTGAAAGCCTGGCAAGAGTCTTGCTAAATTGACAGCAGTAGATTCTGGATAGCCGGTTACTTTAGCTAACCAAATAATCCAAATGGCCAAAGCAATCATGGTGAAGCTAAACATCGCAAACCAATCGATGAAGCTAATCAGGCTACGCTTGAGAATCGGCAAACTAAATGCAGCAATGATCGACAAACTTGGGATCAAGATGATGAGGTCATGTTCATTGGCTTCCAGTCTGAACAGAACATAAATCAAGCAACCAATAAATAAGCTCAGCGGAATGCAAAGGTGTGGTGCACGCCATTGACCCGCAGCTTTGACTCGACCCCAATGGGCGAGGGAGATGATGGCTAATGGCCATACTGGCCAGGCATAAGCCCAGAAGTTAACGCTCAAAAATCCGAGGGATTCAATAGAAGGCGTTGCGCGCATCTCCGGCATATTGCGCCAGCCTTCTTCGGCGATATGACGCCACTCTGGAGTGAGGTTGCCCAGATACCAAAGCGCAGGCCAAATTGCAAAACCAATTAGACCTAAAACCGTGCTGGTTAAAGTCCAACGAAAACGCAACTTCGCATTACTAGCAATGACTGCAATGATGGTGGAGCTGACAATGATGAGGCTGAGTGTGAGATTACTCGAAAGTGCAACGATGGCAATGCCCAGGCCAGTCCATAAGCCACCTTGCCAGGGTTTATCTAGGCCACGTACTGTGCCATACAAAACAATACTGATGCCCATGAGTTGGGCCATCATTGGCGTAGTCTCATGCGCGCGTTGTGCAAGACCGACGCAGGCCAAGAAAATCAATAGTGCACCGTCAGCCAAAGTCATGCCATAGTTTTTACGCCCAGGCTGACCGCCAACTGCTAAGACCATCGGTTGAACTTCTTGACGACGACCTAATAGATAAGTCGCGTACCAAATAGCCAATGCAGAAGCGAAGAAGCAAACTGCGGCGTAAAGGCGTGCAGCATTAGCTGCGCCAATCAATGGACCAAATAGATCCATCAGGGTGGCGCCTAGCCAATAAGGAAAGGGTGAGCCAAGCGAGATGTCGCGCCCAGCTAGATGCGGAACAATCCAGTCGAGTGCTTTGCCATGTTGCAAAGTCCACATGCCACCAAATCCGATGGCATCTTCATTCTTCCAGGGATCGCGCGCAAAGAGGCCGGCAAAACCATAGACCAAAGTCAACGCAAAAATAATGATGCGTGGGATGGAGGTGGTGGCGGCGGCGGTGAGTTTGACCATAAAAAACTAGCAATAAAAAAGGCAGCAAACGCTGCCTTGATTATCTCGCAGGGGAGGGTGAATAGTGAATATCCAAACCCCAGCCCCTTTGTAGAGTAAGCCTATTACTTCTTCTTAGCTGGCTTTTCAGCAGCTTTAGCTTCTGCAGCAGCAGCTTTTTTCTCAGCTGTTTTAGCAGCGCCATCGCCAGTTGCTTTAGCAACAGCTTTAGTACCGAACTTCTGACGGAATTTCTCAACACGACCGGCAGTATCCATAATCTTCTGGGTACCAGTGTAGAAAGGGTGTGACTCAGATGAAGTCTCGATCTTGGCCAATGGATATTCATTGCCGTCTTCCCACTTGATTGTCTCTTTAGTAGACATAGTGGAGCGAGTCTTGAAGCTGAAGTTATTAGAAACGTCTACAAAGACGATTTCACGATATTCGGGGTGAATGCCAGGTTTCATTATTAAGTCCTATTAGCAGGCAGCCGTTTAAGTCCAGAGACCCAAATACTTACCCAAGTTAAATGCAAATTATTAAAGCGGTAAAGGCGAAATTATGCCATGAAATCAACAACAAAGCGCACTTTTACCGTCTCTGAGAGCGTAAATTAGCCGCCCTTACGCATTAAATCGAAGAATTCACCGTTATTTTTGGTGGATTTGAGCTTATCAACGATAAAGTTCATCGCCTCAATATCGTCCATATCGGCCAATAATTTACGTAAAACCCAGATTTTCTGGAGGTTTTCAGCTTTAACCAGCAACTCTTCACGGCGGGTGCCAGACTTGTTGAGGTTAATCGATGGGTAAACACGACGCTCAGCCAAACGACGCTCAAGGTGCACTTCCATATTGCCGGTACCTTTGAACTCTTCGTAGATAAGGTCATCCATACGGCTACCAGTCTCAATCAAGGCAGTAGCGATGATGGTGAGTGAGCCACCTTCTTCAACGTTACGCGCGGCACCGAAGAAGCGCTTTGGACGTTGTAATGCGTTTGCATCCACACCACCGGAGAGTACTTTTCCAGATGAAGGGATGACGGTGTTGTAAGCGCGAGCCAGGCGGGTAATCGAGTCAAGCAAGATGATCACATCTTTTTTCATCTCAACTAAGCGCTTAGCCTTTTCAATCACCATCTCGGCAACTTGCACGTGACGCACAGCTGGCTCATCAAATGTAGAGGCAACGACTTCACCGCGTACAGAGCGCTGCATTTCAGTAACTTCTTCAGGACGCTCATCAACCAACAGCACGATCAAGATCGCATCTGGGTTGTTCGCAGAAATCGCATGCGCGATGTGCTGCATCATTACGGTCTTACCGGATTTAGGTGAAGACACGATCAAGCCACGCTGGCCATAGCCAATCGGGGAGATCATGTCGATGATACGGCCAGTTAAATTCTCTTCAGCTTTGATGTCACGTTCTAATTGAACAACGCGGTTTGGGTGCAAAGGCGTTAAGTTCTCGAACATGATGCGGTTCTTTAAAGCCTCAGGAGGCAAACCGTTGATCTTGTCTACCTTCACCAATGCAAAGTAGCGCTCGCCATCTTTAGGGGTGCGAACCTCGCCTTCAACGCTGTCACCAGTGTGCAGGTTAAAGCGGCGGATCTGTGCAGGGGAAATATAAATATCGTCCGGAGAAGCCATATAAGAGGCATCTGGGGAGCGTAAGAAACCAAAACCGTCAGGCAGTACTTCCAAAGTACCGTCACCGAAAACGGATTCACCTTCCTTGGCGCGCTTCTTGAGGATGGCAAACATCAACTCTTGTTTGCGCATACGTTGTGTATTTTCAATCTCCAGGCTGGCTGCCATTTCAAGCAGAGCGGATACGTGGAGTACTTTGAGTTCAGATAATTGCATGTGGTTCTCGGGTGTAAATAAGGATGTAGATGTGTTTTGGGGTATCGCTGTCTAGATGGACATCAGACAGATTGGAAAAACAGAATTTTGGGGAGTTTGCTAAAAAAGAGGGGGAGGGAAAATTGCTGGGAATATTGCCGAAAATCGGGGCACTGAAAGTGCGTTGAAATAGATACTACACTAAAAACCGCTGAAAACCACAGGCTCACCCAGTGAACCTGTGATCAAGGACTATTTACAGATGACTATCAATAAACGCAGTCAACTGGGATTTAGCCAAAGCGCCTACTTTTTGAGCAGCAACAGTGCCGTTCTTAAAGAGGATCAATGTAGGAATGCCACGAATATTGAACTGGGCAGGAACGCCTTGGTTCTCATCCACGTTCATCTTAGCGATTTGGATCTTGTCGCCGTATTCACCAGCCAGCTCTTCAAGGATGGGTCCGATCATCTTGCAAGGACCACACCACTCAGCCCAGAAGTCGAGGAGAACAGGTTTATCGGACTTGAGAACGTCTTGCTCGAAAGAAGCGTCAGTTACATATTTGATGCCGGCACTCATGAAAATTCCTTAATTAGTCTTATTTAGTTTTATATAGTTATTGCTCTACAACGCTTATATTAGCAATAAGCCACACTTTCTGCCTAAATACTAAAAAACCAGCCCCAGAACCACCTTCAATGCCGCACCCATTCCCAACCCTAAATGCGCAAAAGCAGCCACATTCTTGGGCAATAGCGCCTAATGCCAGTGCTCTGAAGTCGCTCGCCGAGGGTATCTGGAATTGTGCAAAGCAAACAAACCAGCGCCCCTTAGTGGTGCTAAGTACTGCAGGCCCATTAATGGGGGTGAGAGCTGCCCTGGAAAAGTATCGGCCTAAAGATCTGCCAAATCAGATTGCCTTCCTGCCCCAAGTCATGAGTTTTAACGACTGGCTAGAAGCGGCACCAGGCGCCTGGAAGTTTCCCAAGAAGCAGACCGATCTAGAGCGTTGGTTATCTGTATATGCCACTCTGCGCAAACATAAGCAGTTGCAATCCTGGTTTAAAGCAGAAACCGAGGCAGGTTCATGGGGATTGGCTCAGGCCATCATCGCAGCCTGCGATACCTTATCGAACTCTATAGCGCCAAGCCTTCAAAAAGAGCTACATCAGCTGATCTCAAATCAAGAAGAGCTCATTACTCAAAATACGCAATCTTGGATTGAAACCCTTGAACCATTATTGGATCGCACCATTGGGCAGGCATATCCAGCACTTGCAAGAAAAGTAGTGGATCAAGAGGCGCAAGTGCTGCTGACATTTTGGAGGTTCATCACCAGCCCAAGTGATCCTGCCTTCAGAAAGCAATTTGCTATGGCCGCCCATCTTGAGGCTGCTAAGAAAACTTCACAGGCAAATACAAGACCTTTGATTTGGGTGGAGACTGCAGACCCAACTCCGATTGATAAGCAGCTTATTCAAGGATATTTAGCGGACTATGCGCAGTTCGCGCCAGCAGTTGAAGTGACGATGAACTGGGAATCAGTAGCGCTTTGGGCGGAAGCATTAAGCCCTCAGATTCCTGAAGAGCAAAAGTTGCAAACCATCCAAGCTAATATCAGCAATACCCATCCAGAGCATTGGCACCTCATTGCCGCCAAGCGATTTGAAGAGTTGGCATGGGCAACAGCTAAAACCATTGAGCAGCAACTTATCGATGGCAAAACCAATATCGCCCTAGTAGCGCAAGATCGCCTCGTTGCCAGAAGGGCGCGTGCATTACTGGCACGTCTAGGCCCATCTCTCAAGATACAAGATGAAACGGGTTGGAAGCTATCGACTACAAGGGCAGCAGCAGCGCTCAATAGCTGGCTCGAATTATTGCGTGCACCGTCCGAAGGTCCGAGTGCAGCTGATCTATTGGAGTTTTTGCAAAACCCATTCTTAGATCTTGGAAAGTGTCTTAACTCCAACAGTACGCGTGACGCAGAATCTTTAAATGGATTAGTGGCACAGCTCGAAGATATTTTGATTGCTAGCCAGGCTAAATCTGGCTGGGAAACTTTTCATATGGCGACCGAGGGATCGGTCGCGCATGGCTCTGCTGTACCTAATCCGCTTTTGCTAGAACTGCTGCAATCCATTCGTGGTCGCCTCAATCGTTGGCGTGGAATCAAAATTAATTGCGCTCTAGCCCATCAATATTTGATGGATGACCTGATTCAAATGGGAATGACTCAGGGCTTAGAAAAAGATTCTGCTGGCAAACAATTGCTTGAACTCCTGGAAACATTTGATTTTGATGTTGAGCATCAGCAAATTTCGATGCGCCTTAATGAATGGCTCAGCTTATTAAAAACAGTCATTGAAGAATCTTCGTATGAAGAGAAGGGTGTGAGTGCTGCAGCCAGCCTGAGCATCTTGCCATTGAGCTCCACCCGTTTTAGAGAATTTGAATCTGTAGTTATGGTGGGTTGTGATGAACAGCAACTTCCTGCATTTTCTGAGCCGCCATTATTTTTCTCGGATGCTTTAAATCGACTCTTGGGTGGATCCAGCATTGAGGCGCAGTTTATTCAGCAGGCGCGAGATCTCTCTCAACTACTCATCTCATTCCCCGGTGTTGATCTCCTTTGGCAAAGTAAGAGCAAGAGTGGGGAGCCGCTAAGACCATCCGCCTGGATTCAGAGACTCCAAATAGATTTACCGAATTGGCAGGCGCAAAATGCCGCCAATCTATTTGCACCTCGTAGTGGTGCAGCGGCTCCATCACAAATGGCGATCGCAACATTAGATTCAGATCTGCCAATGCCAGTCTCGATGAGTCCAAGTGCTTACAAGGCATTGCGTGACTGTCCTTATCGATATTACGTTCGCAGCTTACTAGGCTTGCGTAAGCTCAAAGGTTTTGAAGAAGGTTTTGATGCCTCGCTAGCTGGACAAACGCTCCATAAAATCTTGCGCAATTTCTATCACGCTATGAAAAGCGAGGCGCAAAAGTCCGCTTCACCAATCACCGCCGATCCAGAGCTACGCCGCGCTTGGATGCAAGATCAACTCACACTCATATCAGAGCAGGTCTTCAAGCGCTTGATTGAAGGTGATGCCAGAGTCTTAGGTGTTTTAAGAGATTGGCAAAAACAAATCCCAAGTTTAATTCAGTGGCAGTTAGATCGTGAGGCTCAAGGTTGGCAGTTCTACGATGCTGAAGTGAAAGTCGGCTTTGATTTGCCATTCACTGATGTAGATGGAAATGAGCGCCATATTCGAATTGAGGGTTATGCGGATCGCTTTGATGTGAGTATTCATGATCCTAAGGCTGCATCAGTGATTGACTATAAGAACCAGAGTCTCACTAAAGTTGAGTGGCGATCCGAGGTGGTTCTAGATGATCCGCAGTTATTGATCTATGCCAGAGCTTCTAATGAGAGCAAGAAGATCCCTGGGCGCGCTGTCAATGCAGCCGAGTGGGTTGCTTTAAAGGCCGATGTAAAAAAGGGTGGGGATGAAGCTGAGCGTTCTGTCGTTATTTCAGAAATGCCAGAACTCATGCAAGAATTTTCTGAACAAATCACTGAAGATGTGCAATCACTCTGGTCCGGAAAGCCGCTCAAAGCATTCGCACCAGATAGCGTTTGCCAGTATTGCGAAGCTAGGGGTATTTGCAGAAAGGGGATGTGGTGAGTAAGTCTACGTTCCCAGTTGATATTGCTTGCGATCCCAATCGCTCAGTGATCGTGTCTGCTTGCGCAGGTAGTGGCAAGACTTGGCTGTTAGTTACTCGCATGGTCCGCTTGCTGTTAGCAGGGGCAAAACCTCAAGAAATCCTCGCGCTCACTTTTACTCGTAAAGCAGCGCAAGAGATGCGTGATCGCCTTTATCGCCTGTTAGAGGAATTTTCTCAATCAAGTGATGAGCAACTGATTGGGTATTTAACTGAGCGCGGCCTGAGTGCTGATGCGGCAAAGGCATTGCTACCTACCGCTAAATCCCTCTATGCCAAAGTTCTGGCAAGCCCGCAGGGAATCGTGATTGACACCTTCCATGGCTGGTTTGGCAGGCTCTTAGGTGCAGCGCCAATTTCAACTGGCATACAACCTGGCTTTAGCTTGCGAGAAGACGCAAAGCGTTTGCAAGACGAGTGCTTGGATGACTGGTGGGGCAATTTACCTGAAGGTATTCAAGCGCATTACGACACCTTGTTAAAGGCACTTGGTGCAAGTGAAACTCAGAAGTTCCTGATGAGCAATTACAGTCTCTTTAAGCAAAGAGGGGCTTGGACATTTTTCTCGCAAGCTTGCAAAGCGCATGGCACTACCCCAATTGAGAAGCTCAAAGCTGATTTGCCCAGACTGAAGATCGACAATCCACTCAATAATATTTGGAATGCCATCAACGCTAAAGCGGATTTAGAGTTTCTGCATCGCTGCTTTAGCAATAGTAGCGCCACAGAAATGGCCTATGCGCCGATTATTCAAACCGCCATCAACCTTAAGGCTAGTGGTGGGGATGTGATGGAAATTGCAGCGATATTGCAATCCGTATTTTTGACTCAAGACGACACCAATCGCACCTCGAATGACAAAGCTGCCGGTGATCTCAAGAAATATCTCAAAAAAGAGGGCGAGCAAGATCTCGAACTAGAGCATGTCACTTATAAGCAAGCTTGGGCAACAGCTTTCTTAGAATTTGTTGCCTGGAAAAAGGAGCAAGAAGCCTATGCTCTGAATGAAGCATGGTTCGCAATGAGTACCGCAATGTTGGATCACGTGAATATGACTAAAGAGTCTATGCGTGTGAGGGACTTTGATGATCTAGAGATCGGTGTCAGTCAGTTAATGGCGGACGCTGCTAATGCAGCCTATTTACAGTCTCGATTAGACGCGAAGTACAAACATATTTTGGTGGATGAGTTCCAGGACACCAATCCTTTGCAGTGGCAAATTCTGCGAGCATGGTTAGAGGGTTATGGTCAGGATGAATCTAAGCCCACCGTCTTTATCGTAGGGGATCCGAAGCAATCGATTTACCGATTCCGTCGGGCTGACCCGAGATTATTTAATGATGCGCAGGCCTTCTTGGTAAAAGAAATGAATGCAGCTGCATTGAATCAAAACACTACCCGCCGTAATGCGCCAAAAATTAACAAAGCAGTAAATCAGATCTTTGGCACTGAGCAATTGCCAGAGTCATATCCATTTACAGTGCAAAACACCTTGTGGAAAGCCCCATCAGAAAATATTGCAGATGCGCCATATTCAAATGAGGGTGAAGCGTATTTATTGCCTTTAGTGAAATACGAAGCCGAAGAGTTGGAGCAAAGAGCTGGTAACGCCTTTGAAGAGGCGATTGTGGATGCGAGACAAACTGCCGATGTCACTCAGCGCTATGTTGAGGGGCAGCAGGTCAGCGCATTAATACAGAACCTCATTGAGACGCGCCCTGTAGCTGATCGCATCAATGGTAAAGAAGTCTGGCGCAAGGCAAGGGAGAGTGATTTCTTATTGTTGGTTAAACGCCGCAAGTACCTTCCGCAATTTGAGCGCGCTCTGCGTGAGGCAGGCTTAGCATTCGAGAGTTCAAGACTGGGTGGATTACTCAATACTCTAGAGGTTGACGATCTCATTGCGCTCTTAACTGTCTTGGTAACGCCGCGCCACGATTTGCCGCTCGCACAGGTGTTGAGAAGCCCGATCTTTGCGTTTACCGAAAGCCAAATGCAGACCCTCAGCAAGTCAATGGCATCTAATCAATATCGCTCTTGGTGGGATGCTTTGCAAGATAGTCCGGATGCGGGCTTGATGCAGGCGGCACGCTATTTAGAGCATTGGCGCATGCTAGGCGAGCGCCTGCCAGTACATGACTTGCTCGATCGCATTTATCAAGAAAGTGATTTACGTATTAAATATGCGAGCGCCTCTCAAGAGATTGCCCGCGCACAAGTCTTAGCAAATCTCGACGCCTTCCTCGAGTTGGCGCTCAATCAGGATGGTGGCCGTTACCCAAGCTTGGGTCGATTTATTGAGGAGATCAACACCATCCGCCGAGGCGATGATGATGAAACCCCGGATGAGGGTGATGTTGAAGCGGAAGCGGATCTCGTTGAGCTCGATGAAGAGAGTGAGTTATCTGAGGAAGATAAAAACAAGCGCGTTCGTATGATGACGATTCATGGGGCAAAAGGCTTGGAGTCGCCATTTGTGATCATGCTGGACGCTAACCATACTGAAGGCAAGGCGGATCATCGTGGCGTCTTATTGGACTGGCCGCCCGAGAGCGAAAGTCCTAGTCATTTGTCGATGTACACCTCGGCCACCCTAACCAATCCTCGTAGCGAAGTACGTGAACGCGAACTGCTCATAGCTAAGAATGAGAATTGGAATCTGCTGTACGTTGCAATGACTAGAGCAAAGCAGGGGCTTTGGATTAGTGGTGTGGCAAAAGCACCCACCGCAAAAAATCCTATAGGCCTAGATGAGAAGTCTTGGTATGGCAGGGCGATGCTAGGTCAATTAAACATTCTTGAAGATCAACCCGCACCACTAAAAAACCAAGCTCCAACTCCAACAGGTCAGAAGACAGTTAATTCAAGCAATTTCATGATGGATGACTTTGAGGTTTCTTGGGGTGCCGCTATAGCGAGTTATGAGCAGCTGCTCAAAGATATTGAAAGTGGTGTGACACTTGAAGTCTTCCAGGATGATTATGGCGCGCCAGATAACTCCAAAATATTGGAAGAGGGCGTGCATTTTCACCGCCTACTAGAGCACCTCACCCATCAAACCGGGGCAGCAGCTCCGGAATCCATGAGCGCAGATCAAATAGCTCGCTGGCTTGGCATTAGCAATGAGTTGGCAAACAAAGCTTTAGATCAAGCGAATACCGTCCTTAATGCCAAAGAGCTCCAGCCATATCTCACGCAAAATCAGTGGATACAAGCCTGGAATGAGATTGATGTTGTGAGTCTGGATGGCAGAAGCTTCCGCTTGGATCGCCTAGTAGAGTTTGATGATCACTTGGCTATTCTTGATTACAAGCTCACTATTCCTGAAGAAGGTAGCGAAGCCCACAACAAATACCGTACACAGCTCAATAACTATAAACAAGAGTTGGCCAGAATACGTCCGGATAAGCCAAACAAGGCCTTTTTAATCTCCTCAAAGGGTGAAGTTAAAGAAATTACTTAAGCTTGGGGGTGTTAGTTTTTGTGGCGATTGCTTGATTGGCTTTGTGATTCATGAAGCTCCCGCAACCGCGAACCATTGTGGACCTGGCTTTCTCCCATTCCTCATCAGTGAATGGCATATTGTCTGGATCTTCCATTGCGGCTTTGGTGATTGCCGCATCTTCTGCAGCGCTGTGTCTAATGATTCTTTTCATGTGCCCAGGATAGCTAATTTCAAGCTTTACCCCCTTGAAATTCCCCTTAAAGACCCTATATAAGTAGGGAATAGCAAAAATCCCCAAACTAGGGATAATGAAATTCACACGAAACATCCTACAAGGAGTCTTGATGAAAATTCGTAAAGTAATTAATTTATTCGTTGGCGTATTTGCGGCAGCGCTACTGTTAACTAGCAACGCAGCATTTGCCGAGGCAACTTTGCCTGAGGTATATCAAGCTGTGCAATCTGGGCAGATGGCTAAAGCCGATGCCATGATGCAAGAGGTTCTGCAAAACCATCCTAATAGCGCTAAAGCACATTACGTAGCTTCCGAGCTTTATCTTAAAGAAGGTAAGTTAGAAGCAGCGCGCAACCATTTCATCAAAGCGCAAAACTTAGCCCCTGGATTGCCTTTTGCTCAGCCTGAGTCTGTACAAAAACTTCAGATGCAATTAGCTAGTACTCAAGTTGCACCTGCTGCCAGTCAGGCATCCATTTTTAGCAATCCACTCTTTTGGGGTCTGATTGCGATCTTGGTAATTGGCGTCATGATTGTGATGAGACGTCGTAAGGCTGAGGCAGTGCAGGTCTATAACGCACCAAGCGCTGGTTATCCTGGAACTCCAGGTGGCCCAGCTGGCTATCCCGGTGGCCCTGGTTACCCTGGAGCACCAGCCGGCGGTATGGGTGGTGGCTTGATGGGTAGCCTTGCAACTGGCGCTGCATTGGGTGCCGGTATGTATGCTGGTCAAGCGCTAGCAAGCAATCTTATGGGTGGTCACGATAACGGCCATTCCAATGCCGGCTCTAACCCTAACTTGAATCAGGTTGGTGGCCCAGCATCTTTAGATCCAAACTTTGGCGTACGTGATGCCAGCTCTTGGGATGATGGTGGCGCTAGTTCATGGGATGACAGTGGTGGTGGCGATTTCATGAGCGATGTTTAATCCGCTCTCAATCCAGTAATTTATATAAGAAAGTATTTATGGCAATTTCCATGTACCAAGCATCGGTTCCTCAGTTAAAGAAAATGCTGGTCAACTTGACTACCATTTTGACGAAGGCTGAAGAGCATGCAGCCGCAAAAGGAATCGATGGCAAGGTCTTGGTAGAGGCGCGCTTATTTCCGGATATGTTTCCTCTAGCAAAGCAGGTGCAGATTGCTTGTGATCAAGTGAAGTTTGGTTTGGCGCGTTTGGCTAGTGTTGAAGCGCCTAAATTTGACGATACCGAAAGTACGCTTGCTCAATTAAAAGAGCGCATTGCCAAAACAATCGCTTTTATGGATAGCATTAAGCCAGAGCAGATCGATGGCACCGAAGCAAAAGAGATTAAGTTCTCCATTAAAGAGTGGAGCTTTGAGTTCGTAGGTGAGCAATACGTATTGACTTGGATCATTCCAAACTTCTATTTCCATATCACGACGACTTACAACATCTTGCGTCACAACGGTGTTGAGCTTGGTAAAGCGGATTACCTCGGCTAATGGAGCGAGTCATCGAGTTCATCGAGGTGGGGTATGCTTGGCTGTATCGGGCAAGTATCTATACCTCTAATGCATTCTTAGATGATCCAGCCATCCTGGCATTTGCTTTTTGTTAATCGCCTCAACCACCTTCGGGTGGTTTTTATTGCTCAATATTTAAGCAAATAGCTCAAAAGCAACAAAAAGAGCGTCATTTTTAAGGTTTTTACATATACTGTATAAACATACAGTATATTAATACCTATGACGACTCAGATGACCTCCCCAAAAGCGACCTTAAGCCAGGCTCCACAAGCCTTGGCTGCTCATGGCGCCTATGAGTTCAAGCTCCTGAGTCACCGCATTTCAGCGGGATTTCCGAGTCCAGCGGCGGATTACGCAGAGGAAGGTCTCGATTTAAACAGCTACCTCGTGCAAAACAAGCCAGCCACCTTCATGTTCACCGTTAAGGGTGATTCGATGATGGGTGCGGGTATTTGTGATGGCGACAAGGTGGTGGTCGATAAAGCCCTCAAGCCAAAACATAAAGATATCGTTGTTGCCGTAGTAGATGACGAGTACACCATCAAGCGCCTGTATCAATTGCGCGGCAAAACCGAGCTCCAGCCAGAGAACCCAAATTACGAGCCCATTACCTTTAACGAGAACAGTGAACTCCAAATCTGGGGTGTGGTCGTTGGAGTAGTGCGCAAGTACAGCCACGCAAGCAGCAGAAACGGGAGATCCGTATGAACCAAGCCGGTCAAACCAATCAACTCTTCGCACTCGTGGATGTGAACAACTTCTACGTATCTTGCGAGCGCGTATTCGCCCCTAAGTTAGAAGATGTGCCAATGGTAGTGTTATCCAATAACGATGGTTGTGCAGTAGCACGTAGCGCTGAAGTTAAAGCGCTGGGCGTGAAGATGGGTACACCTTGGTTTCAGATGAAAGATCTAGCTAAGCAACATGGCATCCAAGCTTATTCCTCAAACTACACCTTGTATGGTGATATGAGCGGCAGGGTAGTAGAAGTCTTAAGAAAGTTCACGCCCAATCTCGAGGTCTACAGCATTGATGAGAGCTTTCTGCGAATCGAGACAGTGCTCAAGCAATATGCTGACCCAACTAGCTTAGGTCAAATCATTAAGCAAGATGTTAAAGACACAACAGGCTTACCTGTATGTGTTGGTATTGGCGCTAGCAAGACCCTTGCTAAGTTGGCTAATCACCTAGCTAAAAAACATCCTCAGTTTGCTGGCGTGTGTGACATCAGCTCCATGTCTAAAGAAGCGCTCTACCAATGGATGGCAGAGACGGCGGTAGGTGAGGTATGGGGCATTGGTGGCAAGACTGCCAAGAAGCTCAAAGAGCTCAAGATCCATAGCGTATTTGATTTGGTACAGATATCACCACAAGCGATGCGCCAACAATTTGGTGTGGTAATTGAACGTATTTGCTACGAGTTGCGTGGCGTATCTTGCCTGCAGCTCGAAGAAGTGGCCCCAGCTAAACAACAGATTATTTTTTCAAGAAGTTTTGGTAAGCCGGTAACTTCAATGGAAGAGTTGGCTGAATCTGTTGCTACGCATGCCGCAAGAGGCGCCGAGAAACTCAGAAGTCAAAAGTCAGTCACGGGCGCACTCACTATTTTTGTGCAAACCAATCCACATAAGCCATTTGAGCCACAACACCATCAAAGCATCACGGTGGTTCTGAGCGATCCGAGTGATAACACCTTAACCCTCACAAGCGCTGCATTAAAGGGGCTAAAGCAAATCTACAAGGCAGGCTTTAAGTACAAGAAAGCAGGCGTCATTCTCAATCTCTTGGCTGACAAGCCCACCATGCAGCAATCACTATTTGATGACATTGAGGTCAAAGGCAAGTCTGCTGGACTCATGAAAGCGATGGACTCAATCAATAGTCGCTTTGGTAATGCCGCTATCAAAACCGCAGCATCTGGAACCAAGCAAGACTGGCAAATGAGATCAGGCAATAGATCGCCAAACTACACCACGCAGTGGGATGAGCTGCCAGTAGTGCGCTAAAGAGCTAGCAAATAACAGGCAAATGACAGGCAAAAAACGATGAAAAAGATGAATAAAAAACAACAAATAACGCAGCTAATTTTACTAGCTCATTTCGTGAGCTATTAAGCCCATATTCTGAATACATAGCAGCAAAACAGCAGTAGAAAAAAAGCAAAACCAAATTAACTTAGATACACATCAGGAGAAATCAAATGGAACTAATCAATAACTTCAACGGCATCTCACTCGCAATCATCATGATCTTGTCTTACTGCGCAGTACTGAAAAGCACCAAGCGTAACGAGCGTAGCAATACTCAAATATTCAGCCGTAAGTATCAGTAAGGCAAATTAAAAATCAGCAAAAAGGCGCATCAGAAGCGCTAAAGAAAAAGCAGCAGGCCTGGTGGGGGAATAAGGAAATCACGGATTCTTAATTCCCCAGTGATAGGTTGGAAAGGATTGGGATCAAAAAAATCTCAATCCTTTTTCATTTAACTTTCGGCAATATATTTAATAAAGTCGTACATCGCTAAAGTGTCTTGTGCGCAATAGTGTTTCAACTTGTTCTCCCAATCCAATTTCTCGGATGAAGAAATGCTCGGATCGGTGCATTTAAACCAGGCAATTTGTGCATCACCACCGCCGCTTAAACCGTTTGAGCTCGAATAGTCGACTGTCGTAGGAATCGCCTTTACGATGTCCTTTAGGGAATAGGACCCCATCATGACTGGTGAGTAAAAGCCATCACGTGCAATATCTAGAGTGTCAATAATGCGAGCGATCAACGCTTCAACCGGGACATGAAGATCCGTACAAGTAGGGCGCTTTACTAAGGCACGAAGTTTAGAGCGCTCAAATGAAGCGTTATGAACGAAGATGGGCCCCTTTGTCCCAACTGCACTCAGGAGGGTTTCAAGAAACTCGCGATCCATATTGGGGTCATAAAACTTGAGATAGCCAAGGCCATCATCAACATTGAGGATTTGATCGGAATTATCCCAGCGATGAATTGACCACTGAAAAGGAAGCGCGTCATAGGCTTTGGTGCCAGCCAGCAGTGGAACGCCTTGCTGTGCAGTTTCAAAATCCATGAAATAGCGGGGCCACTCAAAATTATTTACCTGAGATTTGATCTCGGGGGAGATCCACGTCGATCCAGACTTATGTGCCAGTTGAATAATCTTATGTTTAGGGTTAGGAAGTGCGCTTTCTGGAAGATCTCTAAGATCGTATATTTTTTTAGTCGCCCAACTCTTTGCAAGAGCTGCGCCAGAGTTGGGAAGAATGGAAATGGGTACTTCAGCTAATTTTGGAAGGGGGGCGCTACAGTGATTTTGGTGTGGGCAATTGTACGGTTCAGTGCATTGAGGTCCCATGGCCACTTCGGGTATGTCAGCACCAAATGTTGCGAAAGGCTTTAGCTCAGAAATCCATTGAGATACTGAATCAATCTTCTTTGTTACCTCACTAGTAATATCAACTTCGGTAATCAGCTTTGCATAGTCACCTTTGCCTTGATATACAAAGGTATTGTTGATATGAGCTATCTGAATTTTATTTAACTTAAGGCCGGAGCCTTTTGCAACATAGGCTTGTACGGAGGCATCCTTTATATGCTCCTCCTTTAGGCTTGTGGAAGACTTCACCTCAATCATTTCCCACCCCTCGGGGTTTCGGCGCAGAACATCGGCACGCACTAGAGTGTCGTTATACAAAAAGGCTGCCTCATAGATGATCGATATCAAGGGGTTATTGATTGCGACCTGTGTTTCTGCTGCGGCAGATGTTGCATCCAGATTGCCTGTTAAGTCGACTCCAGTGCCGTAATGGGTGCGCGCAAATTCTCCAAAGCGATTCCCGATATAGAAAATATGTAATTCTTGCTTAATCGGATTATTCGTATCAAGCCAGAGCTTTTTATGGCATTGAAGCCCTGAAATTACCTTGGACTTGGTCAGGGTATAGGGCTTTGTCCCGATATTTGATTTCATGGGTATTTATCCATTGGCGTTATGTAGATCTTATTAAATCAAATATAAATGATACTTTTTGTCATTAATTCAGATTAGACTCTATATTTATGTGTATCCGACAAGAGAGTGCTCATGCCTTTGAATGTAAATAATTGTGAATTGATTGTGATTGAGGCGCTAGATACCGAGTCCGGAATTTGCGCTGAATATGAATACATTGATCAAATTTATGGCGAATTTGGAGTGGGGTGGGAATTGTTGCGCCAAAGAGTAACGACCCGAAACCCCAATAAAGGAGGCGATCCGGTGGAGATCGACATCCTCACAATCAAACTACCATCAGGGGAGGTGAAGGATATCGCATTTGACATTACCTCCTTCTATGGCAAATGAGAGTCTATTAAATGTTGCCTATCAAATATTTGCATGAAGCCGGCGGTAATCGCTGGGGTAATCCTGTGGAATCAGCATGCCTTTATTATCCTGGCGCATATACGGATACGGGACCCTTGGATTTGATCTTGAGAAGTCGATCTGCTACTGGACAAGCCCCTTTTGATTCACTCGCAACTGCAATCTATGTCGACATCAACATTACACCTGATGTCATCGAGCAACTTATTGATCGAGTCAAGCGTCTGTATTCAACTAATGTAGTGCTAGTTAATGATCTATTACCGGCAGATTTTGGCGCATTTCAGTATTCAGATTTCTTCCCCAATCCAAATGACAGCTTTTATGCATCTACGCCTGATTACGCGCAGGAATATGCGCTTGAGAATCAAAACTTTTTTGGATTGCGCGCGTTTTTTCCAGAGATCCAGTTTCACCTGATTTACCTTAGGGCCGAAGGTATTCAGGCTTATCGAGCCCTACAAAAAGCAAAGGTATATCCGAATATCGTAGTGTTGCAAGATCATGGACCTTGGGGGTTTCAGTTCGCAACTTTTTATGGTGACTGCCTTCTCTATAAAGCGGCTAAGAAATTGCCACGATATTTGTATCTAGCAACAGAGGGTGAGTCATGGCCTGGGTATGAGCGGGTAACTGATGGGTATTGCGATGAGGGCCAGGAGCACCGATATGAGCGTTATCTAGCTGCAGGTAAATCGGTAGTTGCAAGATTAAATAGAAGAGCGGAGTAGCGCATATGGCAAAGAAAAAGATAGCCGAGGATTTCGATCCCACCCAAGAGGTTCCGGAGGAGAAAGAGGCACTTCGCGTCCTTCAGCGACGCTGGGATGTTTTAAGAGCAATTCCAACAGCAGGTCGCTCCATTAGCAAGAAGGAGATAGCAGAGCGTTTGTATAAACGCCATAGCCTTGGGCATGATATTCAAGTCTCGCCAACCTCTTTTTTGCGCTATGTCCAACGAGATCTTGAGATTTTAAGTAGGGCAATTAATACGCTGAAGAGAGAAAAAATTATTTCCACTAGAAAGGGCGTTTCTTGGGACGAGTCTGGTGCGCCATTTAAGCTTGCGGGTCTCTCGGAAAATGAGATGATTGCGTTCGGTATGCTGCAAAAGCTAGGTACCTCTTGGATGCCGTCAACCGTCAGTGAGACATTGAATCCTTATTTTTCTTTAGCAATGGATGAGGCAAAACAAAGAGTAATTGAGAAAACATCAGCAACTCCCAGGCAGGCAGAACTTAAGGCAAAGAAATGGCTGGATAAGATAGAGCGCCTCCCTGATTGGATTTCATTCAAAAAGAGAGCTATTCGCAAGGATGTTGAAAAAGTCATTCATGAGGCATTGCTACAGGAGCAGAGTCTAGAAATTGTTTATAGCGGTAAGCTGAGGGGGGTAGTATTCCCTCAAGCCCTAGTACAGAAGGGGGCTAGAACCTACTTGCTTATTACATCACCTACGCAACCTAATTTACGATCTTATTTATTAAATAGAGTTGATTCAGCAAGAATATCCCCAGAGCGATTTCAGCCAGCTTCACGTGCAGAAATTAAAGCACAGTTGGATCGCGGGATTGCACAGCCTAAATACGCATCGCACGATAAGCAAGGAAAGCCAATCATCTATGGTCAGCCAATTAGGCTGAAATTGTTAGTCGATTCTGGAACGGCGGGGATATTAAATGAAACCCCGATTGGTCATGACCAGGTAATTTCCCCAGCAGGCTACGCAATTATTGATCGATGGGAAAAAATAAAAGGCGAATCTCCTTTGGAGGATGAATCCAAAGAGAATTGGTCGCTTGTGACTGTCACTCTGTTGCTTCAAGAGGAGCTTGTATGGTGGTTACGCAGTCTAGGCCCATTTGTTAAGGTAATAGAGCCTCAACTCATTCGCGATCGGATTGAGTACGATCTAAAAAGAGCATTAGCTAACTACTCTTAATTAACTTTCCATTGTTTCCAATAGGCTCATTCAGTGAGCCTAAGAGTGTTTATAAAGTACACACTCGTGGGTAAAGCCACTCATTCCTAGAGGTTTTGATTGGGACATCAATCAAATAATTCATAGATTCCAAAGCCCTTTCTCGGGTAATTAAGTATTTTCAAGTAATCAGTTTAAGTGACAAATAATGTCATTTATATATGGCAGTATTCAATTTATCCCAATCAATTGGAAAGGTTTTCAAATGAAAATGTTTCAAGCAACTGTGCGTCGTGGTGGTGGATGCCATCTGGAAAAAATCGAAGTCATGGCAACTACTGCCATTGAAGCCAAAAATAATCTAGAGATGGAGTTTGGAGACGGGAACGTTGTGTATTTCCCCAAAGAAATTAGGTGAGTGTTTGTTGTGTGTAGCACCCCTTCCCGGAATCGCTCCCTGGGAAGGGATTTAAACAGTCAACTAATGGAGAAATACAAATGGATTTTGATCAACTGATGAATGCCAATTCGCCTGAGCTTGAGGATGAAAAGCCAAGTGCTGCGGAGCACCTTGCATTGCGTCAAGAGCGCCTGCTAAAAGCAAAAAAAGAGAAATATCTATCCATTGATGAGATGGCGCAGGAACAAATAGAGGATTTGATCGATGGGGATATCCAGTATGCGCAATGGTTACGCGTCGTCCTATTGCGCACCTTGCTTAATACCAGCGCCTTAAATAATCTGAAGTCATCCTATACATTCTGCAGCACGAAGTTGTACAGTTTTTTGGGTTTCAAAAACTTCGAGGATTATTCCAAAAAACGTGATTTAGCTGAGCTGCGTGCTAATTTACTGACAATCCTTTCGGTCTGGGAGGGAGAGCTGGGGGCGGCCTACTCCTTGCCAAAGCATCTTGCACGCAACCTAAATGCTTTGGCGGAGATGGCGAATTTAAGCGAGCTAGATAAGCAGGTTTTGGGTCTGACTATCTTGATTCATAGTGAAGTCATTTTGCAAGAGTGTACCGATCTGATTGGGGAATCTGTATCTGCATTTTCGATTCCGAAAATTTATGCGCCCATGCTTGGAATTAAAAGTACTGAATTAGAGACAGTTTTGGATGAACAATCCAACCTCATTCGTACTGGGCTCATTTCATTGGATCATCGTGGGGAGGGGAGCGTTCGCTCACGCGTAGACTTAATAACATGGACGTTTGCGAAGCGCGCAGTAATGCACCAGCGTAATGTGCGTGAATTGATTAAAACCTATGTCCGCCCAGTGGATGACGGCTCATTGCAGATGGGTGACTTTGACCATATTGCAGAGCGCGCATCAGCTCTCAAGACCTATTTAGAGGATGCAATTTCCAAGGGTAAAACGGGTGTCAATGTGCTCATTTATGGGCGTCCAGGAACTGGTAAGACCGAGTTCTCTAAGTTGCTTAGCAAAGAGCTTGGTTGTGAGTTAATGGAGGTGGCTGCTACCAATTTAGCGGGAAATCCAGTTACCCCAATCCGTCGTTTGCGCAGCTATCGTGCAGCGCAATCCCTGTTTCAGCAGGGTCGCACGATCGTTTTATTTGATGAGTGTGAAGAGGTCTTGACTGGTCGCTCTCGTCCGTTAGCAGATGATGAGGCCACCATGGCTCAAAAATCCTGGATTAACCTGACTCTAGAAAATAATTCTTTGCCGGCAATCTGGGTGGCAAATTCAATACGTTCATTTGATCAGGCCTATATTCGTCGTTTTGATATTTGTTTTGAGATGCCCATTCCAGATGAGGCACAACGTCGCAATATGCTCACTCAGATGTGCGGTGAAGTGCTGGGTAAAGAAATTATTGGGGATATCGCTAAAAATAAGAATACTTCACCTGCGCTGGTCGCAAAGACGGCTCAGGTAGTCAAGGCTCTGGCTGAAAATAAAACAGCAATTGAGCGCAACGAATTGGCGCTGATGCTGGTTAACGACAAACTACAGGCCCAGGGTGCGTCTCAGGTCCAAACTTTTGATACTGGATCGCTTGGACTAGGCTTTAAGCCGGATATGGTGAACTCTACAGTAGATATTCAGAATCTATTAGATGGGGTGGCACAAACTCGTGAGGCTCGTATTTGTGCGTGGGGTCCTCCCGGTACGGGTAAGACTGCATTTGGTAAGTGGATGGCTGACCAACTGGGAATTACCCATATTGTTTTGAAGGCTTCAGATCTATTGGGCTCGCATGTTGGCGAAACCGAGCAAAAAATTGCAGGGGCATTTGCTATGGCTAAACGTCAAAAAGCACTACTGCAGTTTGATGAGGTTGATACCTTCCTAATTGCACGCACTCAGGCGAAGCAAAGCTGGGAAATCAGCATGGTGAATGAAATGCTGACTCAAATGGAAAGCTTCAAAGGTATTTTTATTGCCTCTACAAATTTATTCGATAACCTTGATGAGGCTGCCTTACGTCGTTTTGACATTAGCCTCAAGTTTGACTTCATGAAGCAAGAGCAAGCCTGGAAAATGTTTATGGCAACTTGCGAAAAATTGCAGCTCCCAGACCCCGAGGGTGTGAAGCTTCCTTTTCAGGAATTACGTAACTTAACTCCGGGAGATTTCGAGCAATTAGGTCGCCAAAATCGTTTTCTTAAACTCCAGTCTGCTAATGACGCGCTTCAAGTGTTGGTTAAAGCAGTCGGAGTTAAAAAATCCTCCCACTCGCGTCAGATTGGTTTTCTAGCTGCTGCTTAGGCCTTGGTGGCCTTTATGGGGCTTGATAATTATTTTACAAATAATTATCAAAGTGACAAATATTGTCATTTCTAATTGATATTCTGATGGCTCGGTAAATGAAAAGGAGTTAATAAAAATGAAAGCTCGTAAATACAATTTTGGAAACTTATTGACTCAGGCTCAGCGTGGTGAGATTGATAAGAAGGATTTAAAAAAGATTATCAAAGCAGCGCAGGACTTTGGTTTTAGCTCGATTGCAGAGCAGTTTCAGTTGTACGTATACCAACCAGCTGATATTGCCCCAGACCATGCGCCAGCAGAAGTATTGGAGCGAGTTGCTCAGGGTATTAGCTATCTCAATGTGCAGCGTATTCCGCTAACTCGCACTAAGCAAATGCTAAAGCGTCATGGGGTGATTGAAACCATTCATCGCATCACATCAGATGCTAAGCCCAGTAAAAATCTAGAGATTCTTGCTAACTCGCGCCACCTTCATCTATCAGCTGAAGCAATTGTGCTGGATTTCCCGGAGCTCTTTTCAGAGAAGGTGGCCGCCTTAGCAAAAATGAAGTTGGCCAAGCTTGGAGGCCTGCCCGATCAAGTGCACCCCATATTGTTATTGGCCGCATAAGCTGAAAAGTAATTAGCTTCAACGCCATTAATGCATCAACACTAAAAATTTAACCATTACCGGAGTAAAGGCCATGAATCGTATTTCACAACGCACTATTGAAGCTGTAATTACCGTAACTGCTGCCTTCTTCTTGGGTGCTTGCTCATCTATTGGTGACGCCAAGCAATCTAAATATCAGGCTGCGGGACAGACTCAAGAGATGGGCAACATCAAGGACGCCAAGGTCAGCGTTGATTTTTCTGACGAGGGGGTTAAGGTGTTCTACACCAGCTTTGGAAATGTTGATCGTATTGAGGTCTTCGGCCAAGCCCCAGTATGGAAGGGTAACTACACAGTCATTGCGGAGGCGGATGCCATGGATAAGTTGGTGAAGTTTGTCTATGGCCAAAGTGTGAGCTCCAATAAGAAAGTGGAGATTCTGAGTAAAGCCTTGGATATAGCCAATGATGACTCAAGCAAGTCGTTTCAGTCGGTCGACGGTTCCACGACTCTAACTAAGAAGCAAATTGAAACAATCCCTTCGCCCAATCCATCATCTGAATCCCAGGAGGGCTCCAATAAGCGAATTGCAAAAACCGTTGATCAAACGCTGGTGAGCACAGTCAATTCTATGCTGGCGCAAGGGCGCTTGACTGCAGTTCGCAAAGTGCGTGATGAGGTGTTGGATGGTGGAAAGCAGTATGTAGCGGTATACCAGTGGAGCAAAAAAGATCAAGCAAGTGCTAGCTATGTTCGCGCACTCATGAAATAGGAGGGGTTAATGAGCAAGCTCGTAAAACTTCTAGTTGTTGTGTTCGTATCCCTATATGGTATCAATGGCGTAGCGCAGAATATATTTGCAATAAACCCTATTGGATTGGCTGTATCGGCAGGTCAATGGCTAGTGAAAAACACTCAACGCATGTATTACTTACGTGTAGAGGCTAGCGGGCAGACCCACGAACAAGCGAAGCAGGAGGGTTTACGATTTGCAGTAAATCAGGCGGTTGGTACGCTTGTATTGACTGAGACGCAGGTCAAAAATCAGGAGGTGATCCGCAGTGACATTACTTTATATTCATCGGGGTATGTAGATGAATATAAAGTCATTAGTGAAGAGGATCTTAACGGTAAAACTAAGCTTGTGATGGATGTTTGGGTTGCAGAGAGCAAGATTGCCAATCGCTTGTTTGTCATTGGCAAAGGGGGTGGCACTATTAACGGTGCCAAAGCCTCTTCGCAATATCAGTCGGTCTTAGAGGAACGAGTGCAGGGAGATCGCTTGCTTGCTGCAGTAGGTAATGACTTCCCCGAAAAGTCTTTTGTCATCAATATGGGGCAAGCTAATTGGCGCATGGTTAATCGTGATGCAGAAATCCTGGTGCCGGTAGAGATCTCGTGGAGCCGGGAGTATCTTGACGCTATGCATGAGGTGCTAGTTCGTACCCGTAATGGTGCTGATGCTGCTAATCAACGTTATGCGAGAGCTTGGCCCTCGGTAATTTCATTAAAACGTCAAAGCGATTGGTTTACTACTTATGCAGCCTATACAGATATTAAAAAAGCTGAGTCATTAAAAGAGCGCATGGTGAATACCAAACCATCTGTACAGATAACCATTAAAAATGCCGCAGGTGAAGCTATCTATAGTATTTGTGCAAGTATCCCCTATTTCAGTGGAGCTTTCTTTGGGGAGAGCCTGGCTTTTGGGGTATATCGACCTGAAAAGTACGGCTATCCAACAGGGCAGTTTTTTGCCTCCCATACACCAGACGCTGATTTTTCAATCTATGGGGATTTCAAGGTCAACACCACCTTCAGTCTGCCTATCCGCAATACGAAGTCACAATTGCTCAATGCTATGGAGAGCATTGAAATCAACGTGGTGCCTCAAGCCCAATGTGAGAAGCAGGGGTCTCAAGTAATATAGTAAAAGTTATATAAATTAGAACTAGAAAAACATTAATCCGAGGTCACCATGACGCTTCAATTTAGCGATTTTTATAAATTAGACAGTATTTGCGATGTTAAAGTCTCAGGCTCATTTGATTCTGCTTGGAGTAAAGCCTATGTATCTATTTCATCGGGATCGAGCGCCTCTACTAAGCCTGATGGCGTGGGTTCTGGATTGAAAATCGGCCCGCTAAAACTAAAGCCGGGCATTGATGTTGCGGGCTCCCCCGAAGCCATGGCAGATTTTGTTTCCATGGCCAATCTCAATCACTTAATTTATGCGGTTATCAGTACGCGGTATCCAATCCTATATGTTGGAATCACCGAAGGCGGGCTGCGCAATGGAATTTTTGATAAGGGTCGCCTCATTCACCATGCGCGCAAAATGTTGGCAATACGCGAGAGTAGTACTAGTCATACCGGGGGTTGGCTTGGCCACGCTATCGAACGTTACGACAATAATATTTCTGCATATAACTTGCGATTCAATGATGAGCAATTCCAACAAGACTTGTTGGAGGATGTCTATATCGCGATCGCGCACCAAGGTCATGATTCTTGGTCCCCGGCCAAGGTTGAGGAAACCGTTTTAGGTGAATTAGATAAGGGTTTGAATGCCTCAGCCAGAGGAATTAAGAAAATGAATACTGCTGGTTCAGGACGCGATCCTGTAAACATTCAATTGCCGGGAAATATTGCACAAACTCTTGCTAAGATTATGATTACGGGCGATTTGCCGAATCTCCAGGGGGATTGGAATGTCATCCCTTCTGATGCATATAACGTTTGCAAATCAAACTTGCTCGTTGTGGTGAAACAAGTGGGCACCTGGTCTGTTGGTGATATTTTGGGAACGGCTTTATCTCATGTGCGGGATAAATGCCGCAGCACCAAAAAGGTTCTAATTTACATTCAAATTACCCAATCTGAATGGGAAGTCCTTTGGGCTCAGTGGAGCGATTACTACGAGGAACTAGTTAAAGACCTTGGCGTGGAAATAGAGCTCAGATTCGCCTAAATCTGCTTCAGCAGGGTGTATTCCCCTGCATTGATTAGGTATTTGCGAGCGATAAGAAATATCATAAATACCGATAAAATAAATTTATGACTGAAGACAAGCAAACCTACATAGATAAAAAACTACGTCCACTGCCACGCTGGATATTTATGTCCCGCTGGTTGCAGGCACCACTCTATCTGGGATTGATAGTTGCCCAAGGTGTCTATGTTTGGCAGTTCTGGATAGAGCTCGTTCACCTCATTACTATGATGGCAGACAAGTCCATGACTGAAACTGCCCTGATGTTGGTAGTGCTGGGATTAATCGACGTAGTGATGATCTCCAACCTGTTGGTCATGGTCATCGTTGGCGGGTGGGAAACTTTTGTTTCTCGTTTGGAATTAGAAAACCATCCAGATCAGCCAGAATGGCTATCCCATGTGAATGCCGGTGTACTCAAGGTAAAGCTAGCAACCGCCATCATTGGTATCTCATCAATCCATTTGCTGAAGACTTTCATCAATGCAGCTTCCTATGATGAAAAAACCTTAATGTGGCAAACCTTAATCCACATTACCTTTGTGTTGTCAGCTGTAGCGATTGCCTATACAGAAAAGCTAGTTACCTCAGCGCATAAGCAACATTAAAGCTACAGTAAAAAACCCAGCAAAGATTTAGGCCTGCAAGGCCTTGCGAAGGTATTCAGAGACGTTTTCCTGACGAAGCATCCATTGCTTGTAGTCAGATGGCACCTGACTAATCAGTTCACCTTTGTGTTTACCAAAAGGCATGATCGTCGGAATGCGAGCCTTCTCAGACATTTCCCACAAAGCATCTAAAGAAGCAGGGTGCAAGCGATCAATGATCTGTCCCAGAATCTTGGAGCAGATCCATACATCTGCTAATGCGCTATGGGCATCACGCAATTGCTCTCTAGCAGTTGCTCTTTCAAAGTAGTAGAGCAGAGCGCTTTGGGTATGGCTATCCAAGTCAGGCCAAAGGCTACGAGCGAGAGCAAGGGTGCAAATACGCTTGACCTCAGGCTTACCAATAGCTTCCCAGTCAAAATCTACGCTATGACCAATGATGTATTTAGTGCCACTAGGTAATCTAAAAGAGCTGCTAGCGGGGCAATTAACCAATTCCTCATCCATGATGTGGTGAGTTGCTAAAGCACCCAAGCTAATTGGTTTACCAGGGTTATAACGCTGCACCCAAGGATTACTGACCGCAAGGGGATTAATAGAGGTGACGTCTAAAGAGGCAGCCTCAATGATGACGGCATCGTTCTTATCAGTTGCTTCTACATCAAAAATAATAGCTTGGGGCATGGGCTTCTTAACCTAAAGGTAGTTGATTGGCTATTGTGCCTTGAGTTTGGCTTGTCTCTGCCAAAGATCATATTTGGATTGCATTTCAATCCATAGCTGAGGCCCATTGCCTAAAAAGGTACCCAGCTTTTGCGCAAACTCTGGCGTGACAGAAATTTTTTCGGTAAGAACAGCATTTAATGTTTCTCTAGTTACACCAAGATGCTCGGATAGCTCGGCAATAGAAGTTCCTAGAGTGGGCAATGCATCCTCTCTCAGAATAGCGCCAGGGTGGGTGGGGGATCTTTTATTCATAACTCTCTAAACCATCCTTAATAAAACTTAAATTGCTTTCATTTCAAACTTAATCATTTTTCCAAGTGCGGATGCAGCGCTTGTTAATGTCAGCAGTGTGAGACTAGTATCCGATTGATCAAGTAAGCGGTTGAGGGCTGCTCGGCTGGTATGCATTTTCTTTGCCATCACAGTCTTGGTAAGATTTTGCTTGATCATTTCTTGTTCAATTTGCCAGGCGATGACTCTTTTGACTGCCACTGCACTAGAGTGATCAAAAATTGATTCTTCTTTTAAGAAATCATCAAAGCTACTGCCAACGTGTTTTTTCTTCATGAGTGCCCCCTTAATTTCTTTGCCCTATCTTTAGCCAGACCTAAATCGGACTTTAAAGTCTTTTGCTGCTTTTTAATAAATCCATGAATCAGCACCATTGAACTTGCATCTAATACAAACATCACTCTGGCGATGCTCTTGCTGAGATTGATTCGAACCTCCCAAATATCCCCATTAAGATGTTTTACCAAGGGCATTCCTAATGGCCATCCAAACTGAACAGTCTTGATATCTTCCCCAATACGTTTTTTATCAATGCCTCTTAATGACTGAAGCCATTCTCTAACTGGCTCATTTCCATGTTCGGTTCCATAAAAGTTAACTTCTAGGATGGGATGTCTCATCCAAGTAGCGTACCAATTATGGTACATATATTACATCATCCTTTACTGAAAAGATTGTAGGAAAGTACGCAATTTTGAATAAATAGCTCAGTTGGTTAGAGGAGAGAACTCGGCCTATTCATACGCCCAAATCATCCCCAATCCCTGTTCATTGACTTCCTAAACCTCTACGCTGAATCTTTATGACTACCGGGGGATTGGGAATGCACCTAGCGATTGAATGTAGACACAAGCAGCAAAGACTATTTAGATTGGTAATGGATTCCCGAGTAGTCCTGGTTTTGCTGATTATTTGGATGATTTGGGGCATCCTCAGGGTTTTAAGGATTTTGTAATAAAGCTTTCTTCTGCGGAAGAAACATTAGTTGCTAAATAAGCAACTAATGTTGCTAATAAAGCGACAATAAGGCAATATATGGCCTATGACTACGCTTACATCCATCCTCTTTGGTCAATACCGCAGTCGCGTATTGAGCCTACTTCTATTGCATCCAGAGCAGGCTTATTACTTGCGTCAGATCGCAGGCCTAACCGGAACCACGCCAGGAACTTTGCAACGCGAAATGATTAAGCTGGAAAAAGCAGGGCTAGTGACGGTAAAAAAGATCGGCAACCAAACCCATTACCAAGCGAATCGCTCATGCCCTATCTTCGAAGAGTTGGCGAGCATTCTGAGAAAAACCAGCGGCCTAGTAGATGTTCTTCTACAGGGACTGTTACCTCTTGAGAAGCAGATTCAATGTGCATTTGTATTTGGATCTACTGCAGGGGGTAAATCCACTATAGGTAGTGATGTCGACATCATGATTATTGGTGACCTTGAGTTTGCTGATGTCGTTGCAACCCTCCACCCATATCAGGAAACGCTCGGAAGAGAAATTAACCCCAAGCTCTTTACTGGTAAGGATTGGATAAAGCTCATACAAGATAATGGAGCCTTCATCCGTGATGTATTAAGCAAACCAAAGCTATACATCATTGGCAATGAGCATGATCTGCTCATCAATGGAGACACACAACTTGTTAAAAAATCTCATCGGGGTAACGCTTGACACAATTGAGCGTGACAAACTTAGCATTCAACGTTTATTAGAGGCTTCTCAAGCTAGCTTGAAGGATGCACAAGTCATGGAGCTCAGCAATGAAGGGCGCTTTGATCTGGCATACAAATCCATCACTCAGTCCTCAAGTGCAGCAATGCAAGCGCACGGCTACAGAGTACTTACCAGTAAGCCAGGGCACCATCAAACCATTATTCAAAGTTTGGTGCACACCATAGGGATTGATTCATCTACCTTGATTACATTGGATCAGTTGCGCAAACACCGGAACGTGATTGATTATTCGGGGGATATCGTCAGCGATACTATGTTGAGCGAGGCGATTAAGCAAGCCATGGCGCTATTGATGGAGTGTTCTTATCTATACAGATCGATATTCAATGCAGAACCATGCATTGATCCTGATGATGCCCCCGAAATTGCCGCCGCTGATTTGAGACGTGGCATTTGGTCTGTCAATGGAAAGATTGTTTCAGAGGCAGAAGGTAGAGCTGCCTTCTCGAAGAAGCTCAAAGAGCTGGGCTACTCAAAAAATGACTCTTGATCTACACCATCTTGATCATCAGTTTCTTGCCGCAAGCATTGGCGTACTTACGCAGAGTTGAGAAAGAAGGGGAGTGACTATCACTCCGAATCGATGATTCGAGACGCGAGATAGCGCTTTTAGTCGTCCCCATAATTTGCGCTACTTGCTCTTGCGTTAATCCAGCCTCTTTGCGAGCCTGAAATAATTCAGCGAGGGCGGCATACTCTTCCTCGAGTGCATCCCACGCCTTTTTAAAAGAGGGATTGGAAAATAGTTTTTCATCGTCTTTACGACTATGTGGGACGGGGGAAAATATATCTTTGTGCTTAACCATGTTCATTTACCTCTTTTAATCGCTTTCGCGCTTTTTTAATTTCCTTATCCGGAGTCTCTTGAGTTTTCTTGATGAAGCTATGCAAGATGATGATTTTTTTGCCAATCATCATTCCGTAGAAAACCCGCCCAATTCCTTCGCTTCCCTTGCAGCGAATTTCAAATAAACCATCGCCCATTGCTCTTGAGTGGGGCAGTCTTAAATCCGCCCCGTATTGCCCCATTAATTCCAGTAGTCGCCTGTAATCCGCAAGGATCCCTACCGGCCAAGCAAGAATCTCCGCTTTTGTTCGTTCATTGAAGTACAGAATGGTCCAAATGGCCAAATTTATGTTCTCATATATGTGAACTTATTGCAATCGCTGATTTGCTCATAAGTGGTTTTAAATGGTGCGCTTTAGGTTAAGAAGCTGGCTCTAAGCTTAAAAGTCAGTGGTGTCAGCTGGTATCAGGAAAGGCTGATTGTTCTGTAGGAATGCTAAAAAATGAAGAGCGATGCTTTGCGTGAAAATGAGCTTTGAATAGTGCGAGTAGAGGCTTGGCGTTTGGTTGGCCAATAGTGTGGGAAGCCTTATTCGTTAAGCGGTCTGCTTAAGCAAAAAATCTATATGGGAGGGTGGACGAGCCCGACCCCCGGCACTGACAGAATTGGGTTTGGCTGCTTCGTTCCCGACCTGACCAGGTTATCCAAACCGCCATGCGGGGAGGCCCGTCCGATTCCATTTTAGCTTGTTAGAATGTAATACATGACAGCATTGGCTTTAGCCCGTTCGTGGCGCCCTAAAACTTTCTCCCAATTGGTAGGACAAGACCATGTGGTTAAGGCATTAACCCATGCATTAGACCAGGGTCGACTACACCACGCTTGGCTATTTACAGGCACTCGCGGGGTCGGAAAGACCACAATCGCCCGAATTATGGCCAAAGCCCTCAATTGCACCGGTGAAGATGGCCAAGGTCGCATGACCTCAGAACCCTGCGGCAAATGCCCAGCTTGCCTAGAAATCGATGCCGGACGCTTTGTTGACTATATCGAGATGGATGCTGCGAGTAATCGCGGAGTAGATGATATTGCCGCTCTACTAGAGAAGGCAGCCTACGCACCAAGTAATGCGCGCTACAAGGTCTACATGATTGACGAGGTGCACATGCTCACCAATCATGCCTTTAATGCCATGCTCAAGACGCTCGAAGAGCCGCCTGAACATGTGAAGTTCATACTTGCGACTACTGATCCACAAAAGATTCCGGTAACCATTCTGTCCCGCTGCTTGCAGTTCAATCTCAAGCAAATGCCAGTCCCACTTATCGTTGAGCATTTAGAAAAAGTACTCGCCGCAGAAAAAGTGGATTGCGAAACCAATGCACTGCGTGTTTTGGCAAAAGCAGCACAAGGCTCCATGCGTGATGCCTTATCGCTGACTGATCAAGCCATTGCATATGCAGCTGGCAAAGTATCTGAAGAAGCTGTGCGCGGCATGCTCGGCACATTGGATGATGCTTATCTCATTCGTATTCTGGATGCTTTGATTGCAAAAGATGGTGCGACATTGCTAGCTATCTCTAATGAGATGGGTGAGCGCAGTATGTCTTTCTCATTAGCACTTGCAGATTTATCAAGTCTCATTCAAAAAATTGCTGCCGCACAAATTGTTCCAGAATCTGTTTTAGAAGATTGGCCTGAAGCCGCAGAAATTCATCGCTTAGCTGGTGCGCTCACAAAAGAAGAAGCGCAACTCTTCTACCAAATTAGCATTACTAGTCGTCCAGATTTATCGCTTGCTCCCGATGAACAAACTGGCTTTGCCATGACGCTCCTGCGCATGCTGGCCTTTCGTCCCGGAAATGAAACTCCAGGCAGGGTAGGGAATTCAGCGCCGCCAGTAGCAAGCGCCCCAAGACCAGCAGCACCAGCAAATCAAACAGCTGCTTCAGCAAGATCAGCATCTGCTCCAGCACCTATGGCAGCTAAGCCTGCCGCTTCAGCTCCAACAGCTCCTGCACCAGCAGCCACTGCATCTGCAGCCAATCGTCCAGACTGGCATGCCTTGATGCGTCAGTTGCCGGTTAAAGGTTTGGTTCAGCAGTTAGCGTTTCAGACAGAGTTACAAGATTGGGAAGATTCACCAGCAGGCGTGCGCGCTACGGTTGTGACGCCGATGCCTCAGCTGGCTTCAGAAGCTTCTGTTGGTCGTCTCGCTGATGCATTAAGTGCACACTTCGGCAAGCCGATCAAAGTATTAATAGAGAAGGGTGAAGTTGAAGGCAAGACAGTAGCTAAAGTCGATGCTCAGATTCATCAAGAGAAAAGACAAAACGCAGAGCAGATGATTGCTCAAGATCCATTTATTCAGCAATTAGAAAAAGAGTTTGGAGCCAAAGTAGTCGGTGGTTCTGTTAAGCCTCTTTAATTGTCAGATTTAACAATATTTGATACAAGGAAATAAAGCGATGATGAAAGGTGGCCTTGCTGGTTTGATGAAACAAGCCCAGCAGATGCAAGAGAAAATGAAAGTAGCGCAAGAGCAATTGGCTGCGCTAGAAGTCACTGGCCAAGCAGCTGGTGGTTTGGTTAAAGTCACTATCTCTGGCAAACACGAAATGAAACGCGTGCAAATCGATCCAGGCGCAATGGATGATCGCGAAATGCTTGAAGACTTATTAGTTACTGCCTATACAGAAGCATTCAAACAAGTAGAAGCTGCTAGTTCACAAGTGATGTCTGGTGCTACTGCTGGCATGCCAATGCCCCCTGGATTTAAGTTGCCTTTTTAATCATTAATAAAAAACTGTTTATTTAATGGCACGTCAAGAAGCTCCACAAGATGCTCTCGGTCGGTTGATCGAGGCATTGCGCGTATTGCCTGGAGTAGGGCCAAAGTCAGCACAACGCATGGCTTTTTATTTGCTTCAGCATGATCGCAATGGTGCGGCTGTACTTGCCCAATCATTAGGTGAGGCTGTAGAGACAGTAGGGCACTGTGCCCGTTGCAATACCTTCTCCGAAACCCAAATCTGTGCAACTTGTAATGATGATCGTCGTGATCCATCTTTACTGTGCATTGTGGAAACGCCTGCTGACCAAGTGATGGTTGAGCAGACACTGAGCTTTAAAGGTAATTACTTTGTATTGATGGGCCGCATCTCGCCACTTGATGGCATGGGTCCCAATGAAATCCATTTCGATCGATTACTCAATCGCATTGAATCTCCCGATACTGGAGTGCCAGTTAGAGAAGTCGTTCTGGCAACGAATTTCACAAGTGAAGGTGAGGCCACAGCCCACTACATTGGTGAAGTACTCAAATCCAAAGGCATCAAAGTCACCAGAATCGCTAGAGGTATTCCGGTGGGTGGTGAACTGGAGTATGTCGATGCGGGAACCTTAGCCAGGGCGCTGATGGATCGTCGAACAGTAGGGTAGCCCTCTAAAACCCTTTTGCCAATAGCGTTGAATGCTGAGCACTGCTTCAATAAAATACTTCTTCGTAACTTTTTTTAAAGATGCTCAATCACTTTGACATCTTTCTTACCCAACCCTCTTAACTAAATAATTGCCATTGCAGTAGCCCCTACAAATTCGTCATAATTGCTATACTTGTATAGCAATTACTAGGAGGCTATATGCTGGCAATACGATTACCCAAGGAAATTGAATTGAGACTTGATAATTTGGCCAAAGCAACTGGAAGAACCAAAACCTTCTATGCCCGCGAAGCGATTCTGGCTTACCTGGAAGATTTAGAAGACTTATATCTTGCTGATAAGAGTATGAAGGCGTTGAAAAGTGGCAAAGTAAAAGCTATTCCATTGGACCAAGTGGAGCGAAATCTTGGTTTGGCTGATTGAGTTTTCCCCATCAGCAGAAAAACAATTAAGAAAATTTGATCCAAAGGTAGCCAAAAGAATTTTTGAGTTTTGCAGAAAGAGACTTGCCGTTCAGGCTGATCCAAGAATTCTGGGTGAAGCTTTAAAGGGCAAGGAGTATGGAGACTACTGGAGGTACCGGGTCGGAGATTATCGAATTATTGCTTCTATTCAGGATAAGGAAATTAGTATTCTCGTCTTGAGTGTTGGCGATCGAAAGCATATATATAAATAATGCCCAAAGTGATTAGGTTGTCTCAGGGTCTAGTGATGCAAGCTAGGGATGCTGGCAAGGTTGCCGGAAGATCCTCCTCTCAACAAATTGAGTATTGGGTTCGCTTAGGAAAATCTGCTGAAGACCATTCCGAATTAACCGGTCAAATGTTGCTTGATATCGTCAATGCTCAAGCCCAGCAGCCCAATCGTCACTAAATCGACATAAATTCTAGGTAAATTGCCTCTTTTTGGGGATAATTTGGCCTGCACTCCAGTTGAGCTTCAATCTCACGCCGTGCCTATCTGAGTTGTCTTGTTTGTTACCCCGGTAGATCTGGCCCTTAGTTTTCATTGGCCATTGATGCTAAGTAATGCGAAATTGTGAATGACCCACAAATCCTATCTTCTCCTGTTGAGCTTGTTTGCTGCTATTTGCAGCACGACTGCGCTCGCTCAAAAAGCAGGCTCAGGCTCAGATCAAGTTGCGAGCTTTGCCTCGCCAATTGATGATCTGCCAACCGAGGGAAGTTTGTGGGGCATGCCCGTAAATCTTCACGGTCAAACCACTTACATTAATCAGCGTTACAACAATTTCACATCCTCATACGCTGGCGAAAATAGTTTGAGCTCCCAGAAGTCGATGAGCTACACCTGGTCTGGCACGCTATTCATGGGCGCACGAATTGCACCGAATACCGATGTCTATTTCAATCCAGAAGTTGTATCTGGTATTCCATTCTCCGATCTAGCAGGTTTAGGTGGATTTACCAACGGTGAAGCTACTAAAGCCAATGGCGTACAAGCCAAGTTTTATTCTGCCCGTGCTTTTGTACGTCAAACGATCAATCAAGAGGGTGACAAAGTCGTTCTTGAGAATGAAGCCAATCAAATTACTCAAACAGTCAGTAGCAACCGCGTAGTGCTCACTGGCGGCCAGTTCTCTACGCTCGATATTTTTGACGATAGCCGATACGCTAAAGACCCCCGCATTCAGTTCATGAACTGGGGCAATATGACCTACTTGGCATATGATTATGCAGCCGACGCACGTGGCTACAGCTGGGGCTTGGCAGGGGAGTGGTATCTCGATAACTGGGTGATGCGTGCCTCACGCATGCTTGCACCGAAATCCCCCAATGGCCGTGATCTCAATTGGCAAATCTTTAATACTTACGGCGATCAAGTCGAGGTAGAGCGTCAGCACAATATTGCCGATCTGCCTGGTAAGGTCAGCGTTTTGGCTTATCGCAACAAAATGATGTTGGCTAGGTTCTCTGACGCTACCAATTACATTGATCAGGACCCAAATGCTCGCCAAGGCACTCAAGCGATTAATAACGTCCGCAACAATATGCAGATCAAAACCGGTATTGGTATTCATGGTGAGCAAGCTCTAACAAGGGATCTTGGCATTTATGGCCGCGCCTTTACTTCCGATGGCCATACAGAGACCATGTCTTTTACTGAAGCCGATAATTCACTATCAGTTGGTTTGGGTATGAATGGCACAAGTTGGAAGCGCCCCAATGACAGCATTGGAATCTCGATGATGCAAAACGGCCTATCCAGCTATCGCCGTTCTTACCTGCAGGCAGGTGGCGTTTCTTACTTTATTGGTGACTACGCTAGCCCAAGTCAGACGATTTCCTATTCACCAGAGCGGATCGGCGAGGTTTATTACAACGCCACCGTGATCAAGAACGTTCTGGCCGGCTTGAACTTTCAGCACATCATCAACCCAGCCTATAACTCTGCCCGTGGACCAGTAAATATCCTATCTTTTAGGATTCATGCCGAGTTTTAATCGTTTCGGGCTGACCCTGCCTAATTAGGCTATAAAAATCAATTAGATATGTGTTTTTTGGGGGTTCCTTGCGCCTGTGCACCCCTATAATCAATAAAAGTGAAGTCGTTAACTTATTTTGCGTAATTGAGCTGTTCCAAGGGATGCGAATCTAGGCTTTAAAGCGCTCATCTGGAAACAGTATGAGTCAAGTAGAAGTGATGGGATCGCATTAAAAATACTATGAGTGAAAATACAAAACAGCCGCACATTCTCATTTCAAATGATGACGGCTACCTTGCCCCCGGTCTTTTGGCCTTGGTTAATGCTATTCGTCCATTGGGGCGAGTAACAGTCATTGCCCCTGAGCAAAATCACAGTGGCGCCTCCAATTCTTTAACGCTTTCACGACCACTATCGATTCATCGTGTGGCTGGTGGCGAGCGTGATGGTTTTCTATTTATTAACGGCACTCCAACTGACTGCGTCCATATTGCGATGACAGGTTTCTTGGATGAAAAACCGGATCTCGTGGTCTCTGGCATTAATCAAGGCGAGAATATGGGCGAGGACACCTTGTACTCTGGCACCGTGGCTGCTGCAGTGGAAGGTGTGATGTTTGGAGTTCCTGGCATTGCCTTTTCCCAGATTGATAAGGGTTGGAATCGCATCGAGGATGCAGCTAAAGCTGCGCACGATATCGTCGCGCAGATGTTGGCATCCAAGTTGGGCCACACTGAAGGTGCCGCCACATTGCTCAACGTCAACATCCCCAATCGTCCTTACGCTGATTTATCTCGTTGGCGTGTAACCCGTTTGGGCAATCGCCATCATTCGCAGCCGGTAGTAGTTCAAAAAAGCCCACGTGGTGATGACATATATTGGATTGGAGCGGCAGGGCATGCAAAAGATAGCTCTGAAGGCACAGACTTTCATGCAATTGATGAGGGATGCATCTCGATCACGCCGATGCAATTGGATTTAACACATCATGCTCGCTTAGCTAGCATGCGCGCTAATGGCTGGACGCGCGGTTGAGACCAGCAGCGGAGCGTAATGCTGGCCATCGGCAAGCCTTAGCTGCGAAAGTGCTCGCAGCTGGGGTTAAGCACGGTAAAACATTGGAAGCTATTGCTACCGTTCCCCGTCATGCATTTATGGATGCAGGGATGCATCCTCAGGCTTATGAAGATACTGCTTTACCGATTGGACATTCACAAACGATTTCCAAGCCATCGGTAGTGGCGCGCATGATCGAGCTTTTGCACAAGCCCAAACAGACCTTGGGAAAAGTATTGGAAATCGGTACTGGCTGCGGATACCAGGCGGCAGTGCTCAGCTTGCTATCGGATGAGGTGTATTCAATTGAACGAATTCGTCCATTACACGACATGGCTAGAGAGAAACTCCGCCCATTTCGAATTAAGAACCTGCGCCTGATCTATGGCGATGGCATCTTGGGTCTACCGCAGGCTGCCCCATTTGATGGAATTATTCTGGCGGCTGCAGGTTTGGGGATTCCAGACGCATTATTGGATCAATTGGCTATTGGTGGACGCCTAGTGGCTCCGGTTGCCAAAAATGAGAAAGAGCAGCAATTGATCATGGTTGAGCGGATGAGCTCCCAGCGCTATCAAAGGACCGTTCTGGACGAGGTCTTTTTTGTCCCCTTACAATCAGGGGTAGTATGAAAATCCCTATGAATCTCCTATCTAAATACTTCTTATTGCTAGTCGCCATGACTTCCTTGGTGATCAATGTGGGTTGCTCAACTACCCCAAGAGCGAAGCCAGCGAATGTGGTTGATCGCAGTGGTGGCAGTAATGAGCCAACTCCTCCGGGCTACTATCGCGTCAAGCGTGGTGATACTTTGGCGCGGATTGCATTGGATAACGGACAGTCTCCACGGGATTTAGCGCAGTGGAACAATATGTCGAACCCCAACCAGATTGAAGTAGGGGATCTCATTTTGGTAAAGCCACCAGCCAACAGCAAGATTACTGTTAAGCCCATTCCAAAAACTGCTGGCGACACTCCAAAAGCCGATGCGGCAAAAGTAGATACTCCTAAAGAAAATCCTAAAGAAATCGTTGCCGAGCCTGGTATTCGTTTGTCATGGCCAGCCAAAGGCAAGGTCAGCGAAGATTTCAGTGAAAAGACTAAAGGAATCGATATCGCTGGCAAGCTAGGCGAGCCCATTACCGCAGCATCAGATGGTAAGGTGGTCTACGCTGGCAATAGCTTGCGTGGTTACGGCAACCTCGTCATCATCAAGCATGACAACACGTATCTCACAGCCTATGCTCATAACCGCACACTCTCGGTCAAAGAGGGTGATGCAGTGAAGAAGGGTCAGAAGATTGCGGAGATGGGTGATACCGATACCAATTCAGTAAAACTCCACTTTGAATTACGCGTGAATGGCAAGCCAGTAAATCCTACGCCGTATCTGCAGTAATCGCCAGTATGGCAACCGTACTTGTCTTTGATATTGAAACTATTCCTGATGTTGCGGGATTGCGTCGTCTCAATGGCTATCCCGACACCTTGTCTGATAGTGAAGTCGCCGCTAAAGCGATGGCTGAACGTGCGGAAAAGACAGGCAGTGAGTTTTTGCCGCTGTATCTGCAACGTATCTGCGCTATCTCTTGCGTCATACGCAGGACAACCAAGGACGGCTCACCCCAAATCAAGGTTGGCACACTAGGTACTGCGCAAGATGATGAGAAGGTATTGATTCAGACCTTCTTTGAGCTCGTTGAAAAATACACCCCGCAGTTAGTGTCTTGGAATGGCAGCGGCTTTGACCTGCCGGTTTTGCATTACCGCGCCTTAGCAAACCATGTGCAAGCACCGCGCTACTGGGAGATGGGCGAGAGTCAAGAAAACGATAGCCGTGAATTCAAATGGAATAACTACATCAGTCGTTATCACATGCGTCATCTCGACTTGATGGATCTCTTGGCTAAATTTAATGGTCGCGCCAATGCGCCTTTAGATGGCTTGGCAAAACTCTGCGGTTTCCCGGGCAAGATGGGCATGGATGGCAGTCAAGTCTGGCCTGCTTATCAAGAAGGCAGGATCGATGAGATTCGTCGCTATTGTGAAACCGACGTCGTCAATACCTATCTGATGTACTGCCGTTTTCAGTTGATGCGTGGTGGCTTCTCATTAGAAGAGTACAAAGAAGAAATCACTTTCGTTAAAGCCTATTTAGAAAAAGAATCTAAAGAGCCGCATGGCGAGCAGTGGCAAGAATATCTCTTGGATTTCGCTCCCGATGCGTAGAGGAGAAAAGCCAGTCCATATCGTTGTGACTGAGCCAGTACGAGTTGACTCCCTTGATCTAGATGCCCAAGGCATTGCGCGCTTAGCGCCGAATGAGGAAGAGGCTGCAGAGGGCCAAAGCGGCAAGGTCATTTTTATTCAGGGGGCATTGCCAACTGAGCTCGTCACTTATGTCATTACCCGTGACAAAGCCCGTTTCAGCAAAGCAAAAGTACTCGACATCCTTAAGCCTGCAGTATTTCGAGCTGAGCCTAAATGCAAAGCCTTTGGTGTTTGCGGTGGTTGCACTATGCAACATTTGGATATACGGGCGCAGGTTGCAATGAAGCAGCGTGTACTTGAGGATGATCTAAAGCACATAGCAAAAGTAGCCCCCGAAGAAATTCTTCGCCCTATGGGTGGTCCCGCTTGGGAGTACCGTCATCGCGCGCGCTTAAGTGCGGTCAATCGCTCGATCAAAAAAGGCACTGTACTGATTGGGTTTCATGAGGGCAAGAGTGGTTATGTCGCTGACATGACTGCTTGTGAGATTTTGCCTAAACATGTTTCTGATCTGCTGCCAGAAATGCGTAAATTGGTCATGGGCCTATCCATTGTCGATCGGATGCCGCAAATTGAGATTGCTGTAGGCGAACCTGAGGATCCCAATTCAGATGATCCAAAAAAAGCAAAGCCAGTCACTGCATTGGTTTTCAGAAACCTTCTGCCACTAACGCCAGCCGACGAACAGTTACTCAGAGACTTTGCGGATACCCATCAAGTCTGGGTGTGGTTGCAGCCTAAAGGCATTGAAACCGTTGCGCCGTTTTATCCATTAACGGACAAGCTTTGCTATCGCCTTCCTGAGTTTGAAATCGAGATGCCATTTAAACCGGCGGATTTCACGCAAGTGAATCACATGATGAACCGTGCATTGGTCAGCAGGGCGATTCGCCTCTTAGAGGTTCAAGCAACTGATCGAGTGCTCGATTTGTTCTGCGGCATTGGTAATTTCACATTGCCGCTCGCAAGAAGGGCAAAAACCGTATTAGGTATCGAGGGCTTAGAAAGTCTGACCACCAGAGCTAAAGCCAACGCCGAACACAATCAGCTCGCAGATAAAGTGAGCTTCATGCAAAGCAATTTGTTTGAAGTGACAACAGAAACCATTGCCTCATGGGGTAGGGCTGAGCGCTGGTTGATGGATCCTCCGCGTGAAGGCGCCATGGAGATCTGCCAAGCACTAGCCTTATTGCATGAGCAGGGGAGTGATCTCCCGCCCCAGCGCATTGTGTACGTCTCCTGCAACCCAAAGACCTTAGCCAGAGATACCGAGATCCTTTGCCATCAAGCAGGCTACGTTCTCAAGAGTGCAGGCATCGTCAATATGTTTCCTCACACTTCACACGTGGAGTCGATGGCGGTATTTGAAAGGCCTTGAGAGCTTAAGAGGTCAGTATCAATATAAAGAAAAAGGCACCCGCGGGTGCCTTTTCTATTGAAGCTTGAAGTAATGCTTAGTCTCTATTGCCGCCCACAATGCCCAAAAGTGCGAGCAAGTTGGTGAAGACGTTATAGACATCCAGGTAGATAGCTAAAGTAGCCATGATGTAGTTGGTTTCGCCACCATTAATGATGCGTTGAACATCAACCAAGATGAATGCTGAGAAGATCGCGATTGCTAAAACCATCACAGTCAACATCAGAGCAGGTAACTGCAACCAGATATTGGCCAATGAAGCCACGATCAAGAGCAGTACACCAACCATCAACCATTTGCCCATGCCTGAAAAATCACTCTTGCTCACAGTAGCAATGGTTGCCATCACAGCAAAAATTGCACCAGTGCCGCCAAAAGCCAGCATGATCAAGGTAGCGCCATTACTGTAGCTATTGAGTGTGTAGCCCACCAGGCCGGACATCATGATGCCCATGAAGAAGGTAAAACCTAAAAGCAGCAGAACACCAGCTCCGGTGTCTTTGTTTTTCTCAATTGCCCAGAAGAAGCCAAAGGCGATTGCCATAAAGACGATGAAACCCATAAAAGGGTTGCTCGCCATGAAGTTAAGCCCAAATGCAACGCCAAGCCATGCGCCAATGACAGTAGGGACCATTGAGAGCGCCAAAAGGGCGTAGGTATTGCGTAGTACGCGGTTGCGTATCTGTGGGGTGCTAATCGAGCCTGTTTGCCCAAAGCCGTAAGAGTTCAGATCACTCATATTGACTCCTTTTTCATAGTTAATACACGAGCCCACAAGGGGCTGTTGACAGTAAGTATAGACAAAATGGGGTAATTTCAAGCCCCCCATGAAAAGAACTACAAATCGAAGGGTTATGCCCTGTAAATTCAATAGCTTAGCTACGCCCAGATCAGGGTAAATACGGTCAGGCGATGTATAATTCGGGGGTCGCTGAATTCCTGGCGCGTTGTAGGAAATAGGGCAGAAGTTCACCCTGGGTCCAAATTGGCGCTAATTTCAGCAAAATCTTTGAAATCACTATTGGAGTTTTACATGGCTATCGAACGCACCCTTTCAATTATCAAACCTGATGCTGTTGCAAAAAACGTAATCGGCAAGATCTATGACCGTTTCGAATCTGCTGGTTTGAAGATTGTTGCGTCCAGAATGGCGCATTTGTCACAAGCTGAAGCTGAGCAGTTCTACGCTGTGCACGCTGCACGTCCTTTCTTTAAAGATTTGGTGAGCTTCATGATTTCTGGTCCTGTAATGATTCAGGTATTAGAAGGCGAAGGCGCAATTGCTAAGAACCGTGACTTGATGGGCGCTACTGATCCTAAGAAGGCAGACAAAGGCACTATTCGTGCTGATTTTGCTGACAGCATCGATGCAAACGCTGTTCATGGCTCTGATGCTCCTGAAACTGCTGCTGTCGAAGTTGCATTCTTCTTCGCTGGCATGAACGTTTTCAATCGTTAATCCACGATTGCTAACGAATAACCTATTTAATACATAAGTAGGCGCATTGACCTCCCCGCGCGTAAATCTCTTAGATTTTGACGCTGACCAAATGGCAGCGTATGTCGCGGGGTTGAATGAAAAGCCCTTTAGGGCGAAGCAGCTCATGCAATGGATACACCAACGCGGTGTTTCTGACATTAATGACATGAGTGACTTAGCAAAAAGCTTTAGAGCAACCCTGCTCGATAAAGCAGAAGTCCTTTCTCTCCCGGTAATTAAAGATGAGCATGCAGCAGATGGCACCCGCAAGTGGTTGCTAGACGTTGGTGCTGGTAATGCTGTGGAGTCTGTATTTATTCCTGGGGATGATCGTGGCACTCTGTGTATCTCCTCCCAGGCAGGTTGTGCAGTCAATTGCCGTTTTTGCTCAACTGGGCATCAAGGCTTCTCGCGTAACCTCACCGCCGGTGAAATCATTGGCCAACTCTGGTTTGCAGAGCATTTACTCCGTACTGATCCGAATGCCATTCGCCGGATTGAGAAATACCCAACACCAGGCTGGGAGCACACCGGTCGCGTGATCTCGAATGTGGTCATGATGGGCATGGGCGAGCCCTTGCTGAACTATGACAACGTCGTTACTGCTTTGCGTTTAATGCTCGATGACAGGGCTTATGGTTTATCGCGTCGCCGTGTGACCGTATCCACTTCTGGCGTTGTGCCGATGATTGATCGCTTGGCGCAAGATTGCCCAGTAGCTTTGGCCGTGTCATTGCATGCGCCGAATGACAAACTGCGGGATCAACTTGTCCCGCTAAATCAAAAATATCCCTTAAGAGAATTGCTTGCTGCGTGCGAACGGTATTTGCCTTTTGCCCCAAGGGATTTCTTAACCTTTGAATACTGCATGCTCGATGGCGTGAATGACTCTGATATTCAGGCAAAAGAGTTGGTGCGCTTATTGGCGAACATCAAGTGCAAGATCAATCTCATTCCATTTAATCCATTCCCAGAATCTGGATTGAAGCGTTCAACAGCGCAACGTGTGCATGCTTTCGCCAGCATATTGTTAGACGCCGGCATGGTGGCCACTGTTCGTAAAACCCGTGGTGATGATATTGCTGCTGCTTGTGGCCAGTTAGCAGGTGACGTAGTTGATCGCACAAGAGTGCGTGAGCGTGCAGTACATGACAAGCAAATAGAGCATGATTTAGAGGATGATGCCCAAGAGCTCGAAGATGAAGAAGAGCAAGAGTATCAAGCCGAGCACCCAGTGCAGTGGCTCAAAAGATTAGACGACTGATTTCACAATACAAGTCCAATGAGTAATTCATCTCACAATCTTCCAAAGTTGCCTTTAGGCCCATCGCCTAAGAGGGCTACTCGTCAGGCAACCGTTGCCTGGAAAACAAACATCATTACGATTGGTGGCGATGCGCCAGTACGCGTCCAATCCATGACCAATACCGATACTGCAGATGCGGTCGGTACCGCGATTCAGGTTAAAGAGTTGGCACGTGCTGGCTCAGAAATGGTACGTATTACGGTAGATACGCCAGCAGCAGCTGAAGCAGTGCCATACATTCGTGAGCAGTTGGACAAGATGGATGTTTTGGTCCCATTGATTGGCGACTTCCATTACAACGGCCACACTTTATTAAACGACTACCCAGAGTGCGCCAAAGCTTTATCTAAGTACCGCATCAATCCAGGTAACGTGGGTAAGGGCGCTAAGCGCGATCCACAATTTGCACAAATGATCGAAGCCGCTTGTAAATATGACAAGCCAATTCGGATTGGTGTGAACTGGGGTAGCCTAGACCAAGACTTGCTTGCTAGCATTATGGATAGCAATGCAGCTTTGCCTGTTCCCAAGACTGCACAAGAGGTCATGATTGAGGCATTGATTCAGTCTGCATTGCAGTCTGCAGAAAAGGCTGTGGAGTTCGGCATGAACCCCAATCAAATTTTGCTGTCTTGCAAGGTAAGTAATGTGCAAGATTTAGTAGCTGTGTATCGCGACCTCTCACGTCGCTCTGATTACCCATTGCATTTAGGTCTTACAGAAGCAGGCATGGGCAGTAAAGGGATCGTATCTTCAACGGCGGCAATGGGCATCTTGTTGCAAGAGGGTATTGGTGACACGATTCGGGTTTCTTTAACTCCGGATCCTGGTGCGCCACGCGAGAACGAAATTATTGTTGCCCAAGAAATTTTGCAAACCATGGGATTGCGTAATTTCACGCCGATGGTGATTGCTTGTCCTGGTTGTGGAAGAACAACAAGCACGACCTTCCAAGAGTTGGCTGCCAACATTCAGTCATACCTGCGTCAACAAATGCCAGTCTGGAAAAAAACCCACCCAGGTGTTGAAGCAATGAATGTTGCAGTCATGGGTTGTATCGTGAATGGCCCAGGCGAGAGTAAGCATGCGAATATTGGCATCTCATTACCCGGTACTGGCGAGACTCCGGCTGCCCCTGTCTTTGTAGATGGCATCAAAGTAAAGACTTTGCGTGGTGAGAACATTGCTCAAGAGTTTCAGGTGATTGTGGATGAGTACGTGAATCAGAATTACGCACCGAAATAAATGAAGCAAAAAATGAACAACAAAGAAGAACTGAAGCGCACACCATGACTGACCAGGCTAAGCAAGCTAATCCAGCTAAAACACAAAAGATCCAAAAAATTAATGGCGTTCGCGGCATGAATGATCTTTTGCCAGCGGATGCTGCACAGTGGACGCATTTAGAGCACGTCTTGCGCGATCTCACTCGCGCCTATGGCTATGAGTTCTTGCGCACTCCGATTGTGGAAGCGACTGCAGTGTTTCAACGCGGCATTGGTGAAGTAACCGATATCGTTGAAAAAGAAATGTATTCCTTTGAGGATCGCCTGAATGGTGAGCAACTCACATTGCGCCCAGAAGGAACTGCTGCCGTAGTTCGTGCCGTAGTTGAGAACAATCTTCTTTATGAAGGACCAAAGCGTCTTTGGTACACGGGGCCAATGTTCCGCCATGAGCGTCCACAGCGTGGTCGATATCGCCAGTTCCATCAATTTGGTATTGAGGCGATGGGCTTTGCTGGTCCGGATATTGATGCTGAAATCATTTTGATGGGTCAACGCCTGTGGGATGAGCTCGGCTTGAAGGCCGTACGTCTAGAGATTAATTCTTTAGGACAAGCTCCCGAGCGTGCTGAGCATCGTGCCGCCTTGGTAACGTACTTTGAGAAAAATAAAGAACAGCTCGACGAGGATTCCCAACGTCGCTTGCTAACCAATCCATTGCGTATCTTGGATTCTAAAAATCCAGCAATGCAGGATTTGATTGAAGGCGCGCCAAAGTTATTGGATTTCTTGGGTGAAGAGTCACTCAAGCATTTCGACGCAGTAAAGACATTGCTCAAGGCAAACAATATTCCCTGCAAGATCAATCCCCGTTTGGTTCGTGGTTTGGATTATTACAACCTGACTGTTTTTGAGTGGATTACCGAAGAGTTAGGTGCCCAGGGTACGATTGCTGGTGGTGGTCGCTATGATCCCTTGATCGAGCGCATGGGTGGTAAAGCTGCTCCAGCTTGCGGTTGGGCTATGGGTATGGAACGGGTTTTGGAGTTGATGAAGGTTTCTGGATCCTTACCAGAGCCACAGGCTCAGTGCGATGCCTTTGTCATTCACCAAGGTGGCGAAACCTTGACTGCTGCCATGATCATTGCTGAGCGCCTTCGTAACGCCGGTATCGATGTTGTCCTCTTTTGCCCTCCAGATGGCCAAACTGCCAGCTTTAAGTCCCAAATGAAGAAGGCGGATGCGAGTGGGGCGGCTTATGCGGTCATTATTGGACCGGATGAATTGGCTAAAAATGAGGCTCAGCTCAAGGATCTTCGTAGCAGCGGTGAACAGAAGGCTGTAGCGCTAGATAGCGTTGTGGAGGCTGTAATTGATGCCATAGTTGGCGCCACCGAATAGAATTAAGACATTAATATTAAAAACTGTATTTATTAGCTTGGATTGACATGCCTTTAGACCTAGAAGAACAAGAACAAGTAGATCAACTTAAAGCATTCTGGCAAAAGTATCGCAACCTGATTACTGGTGTTGTGACTGCTGCTTTATTTGCTTATGCAGCCTATAGCGGTTACCAATGGTGGCGTACTAGCCAGGCCGCAGCCGCATCTCAGTTATACGAGACCATGGTTACTGCGATTAACAAGGGTGATAAAGATCAAACCTTGCGTGCTGCCGATGATTTGCAGAAGCAGTTCTCTGGCACGCCGTATGCGGCAATGTCCAGCCTAGTGGCTGCGAGAATTGCATCTGATGCGGGTGACTCAGCAAAGGCTATGGATTATTTACGTTGGGCTGCTAAGAATTCTTCAGACCAGGGTTATCTGGCCTTAGCTAAATTACGTTTGATAGCGCAGCTGATAGAGCAGGGTACTGAAAAAGATTTTGCGGAAGCGGATACCATTCTGAAAGAAAAGCCTGTCGCAGGTTTTGAGGCATTGTGGTTAGAGCGTCGCGGCGATTGGTATTTAGCTCAAAAGAACACTGCAGATGCGCGTAAGAGTTATGAAGCTGCATGGAAGCAGTTGAATGATGCAAAAGAATTCCCTGAAGAGGCACGTCGTCTCTTGAAGGTTAAATTGGATGCCGTCGGAGGAGTAGCTCAGTGATGATGGATTGCAAACTTGTAGCAAAACTAGCAACTACAACCCTTATATTGGGTTCTGTAGTGCTGGCCTTAACAGCTTGTTCTGGTGGCTCACGTGTACGCAAGCCTGCTGAGCTCGTCCCGGTTACCAATCAATTTGACTTAACTCCTGTATGGTCTACCAGCGTCGGATCATCTGAGTCATTTAACTTTCATCCTGCAGTTGCAGGTGATGCGGTCTATGCAGCATCGCATCGTGGCAATCTCGCTAAGATTGATTTGCGTACCGGTGCAAAAGTTTGGGAAGTATCCGTGCCGGATCGCCTATCTATCGGCCCTGGGTCTGACGGGCGTACCACGGCTGTAGTCACCACTAAAGGTACGGTCTATGCCTATGATGACACTGGTAAGCCTATTTGGAACGTCAGCGTTGGCAGTGAAGTGCTATCCGAGCCAGTTGTTGCTGGTGGCGTGGTTATCATCCGCACCTTAGATAATCGCTTTGTTGGTCTTGATGCTCAGACTGGTGTTCGTAAGTGGACTTATCAACGTCAACAATCTGCACTGTCATTGCGTGTAGGCTACGGCATGCTTGCGATTGGCAATGAAGTGATTGTGACTGGATTTGCTGGTGGTCGTTTTGGCATGATTGCAATTGCCAATGGTGGTTTGGTTTGGGAGACTCCAGTTTCTTTTCCAAAAGGCTTCTCTGAAATTGAGCGCCTTAATGATGTGACCGCTAAGCCAAGTATGGAAGGCGAAATTATTTGCGCTGTTTCTTATCAAGGTCGCGTAGGTTGCGGTCAAGCGCGTACTGGAAACCTTTTATGGTTTAAGGACTACTCAAGCTTTACTGGTACAGCACAAAGTCCTGATCTGGTTTTCTCCTCCAATGAAAAATCGTATGTCACTGCATTTGCAGTCAAGGATGGCTCACAAGTGTGGGAAAACACGCAGCTAACATTTAGAGATGTTGGTGAGCCAATGGCAGTGGGCAGGGTATTACTCGTTGGTGATGCACAGGGTTATGTGCATGCACTTTCACAAGCGAATGGTGAAATGCTGGCACGCATTCGTCATGACAGTAGTCCAATCACAGCCGCACCGATTGCGGTGAATGGCCTCATCTTGGTTCAATCTCAAGGTGGCAAACTAGCGGCGTACAGTCCAAAATGAATCCAGTAATCACTATTGTCGGTCGACCTAACGTTGGAAAATCGACGCTCTTTAACCGCTTAACGCGCTCCCGTGATGCTTTGGTTGCTGACTTCTCGGGTTTAACTCGCGATCGTCACTACGGCAAAGGTCGTATTGGTGAGCGTGCATTTATTTGCGTAGACACTGGCGGTTTTGAGCCGGTAGCCAAGACCGGCATCGTTGCCGAGATGGCCAAGCAAACCAAGCAAGCTGTTGCTGAATCCGACATCATTATTTTCTTGGTGGATGGCCGCTTGGGTATGGCACCACAAGACCGTGTGATTGCTGATTTCTTGCGCAAGACTGGCAGACCAGTCATCCTGGCGGTAAATAAAACCGAAGGTATGCAAGCTGGCGTTGTCACTGCAGACTTCCATGAGTTGGGTCTTGGCGAACCGTTTCCGATTTCATCAGCGCATGGTGATGGTGTTCGTGGTTTGATCGATGATGCTTTGGATTCATTAGGGATTCCAGAGCCAGAGCCTGAAGAATTAGAAAACGATCCGAATCGCCCAATGAAAATTGCGGTAGTAGGTCGTCCTAACGTTGGTAAATCCACTTTGATCAATAAGTTGATCGGTGAAGAGCGTGTTATTGCATTTGATATGCCAGGAACAACGCGCGACGCAATTGAAGTTCCTTTCGAGCGTAACGGCAAGCCTTACATCTTGATCGATACTGCGGGCCTGCGTCGTCGTGGCAAAGTATTTGAAGCGATTGAGAAATTCTCGGTTGTAAAAACATTGCAAGCAATTGCCGATTGCAATGTGGTGATCTTGATGCTCGATGCCCAGCAGGATATTTCTGAGCAAGATGCACACATCGCTGGCTTTATTGTGGAAGCAGGCCGTGCATTGGTTGTTGCTGTTAATAAATGGGATGGTTTAGACGCCTACGTTAAAGAGCGTGCGCGTTTAGAGATTGCCCAAAAACTGCGCTTCCTGGATTTTGCAAACGTACATCCAATTTCAGCCAAAAAGGGCACCGGCCTCAAAGAGTTGTTTAAAGACGTTGATCTCGCTTACGCTGCAGCGATGGCGAAATTACCAACACCTAAACTCACCCGTATTTTGCAAGAGGCTATTGAGCATCAGCAGCCTAAGCGCGTGGGTATGGGTCGTCCAAAATTACGCTATGCCCACCAAGGCGGTATGAACCCTCCGATTGTGGTGATTCATGGAACCTCATTGAGCGGTGTTACTGATAGCTATAAACGTTACTTGGAAGGTCGTTTTAGAGAAGTCTTCAAGTTACGCGGTACCCCATTGCGTATTCAGATGAATACAGCCAAAAACCCCTATGTTGATGCGGACAAAGGCAAAAAAGGCAAAAAGAAGTAAAAAGATAGAAATGGCGGTACAGTTTTAATTCTGTTTTAACTATGTTTTAGGCGGAGGGGCTTGATTTATCAATATCAGACCCCTTATGTTGGAGGTAGACAGCAGCAGTAAGTAGCAGTAAGCAGTAGATTATTTAATAAAAAAAGCAAGACTCCCAAAATAGAAGCAGCTTATAAAAATCAATAAGGAGCAGTATGAATAACAGCAAAATCCAATTGCTACAGGATCCCTTCCTCAATGCCTTGCGCAAAGAGCATGTTCCTGTCTCCATCTATCTTGTTAACGGCATCAAGCTGCAAGGCAATATTGAATCTTTTGATCAATACGTAGTCCTTTTGCGCAATACCGTGACCCAGATGGTTTACAAACACGCCATTTCCACGATCGTTCCCGCTCGTGCAGTGGAGTTCCGTACGGAAGAAGTTAGCTCTGTATAAAACAGGTGTAGATGCGGCTCGTGCCGTTCTAGTAGGCGTCGATACAGGCCGCGAGGATTTTGCGGACAGCATGGCAGAGCTCAGCCTTTTGGCTGACAGCGCCGGCTCTATACCTACAGCTAGTGTGATTGCTCGCAAGGGCAAAACTGATCCAGCTTTATTCATTGGTTCAGGTAAGGCAAATGAAGTCAAAAAAGTGATGGAAGAGCAAGGTGCCGAATTAGTCATCTTTAACCATCCGCTATCCCCAACACAGCAACGCAATCTCGAGCGCCACATTGGCTTTCATGTCATGGACCGCACGGGCCTGATTTTGGATATCTTTAGTCAAAGAGCCCAAAGTCATATTGGAAAAACTCAGGTTGAGCTCGCTCAGGTGCGCTATCGCATGTCCCGTTTAGTGCGCGCTTGGAGTCACTTGGAGCGTCAGCGTGGCGGTATCGGTGTACGCGGTGGCCCGGGTGAAACCCAGATGGAGCTCGATCGACGGATGCTGGCAACTAAAGCCAAGCGTCTGGAAACAGAGCTTGAGAAGCTCCAGCGCCAGCAAAGAACCCAAAGAAGGGCACGTAACCGCAAGGACGTCTTTTCAGTATCCCTGGTTGGGTATACCAATGCTGGTAAGTCCACATTGTTTAATTCCCTGACAAAAGCAGGGACATATGCCGCAGATCAGCTATTTGCGACCCTGGATACCACCTCCCGAAAGGTCCATTTAGATGGCGTAGGATCCATTGTGGTCTCCGATACGGTTGGATTTATCCGCGAATTACCCCACCAATTGGTAGAGGCATTTAGGGCCACCTTGGACGAAACCATCCATGCGGACCTGATTTTGCACGTTATTGATGCCTGTAGCCCGGTTGCCAGGGAGCAAAAGGCTGAAGTGGAGGCTGTTTTACGGGAAATTGGTGCGGATGACATCCCCCGTATTGAGGTGATGAACAAGATTGACCAGATGCCGCAGACCTTTACGGAGGGCGCAGTCCTAGTCCGCGATTCCGAGGGAATTCCGAGCCAGGTTTTCCTCTCTGCCAAGACTGGCCTAGGCCTGGATTTATTGCGTTCAGCCCTCGCCGAATGCTCTCAAATGACTGATAGAATAAGGGTCGAGCAGAATCGTGCCAAGGTCCAAATGGACCCAGACGAGTTTTTAGCTCCTTTACCCGAACGACCAGAGACTTCTGAATTTAACCCGATTCCCAACCGAAAATATTCACCAAACGATGCGTAAATTTCTTGAGCTGTTTTCGGTCAATGATCCAGGCTGGGGCAATAGTCAACCAGGCAGTGGATCCAAAGATGCCAAAGGTGGGCAGGGTAGTGATCAATCCCCTCAAGCTGAACCGAGTAATCCAGATGCTGAAAAGCCGGTAGAAGTCCAGCCAAACAAACAGCCAGCTAAGTCAGATGGCCCTCCAGATTTAGATGAATTGTGGCGTGATTTCAATGACCGCCTCAGCGGTATTTTTGGCGGCAAGAAAAAACCCGGCGCAACATCAAGCAAACCTACTAACAAACCGAATAGCACTGACATTCCTCCGCCATCTCAGCGTGGTAATGGTGGTGGTAACAACGGCGGTAATGGTGGTGGCGGTATGGGTGCACCTAATTTCAATTTCACAAATCCATTTGGATCCAAAGCTACCGTCTTATTGGCTGCTGGTGGCGTACTCTTAGTTTGGATCTTTAGTGGCTTCTTCATTATTCAAGAAGGCCAAGCTGGAGTGATCTCTACCTTTGGTAAATACGATTACACCGCTAAGCCAGGTATTAACTGGCGTATGCCTTGGCCAATTCAATCTCAAGAGACAGTTAATTTATCTGGCGTGAGATCTGTAGAAGTCGGTCGCCCAACATTAATTAAGGCAACCAATCAAAAAGATTCTTCGATGTTGACCGAAGATGAAAATATTATTGATGTGCGCTTTGCTGTTCAATACAGATTAAAAGATCCTACTGATTATTTATTTAATAATCGCGATCCTGATGCCACAGTGGTTCAAGCAGCAGAGACTTCCGTTCGTGAAATCGTTGCTCGTAGCAAGATGGATACCGTCTTGTACGAAGGGCGCGAGAAGATTGGCATTGATCTCGCAAACTCGATTCAGAAAATCTTGGACAGTTATAAGACTGGTATTTACGTTACTAGCGTGACCGTTCAAAACGTCCAGCCGCCAGAGCAAGTACAAGCCGCGTTTGATGATGCTGTAAAAGCAGGGCAAGACCAAGAGCGTTTAAAGAGCGAAGGTCAGGCTTATGCGAACGATATTATTCCGCGTGCCAAAGGTACAGCAGCTCGTTTGATTCAAGAGGCTGAGGGTTATAAGGCGCGTGTAGTGGCTACAGCTGAAGGTGACGCTGCACGCTTTAAACAAGTGTTTGTGGAGTACGCAAAAGCTCCTGGCGTAACGCGTGATCGTATGTATATCGACAGCATGCGCGAGATGTATAACAACGTCACTAAAGTATTGGTAGACACCACTAAAAACAATAGCCTCCTGTATCTCCCATTGGATAAGTTGGTCGCTCAAGTGAGCGCTGAAAGTACTCAAGTAGCAACAGGCCAAGCGCCTGCGACTACACCAACTGGATCTGTCACAGTGGGTGGGGCAACAGGTAATCCTGCAGCGCCAGTTGCAAGCTCTCCTAGTGTTGCCGCTCCGAGTTCTGGATCTGCAAATACTGCTGATAAACGTGATGGCTTACGTAGTCGTGATCGGGAGGCAAGATAATGAATGCAAATCGTCTCCTAGCTGGCATTGCTGGATTAATAGCTCTTGCCTATGTTCTAGCGTCCAGCATTTTTATTGTTGATCAACGCAACTTTGCTGTTGTGTTTGCTTTTGGTCAGATCGTTCGTGTAATCGAGCAACCTGGCTTGCAAATCAAATATCCAGCTCCATTCGAAAGCGTGCGTTTCTTTGATCGCCGTATTCTCACAATTGATAACCCTGAGGCAGAGCGTTTTATTACTGCCGAAAAGAAGAATCTCTTAGTGGATTCGTATGTGAAATGGCGCATTGTTGATCCGCGTAAATTCTTCATCAGCTTTAAGGGTGATGAGCGCTTGGCACAAGATCGCCTAACCCAGTTAGTTCGCTCCGCCTTAAACGAAGAGTTCACCAAACGTACCGTACGTGAGTTGATTTCTGATCAACGTGAAGAGGTAATGCAGGGCATACGCAAGAAGGTGGCTGATGATGCTTCAGATATCGGCGTAGAAATTGTGGATGTCCGACTCAAGCGCGTAGATTTACTTGCTGAGATTAGTGACTCTGTTTACCGCCGTATGGAAGCAGAGCGCAAGCGCGTTGCCAATGAGCTCCGCTCTACTGGCGCAGCAGAATCCGACAAGATTCGAGCAAATGCTGAGCGTCAACGTGACACGATTTTGGCTGAAGCTTATCGTGATGCACAAAAGATTAAAGGTTCAGGCGATGCAAAGGCCACCGCACTTTATGCAGAAGCGTTTGGTCGCGATCCACAGTTTGCGCAGTTCTATCAAAGTCTTGAGGCTTACCGCAGCTCCTTCAAAGATAAGAAGGATGTCATGGTGGTTGAGCCTAATGGCGAGTTCTTTAAGTTCTTGCACAAAAAAAATTGAAAGTGAATATTTCAGATCATGAATCGTTGGTTACTTCCTGAAGATATTGCTGATGTTTTACCAGCCGAGGCTCGTAAGGTAGAGTCTCTGCGTCGTGCCATTCTGGATTTGTATGAGTCCTATGGTTATGAGCTGGTTGCTCCTCCGATTCTGGAGTTCCTCGACTCTTTACTTACTGGCACTGGCTCTGATCTCAATTTGCAAACATTCAAATTGGTCGATCAATTATCTGGCCGCACATTAGGCCTTCGTGCGGACATGACCCCACAGGTTGCTCGCATTGATGCCCATTTACTGAATCGCAAAGGCGTAACCCGTCTTTGCTACGCAGGTTCTATTGCACACGCTCGTACCCCAGTAGGTAGTTCCGCTCGCGAAGAATTACAACTCGGCGCCGAAATTTATGGCTGCGCAAGTTGGGAAGCGGATTTTGAAGCAGTCTCCCTGTTATTGCAGACATTAAGTGTTGCTGGCTTGAACAAGGTTTATCTAGATCTATCTCATGCTGGTGTGCTCGCCGGAATTCTGGATGGACAAAGTCTTGAGAAGGGCGATATTGAGGCACTCTATAGCTTGCTACAGAGTAAAGATCGACCCCGCTTGGCTATTTGGGCTAAATGCCTGCCGACTAAATCTGCTGAAGCTTTAATGGCTCTCACAGAATTAAACGGTCCGTGCGTACAAGTGTTGGCTGACGCTAAAAAGTCTTTGCCAAAACACAAGTTGATTGATGAAGCCCTGGCTCAATTAGAAAAGCTTGCTGCTGCAACTGCTGCCTTGCCTAATCAGGTTGAACTCAGTATTGATTTGGCTGATTTGCGTGGATATCAATATCACAGCGGTGTGATGTTTGCGGCGTATGTTGATAAGTTGCCGCAACCAATAGCACGTGGCGGTAGATACGATCATGTTGGCCAAGCATTTGGACGTCCTCGTCCTGCTACTGGCTTTTCAATGGATTTATTGACTCTCGCCAATCTTGCACCTACAGCGCAAAGGAAGCCTGCCATCGTAGCGCCTTGGATTGTGGACGCAAGCCTGGCTAGCAAGATTGCTGAATTGCGCAATGCTGGTGAAGTAGTCATTCAAGCAATGGATGGCGACGCTGTAGAAACTGCTGAATATATTTGTGATCGTGAGCTAGTAAAGCAGGGCAGCTCATGGGAGCTGAAAAAGAAATAACTCGCTTTATTAATAACGTACTAATTCTGTAATTACCTTTTGGATTTCATTATGTCTTCAAAGCAACAAGCTCATGGTCGTAACGTCGTTGTCATTGGCACCCAGTGGGGTGACGAGGGCAAGGGTAAAGTAGTAGATTGGTTAACTGACCATGCTCAAGCAGTCGTACGTTTTCAGGGTGGACATAATGCTGGCCATACTTTAATCATTGGCGACAAGAAAACAATTCTGCGCTTGATCCCATCTGGAATCATGCATAAGAACGTGATTTGCTACATTGGTAACGGCGTAGTACTTTCTCCAGAAGCGCTCTTTAAAGAAATTGGTGAGCTAGAAGCTGCAGGATTGGATGTTCAATCTCGTTTGAAGATTTCTGAAGCAACTACATTAATTCTTCCGTATCACGTAGCGATTGACCATGCGCGTGAGAAAAAACGTGGCAATGCCAAGATCGGTACTACAGGCCGCGGTATTGGACCAGCGTATGAAGATAAGGTTGCTCGTCGCGCCTTACGTGTACAAGATTTGTTTTATCCAGAAAAGTTTGCCGCGCAATTGCGTGAGAACTTGGAATATCACAATTTCATGCTCAAAAACTACTACGGTGCTGAGCCAGTTGATTTCCAAAAGACTTTAGAAGAAGCCATGTCTTATGCAGAACGCATTAAGCCAATGGTAGTTGATGTCTCTAGCGCTTTATATGCAGCAGAGCAGGCTGGTCAAAACTTATTATTCGAAGGCGCGCAAGGAACTTTGCTCGATATCGATCACGGTACCTATCCTTACGTCACTTCAAGCAACTGCGTAGCTGGTAATGCAGCTGCTGGATCTGGCGTTGGTCCAGATTCATTGCAATATATCTTGGGCATTACTAAAGCCTATTGCACACGTGTTGGTGCAGGTCCATTCCCAAGTGAGTTGTATGACTTTGATAATCCAGCCAAGCAAGACCCGGTTGGCGTGCGTTTGGCTGAAGTAGGTAAAGAGTTTGGCTCCGTTACCGGCCGTCCACGCCGCACTGGTTGGTTAGATGCTGCTGCATTGAAGCGCTCCATTCAGATCAACGGCCTATCTGGCTTATGCATCACTAAGCTTGATGTGTTGGATGGCTTTGAGACTATTCGTCTTTGCGTTGGTTACACCCTTGACGGTCAGAAATTAGATGTATTGCCACGTGGCGCTGAAGCTGTTGCGCGCTGTGAGCCGATTTATGAGGATTTCCCAGGCTGGAAGGGAACTACTTTTGGTATTCGTGAATGGGACAAACTCCCTATAGAGGCACAGAAGTTCCTGCGTCGTATCGAAGAAGTTGCAGGAAAGCCGATCGCTATGGTCTCAACAGGACCTGAACGTGATGAAACGATTCTTCTGCAACATCCATTCAAAGGTTAATAAGATATTTTCTTAATTAGCTTTTGTATATTTAATTTATATATTTGTTTTGGGGTTTATAGATGACTGCACGTACACAATGTAATAGCCTGCAAGTGGCTACACCGTTATATCGTTTCATTGAGGATAAGGTCCTACCTGGTACAGGTATTAAAAGTGCCGACTTTTGGAAAGGTTTTGACGAAATTGTTAAAGACCTAGGTCCCAAGAACGAAGCTTTGTTGGCTAAGCGCGATCGCTTGCAATTGGATCTGGATAAATGGCATCAAGCTAATCCTGGTCCAATCAAAGATATGCCTGCTTATCGCAAGCACCTTAAAGAAATCGGTTACCTAGATGAAGTGCCAGGCAAAGTTCTGGGCACTACCAAGAATGTGGATGATGAATTGGCTCTTCAAGCCGGCCCTCAATTAGTGGTTCCAGTTCTCAATGCGCGCTATGCATTAAATGCTGCTAATGCACGTTGGGGCTCTTTGTATGATGCCCTCTACGGCACAGACGTGATCTCTGAAGATGACGGTGCTACTAAAGCTGGTGGCTATAACCCGATTCGTGGTGCAAAAGTTGTTGCGTTTGCCCGCCAATTTTTAGATCAATCTGCACCGCTGGCTAAAGGTTCGCATGCAGATGTTACTGCGTACACAGTGGATGGCAATAAATTAGTTGTTAGCCTGAAGGACGGCAGCAAAACAGGTCTTGCTGATGAAAAGCAATTCGTTGGTTATCAAGGCAATGCTTCTGCGCCTTCCTCAGTGCTGTTGCGTAATAACGGCGTACACATTGATATTGAAATCGATAAGAGCAAAACAATTGGCGCTAGCGATGCTGCCGGTGTAAACGATGTTGTACTCGAAGCTGCTCTCTCTACCATTTTGGATTTGGAAGACTCAATTGCAGCTGTTGATGGCGATGACAAAGTTGTTGCTTATGAAAACTGGCTAGGTATTCTCAAGGGTACATTAGTAGAAGAAGTGAGTAAGGGTGGCAAAACCTTTACTCGCACATTAAATCCAGATCGTAAATACACTGCCGGCATTGGCGCTGTTGATGCTAAAGACGGCGTTGTGACTTTGCATGGCCGCTCTTTGTTGTTCCTTCGTAACGTTGGTCACTTGATGACTAACCCAGGGATCATCACTGGCGACGGTAAAGAAATCTACGAAGGTATCTTGGATGCAGTGGTTACTGTATTGATCGCCTTGCATGACATTAACCGTCCTGCAACTCAGGCAATCGGCAATACACGTAAAGGCTCTGTTTATATCGTTAAGCCAAAAATGCATAGCCCTGAAGAAGTTGCCTTTGCTGGTGAACTCTTTGGCCGTGTTGAAAAATTGCTCGGCTTGCCAGCAGACACTGTAAAGCTGGGCATCATGGACGAAGAGCGTCGTATGAGCGCCAACATTAAAGCTGCGATTGCTGCAGCAGGTGCGCGCGTTGCCTTTATTAACACTGGCTTCCTCGACCGCACTGGCGATGAGATGCATACAGCAATGCATGCAGGCCCAATGATGCGCAAAGGCGATATGAAGACCAGCAAATGGTTATCCGCTTACGAGCGTCGTAACGTTCTAGCTGGTTTGGATTGTGGTTTGCGTGGCCGTGCTCAAATCGGTAAAGGAATGTGGGCCATGCCAGATTTGATGAAAGCCATGGTTGAGCAGAAGATCGTTCATCCTAAGGCTGGCGCAAATACTGCATGGGTACCTTCACCAACGGCAGCAACACTGCATGCTTTGCACTACCATCAAGTTAACGTAGCGCAATTGCAAAAAGAGATGGAACGGTTGGATACAGCTGCTGAAGCTGAAGCCCTGATTGATGATTTGTTGACCATTCCAGTGGTAGAAAAAGCCAATTGGTCTAAGGAAGAAATTCAGCAAGAATTGGATAACAACTGCCAAGGTATCTTGGGTTATGTAGTGCGTTGGATTGATCAAGGCGTTGGTTGCTCTAAGGTGCCTGATATTCATAACGTAGGCTTGATGGAAGACCGCGCGACATTGCGTATTTCAAGTCAGCACATTGCTAACTGGTTATTACACGGTATCGTGACTGAAGCTCAAGTGAACGAGACTTTGCAGCGTATGGCTAAAGTAGTTGATGGTCAAAATGCTGGCGATGCTTTGTACAAGCCAATGATGCCGAATTACAAAGACTCTTATGCCTATAAAGCAGCTAGCGATCTGATTTTCAAGGGTCTAGAGCAGCCGAATGGTTATACCGAGCCTTTGCTTCATGCATGGCGCCTGGAAGTGAAGAAAGCACACGCTTAATTTTTAGCTCTTTGCTTCCAAAAGAAATGGATTTGTCGCGAGGCAAGTCCATTTTTCTTTTGCCCGCAACTTACTTAAGTTCTCAGCCATCCCATGTTTAGTTTTTTAAATCCTTTTGCCAGGCTGGTCACAGCTCGTGGCCAAGCACTGGGCTTTCGGCTCAATGATGGGGGTAGGGAAGCAGCAGGCTTTAAGGGCGGGGCTGGTGACTGCGTGGTTCGTGCTATCGCAATCGCAGCTGAGTTGCCGTACATGCAGGTCTATGAAGATCTTCGTGCCGCTAATGCAGCCTATGCGGAACAAAGAAACGATAAGTTGGCCAGAAGGCTCAATGCTAAGGGCGCTTCACCTCGTAATGGCAATCACCGCAATGTCTTTCATGACTATATTCTGAGCCATGGCTTTGATTGGGTCCCCACAATGAAAGTTGGAGCTGGTTGCCAAGTGCATATGCTGGCCAATGAGCTACCCTCAGGCAGGCTAATTGTGAAGGTTTCTAAGCACTTAAGTGCGGTAATTGATGGAGTTATTGAAGATACCCACAACCCGTCTCGAGGCGGCTCACGTTGTGTCTATGGGTATTACATCAAACGCTAACTCTTATAAAAGAAAAAGCCTCCATACAAATGAACTGACCCACAAAAGTTGGACAGTTTGATTAGGTTACCAGAAGGGATTGAGTTCGGTATTGCACCGGGCTCAATCCCTTTAGTTTTTGCTTGATCCGATCATGGTTGTAGTAGTGGATATA
>NZ_JACVOO010000010.1 GCF_018882405.1 Polynucleobacter sp. 31A-FELB | reverse complement strand
AATTACTCCCAAGCCAAACTCAATGCTGTAGCAAGGCAACTCAATGAACGTCCTAGAAAAACACTAAACTATCAAACACCGGCAGAACGTTTTGCCCTAACTGTTGCATCGACGGGTTGAAATCAAGGTCGAAAGCAGACCCCGAAGGTGACTTTTCTAGCCTAAGATTGTTTTATCTGACTTAATAGATTGCAATACGGTAGTAGCGATCTCTTCAATCGATTTGCTAGTTGTTGCTACCCAAGGAATAGATTCTTTTTTCATCATGGCGGTAGCTTCATTAATCTCGTAGCGGCAATTTTCCAATTTTGCGTAGTTGCTGCCAGGGCGTCGCTCATTACGAATCTCTGAAAGACGCTCAGCATCGATCATGAGGCCGAAAATCTTGTTGCGATAGGGGATTAAATCTTTTGGTAACTGCCCGCGTTCAAAATCTTCAGGTATCAGAGGGTAGTTGGCCGCCTTCATTCCATATTGCATCGCCAAATACAGGCTCGTTGGCGTTTTACCCACTCGAGATATCCCAACGAGAATGACATCAGCTTCTGCTAGATTGCGATTCGACTGGCCATCATCGTGAGCCAGGGAGTAGTTAATAGCTTCAATACGGTTTTTATAAGCCTCGGTATCCGCATTGTGGTGCAGTCGGTTCATGGCATGGGTTGATTTAACCCCCAGCGCTTGTTCTAAAGGGGCCACAAAAGTCTGGAACATGTCCAGAATCAAGCCGTTAGCCTTGCCGACAATTTTGTTGAGCTCGGGATTCACCAAAGTGGTGAAAACAATGGGCTGAACACCATATTTGGAGGCTGCCTGATTGATGCTAGAAACGGCATCATGGGCTTTTTCAGAGCTATCCACAAAAGGGACCCGAATGTGCTTAAAAGTGGCCTCAAATTGGGCCAAAATCGACTGGCTGAAGTTCTCGGCGGTAATTCCGGTGCCGTCAGAAACGATAAAAACAATGCGGGTTTGGGTAGACATGAGATTGGCCTAAAAAATCGTGGTCAGCACTACAATACGTAGTTAATGAAGTATGCCGTATTTTATTCGGCCGCTCGACCAGTTTCCTTATCTTTAGAGAGTATTTTATGTCCAACCAACAGCAACAAAGTAATGATGTAGCAAATGCCTATGTTTTGCCTTTTGAGCAACTCCGAATGACTGATGTTGAGTCAGTCGGCGGTAAAAATGCCTCATTGGGTGAAATGATTTCTCAGTTGTCTTCTACGGGCGTACGTGTACCGACTGGATTTGCAACCACTTCACTAGCATTTCGTGATTTCTTAGAGCACAACAATTTGACCGAGCGCATCCAGAAGCGCTTAGAAAATCTCAATATTGATGATGTGCGCGCCTTAGCTGAGGCCGGTAAAGAAATTCGTGGCTGGATTGAGACTGCGCCGTTTCAACCACGTCTTGATGAAGAGATTCGTACAGCGTTTAAAAAATTAGATGACTCTGGCAAAGGATCCTTTGCAGTTCGTTCTTCAGCAACAGCAGAAGACTTGCCAGATGCTTCATTTGCCGGACAACAAGAGACCTTCTTAAACGTTGAGGGTATCGATGATGTTCTGAAGAAGATTCGTGAAGTGTTTGCTTCCTTGTATAACGATCGCGCGATTTCTTACCGTGTCCACAAGGGCTTTGCCCATGCTGAAGTAGCCTTATCTGCCGGTATCCAGCGTATGGTGCGCTCTGACCTTGGCGCAGCTGGTGTGATGTTTACCCTGGATACCGAGTCTGGCTTTGAAGATGTCGTGTTCATTACTTCCAGCTATGGCTTGGGTGAGACAGTGGTGCAGGGTGCAGTGAACCCAGATGAGTTCTATGTATTCAAAACAACTTTGGCTCAAGATAAGAAAGCGATTATTCGTCGCTCCTTAGGCTCTAAGTTGATTCAGATGCAATTCGCCCCAGCAGGTTCTGCTGAGAAGGTGGTGACTGTGGATGTTGCTCCTGAGAAACGCAATCGTTTTTCTTTGGAAGATGCAGACATTACTGAATTAGCAAAGTACGCAGTCATCATTGAGAAGCACTACGGTCGTCCAATGGATATCGAGTGGGGCAAAGATGGTCAAGATGGCCGCATTTACATCCTGCAAGCACGCCCAGAGACAGTGAAGAGTCAAGCCGCTGGTCAAGTGGAGATGCGTTACAAACTCAAGGGAACATCTAAGGTTCTCGCTAAAGGTCGTGCGATTGGTCAAAAGATTGGTGCGGGTCCGGTTCGTGTGATTCGTGACCCAAGCGAGATGGATCGCGTACAGCCTGGCGATGTATTGGTTGCTGATATGACTGACCCTAACTGGGAGCCGGTAATGAAGCGCGCTTCTGCGATTGTGACTAATCGTGGCGGACGTACTTGCCATGCAGCGATTATTGCTCGTGAGTTGGGCGTTCCTGCGGTTGTCGGTTGTGGTGATGCAACAGAGCACTTGCAAGACGGCATGATGGTGACGGTTTCTTGTGCAGAAGGCGACGAAGGTCATATTTATGATGGCTTGATCGAAACTGAAGTGACTGAAGTTTCTCGTGGCGTATTGCCAGAGATCCCAGTGAAGATCACTATGAATATTGGTAACCCTCAGTTAGCATTTGATTTCTGCCAAATCCCAAATGCTGGTGTTGGTTTAGCCCGTCTTGAGTTCATCATCAACAACTACATTGGTGTGCACCCACGCGCTGTGTTGGAGTACCCAAATATTGATCCTGATCTCAAGCGCGCTGTAGAAAGTGTTGCTCGCGGTTATGCAAGCCCACGTCAGTTCTACGAAGATAAATTGGTTGAGGGTGTGGCAACGATTGCTGCGGCTTTCTATCCAAAACCAGTGATCGTTCGCTTGTCTGACTTTAAGTCAAACGAGTACAAGAAGCTCATCGGCGGTTCACGCTATGAGCCGGATGAAGAGAATCCAATGCTCGGTTTCCGTGGCGCATCCCGTTACGTATCAGCAGATTTCGGTGAAGCCTTTGCTTTAGAGTGCGCTGCGATGAAGCGTGTTCGTGAAGATATGGGTTTAGATAACGTTGAAATCATGGTGCCATTTGTACGTACTATCAAACAAGCTGAGCGCGTGATCGACATGATGGCGAAGTTCGGTCTCAAGCGTGGTGAAAAAGGCTTACGCCTGATCATGATGTGTGAGATTCCTTCCAATGCGATTTTGGCGGATCAATTCCTCGAGCATTTTGATGGATTCTCAATCGGCTCAAACGATATGACTCAGTTAACTTTGGGTCTAGATCGCGACTCCGGTATGGAATTGTTGGCGATTGACTTTGATGAGCGCGACCCTGCGGTTGAGTTCATGATTGCTCGCTCCATTGAGGCTTGCCGCAAACAAAACAAATACGTTGGTATTTGCGGTCAAGGCCCATCAGACCACCCAGACTTTGCACGCTGGTTGGTTGCTAAGGGTATTACTTCAATCTCTCTCAATCCGGATAGTGTAGTAGCTACCTGGGAGATGTTGGGTAAGAAAGAAGCGTAACCCCTCAATTGCTAATCATTAGCAAGAGATGAAAAAGGCCTAGATGCAAATCTAGGCCTTTTGTTTTGTAGTACTTAACCGAACTAGCGCTTGGATTTCGTAGCTACCTTTTTCTTTGGGCTAGCTTTAGCTGCCGTCTTAACCGGTGCAGCTACTTTCTTTATGGCTTTGCTGGCGCGATGAATGGGCACCGCCCCCATCTTCTTGGCAGGCGATGCAATCGAGCGGGAAGGGGTGGCTCCAGACCAGCTTGGCTCTGCAATCGAGTTAAATGCGGAGCGTAATTTCTCACCCCAGAGCTGATGAATCATTTGGAAGTAGGGGTTGGACTCATCCATCGTCACCAGCTTACTGGCTTGCAATGAGTTCTTTTCATAGACCATCAAGTCCAGTGGTAGACCAACGGAAATATTACTATTTAGTGTGGAGTCCATTGAGATCAGGGCGCACTTGGTAGCTAAATTTAGAGGGGTATCGAAAGTAATGACCCTATCTAAGATTGGCTTACCGTACTTGGATTCGCCAATTTGAAAGTAACAAGTCTCAGGTGTGGCTTCAATAAAGTTGCCGGCTGAGTAGATATTGAAGAGTCGCGGACGCTCACCCTTAATTTGCCCACCAAAGATCAGGTTGCAATTGAAATCAATCCCAGCTTTTTCTAGCGCTTTGTGATCTCGGTCGTAAACCTGCTTGATGGCATCGCCAATGACGACGGCTGCATCATGGGTACTTTCGACATTCCACAGATTCTTGCCGTTGAGAAGTTGGCCTTGCAATAGGATCTCTTTCACGGCCTGAGTGATGGCAAGATTGCCGGCGCTCATGAGGGTGAAAAAGCGATCTTTATCCTTTTGGAATAAAGACATCTTTCTGAATGTACCAATCTGATCGACGCCCGCATTAGTGCGGGTATCCGATAAAAACACCAAGCCATCTTTTAGGCAAAGCCCAACGCAATACGTCATCCTGCAGCCCCTTTAATTATTTCCTTGAATTATCTCTTACTTGGCTTTGCTGAGTGCAGGATTAGTTCGGTTGAGTAATGGAGATAGTGGCACTTAACTCTTCGCCGCCTCCACCTGAGCGTACCCCCTTAACGGGCGCTGCTGAGTAGTAATCTCGGCCAATTGCTAGGCGAACATGGCGCGCATCGGTGAAGCAGGCATTGGTGATATCAATGCTGGTCCATACACCCCGATCAATATCAGTGCAGAAATCAATCCAGGCATGACTAGCTAGGTTTGGAGAATCTTCAGCAAAGAAGTAGCCGCTGACATAACGCGCTGGGATGTTTGAGGCGCGACATAGGCCCAGCATGATATGCGCATGATCTTGGCAGACGCCGGATTTCATGGCAAAAGATTGGGCGGCGGTGGTGGCGGAATTCGTTTGCCCTGGGAAATACAGAATAGTTCCCTGTACGGCGGCAGCCAGCTCTAAAACCTCATCAACCGTATTTTTCTTCGGGAGCGATGCCGAGAAGAACTCCAGCATTTCAGCTGTTGGTTCAGTCAAATTCGTTTGTTGGAGCAAGTGGAAAGGTGAGACTGCCTTGGGCTCATCAATAAACTCAAAAGCATCTTGAGTATGAACATCACCCTCGGCCTCAATCATCATTGAGGTATATGAACTCTCTTGAACAAAAACGCTGTATAGGTTTCCAAATGCATCGAGTGAGGTGCTTGCCTTAATCGGCGTGCTAACTTTCCACTTATCAATTGTTTGGCCGGCTACATCAGGCGGCGTGAGGCGCAACTCTTGAATGGAGTAACGCACCGGCGTTTCATAGCGGTATTCTGTGCGGTGACGAATCTTGAGGTGCATAGTGATCTCTAGGCTACGGCTAATGGTATGAGGTAAGCATTACTGAATTCATCAGCAATGTGATTGATGCGCTCTAAGAATTCTTCAATAAATTCCTCCAGCCCTTGAGAAAAGACTTCATCAATATCAGAGTAATCTAAGCTGGCCTTGAGTTTGCCAAGGAGACGTTCAATTTCTTTGGATTGCTGATTCTTCATTTCCGCAATCAAGGGGATGAGCTCATTGACGCAGCAAACCAGTGAACGTGGCATTTGCTTATTGAAAATCAAGAGTTGGGCTACTTGCTTGGGGGTTACTTGATCTGAGTAGATCTGCCGATAGATTTCAAAAGCAGAAACCGATCGAAGTAGGGCGGCCCAGTGGTAAAAGTCAAAGAAGTCGCCATCAGCCCCATCAATAACTTCCGCGACCTCGCCGTCAACTGCCTTACCTTTTTTATCGGTACGCAATACCTTCAACGCTGCCTGACCTTCGTATTTGGTTTCTAAAATACGAGCGGTGTTATCAGCCCTCTCTAGAAGGGTGCCAACATTCATAAAATAGAAGGCTTCATTCTTGAGCATGGTGCCATGCATAACACCTCGGAATAGATGGCAGCGATGCTTTACCCAATCCAGCAATCTACTGGGGTCAGCTTGATTGCGAGCCTCCAGAATGCGCTGCAATTCTAGCCAAGTGGTATTTTGGGTTTCCCATGCCTCGGAAGTAATCTTCCCCCGAATGACACGAGCATTCTCACGCGCGGCAAATAAGCAGGACACGATGCTGGAGGGATTGCTGGTTTCATAAATCATGAAGTCCAAGACATTCTCACGAGTAACGACATCGTATTTCTGCAGGAAAGATTCCTCTAGCTTGGAGATGGTGAGTAACTTCTTCCAACTTTGCTCTAAAAATTCTGCAGGCTGCGGGAGTAGAGAAGTTTGGTGGTTGACATCCAGCATGCGGGCAGTGTTTTCTGCTCGCTCTGTGTAGCGGGCCATCCAGTAAAGGCAATCAGCGGTACGACTCAACATATTTACTTATCCCTTTTATTCTTCTAGAACCCAGGTGTCTTTAGTGCCGCCACCCTGCGAGGAGTTCACCACTAAAGAGCCTTCTTTAAGGGCAACGCGAGTCAGGCCACCTGGAACCATCTTGATAGTTTTTCCTGACAAAACAAATGGCCGTAAATCAATGTGCCGTGGCGCAACACCAGACTCAACAAAAGTTGGGCAAGTGGAGAGTGCAAGCGTTGGCTGTGCAATGTATTTATCTGGATTAGCAATCAGATGCCCACGGAATTCTTCAATCTCCGCTTTGGTGGAGGCTGGTCCAACCAACATGCCATATCCGCCAGCACCATGCGTCAACTTCACCACCAACTTGTCCAAGTTGGCTAAGGTGTATGCGAGATCCTCTGGTTTACGACATTGAAAGGTTGGTACATTATTCAGAATGGGTTTCTCACCCAAATAGAACTCAATCATGTCCGGTACATAAGGGTAGATTGACTTGTCATCAGCAATGCCAGTACCAATGGCATTAGCTAGGGTTACATTCCCTGCGCGATGTGCGGAGAGTAATCCAGCGACACCTAAGGTTGAATCAGAGCGAAACGCAAGGGGATCTAGGAAGTCATCATCGACGCGACGGTAAATTACATCGACCCGCTCGGGTCCTTGCGTTGTGCGCATAAAGACTTGCTCATTCTTTACAAACAAATCTTTACCTTCTACTAATTCCACGCCCATTTGCTGAGCTAGGTAGCTGTGTTCAAAGTAGGCGGAGTTGTACATGCCAGGAGTGAGCACTACGACATTCGGCTTTTTAACATCGTCTGGTTTGACAGACTTCAAGCATTCCAATAAAAAATCGGGATAGTGCTCAACAGGGGCAACTCGATATTTTTGAAATAAGTCTGGGAAGAGTCGCATCATCATCTTGCGATCCTCAACCATGTAAGAGACGCCAGATGGGACGCGCAGGTTATCTTCTAGAACGTAGAACTCGCCTTCGCCAGCACGCACGATATCAATCCCGGCGATCTGGGCATAGATGTCTCGCGGCACGCTAACGTTGCGCATCTCTGGGCGATATTGCGCATTGTTATAAATCTGCTCAGCAGGAATAATTCCGGCTTTGATAATTTCTTCTTCGTGATACACGTCATATATGAAGCGATTGAGTGCTTTAACCCGTTGACGTAATCCAGCCTCTAATTGCTCCCATTCTTTGGCGGTAAAGATGCGGGGCACTTGATCAAAAGGAATAGTCCGCTCAGACCCAAGATCATCTCCATAGACGGCAAAAGTAATGCCAACTCGTCTGAAAATCAGGTCAGCCTCAGCGCGCTTGAGACCCATCAGGGTGTCGCTCTGCTGCTTCAGCCAATTATGGAAAACTTGGTAATGGGGACGCGCTTTTCCGCTGGCGTCGAGCATTTCATCAAAAGGCAATTTCATAGTTACAAACTAATGCCTTTGGGTGTTAAAAAACTGGGGGGATGAGGCAGCTTGGTGCCCTATGCACCGATTTGGTGCATTAATTCTTCGCTTTGATGGTTATGGACTCGTTTATCCAATTAAGCGTTAAGGTCGCCCCTAGCAATGCGCCCTTTTTGAACTTCCCATTCGCGCTCTTTAGTGGCCGCACGCTTGTCATGTTGCTTCTTGCCTCGGGCTAGCCCAATCTCGCATTTCACATTCCCTTTCGAGAAATGCAGATTCAGCGGAACGAGGGTGTAGCCTTTTTGCTCAACTTTACCGATGAGCTTTTTAATCTCAATCGCATTGAGGAGGAGTTTGCGGGTGCGTGTGCTGTCTGGGACGATATGCGTAGAAGCTGATAGTAGCGGGGTGATGTGACAGCCGATCAGGAATAGCTCCGCCCGACGGATGACAACATACGCTTCTTTAATGTGGACTCGACCGGCACGGATGGCTTTTACTTCCCAGCCTTCCAACACTAGTCCTGCCTCGAACCGTTCCTCGATAAAATAATCGAAGAAGGCTTTTTTGTTATCGACGATACTCATATTTATTTAGCTTCTCAAGATCGATTATGGCAGACGTCTACAAGACCGTTTTAATTGGCCAATCAGCCGACCGCATGTATGGCTTAGTCACCGACGTTGCGCGCTACCCCGAGTTCCTGCCCTGGTGTGGTGGGGTGGAAATTTTTGAGCAAACCGAGACTGTTTTAGATGCCAAAATCAATATCCACTTCAAGGGTATTAATCAGTACTTTCATACTCGAAACATCAATCACCGCCCTGAAACCATTGATATGGTCTTTGTGGATGGCCCATTCAAGCATTTTTCTGGTCAATGGAACTTTATCCCCCTTAAGGAGGATGCCTGCAAGGTGGAGTTCAAGCTCCATTGGGAGTTCAAGAGCGTCATCTTGGATAAGATCATTGGGCCGGTATTTGGGCATATTGCAGGCACCTTTGTGGATTGCTTCGTAAAGCGAGCCGAAGACCTCTATGGCTAAGCAGTCCATAGAGATTTGGATTTGCGATGCCCGCTTGGGTGAGCCTCAGCTCAGCCCCTTTACCCTGCATTTATCAATCTCTGACACTCCCACAGTGGGCTTGGCACTTATCAAGAGTGGAATTGCCCAAGGCCCTGAGGATCCCGTCCTGGCCAGAAAAGGCTGTTTTGGCGTCTTTGGCAAGCGCAAGGACTGGGATAGTCCTATTTATGAGGGTGATCGTCTGGAGCTGTATTCACCGCTCTTAGTGGATCCAAAAGCTGTCCGCCGCAAGAAGGCTAACCAGAACCAAGATGCCAAATTCCAGGCTGCCGCAGCTAAAAGAAAGGCTAGGAGGCTATAATCGGTTTTTGCGACTAGGGGTTTTGCATGCGACTCATTCAAAAAGCACTCACTTTTGACGATGTGCTCCTCGTACCGGCTTATTCTTCGGTACTCCCTCGAGATGCCAGCTTGGCAAGTAAGTTAACTCGAGATATTTCACTAAACACACCGTTGGTGTCCGCAGCTATGGATACCGTCACCGAAGGCCGCTTGGCAATTGCCATGGCCAGTGAAGGTGGCATTGGTATTGTTCATAAAAATCTCAAGCCTGCTGAGCAGGCTAGGGAAGTGGCTAAGGTCAAGCGTTACGAATCCGGCATTTTGCGCGATCCGATTACTGTCGGTCCTGATGTCACGCTACGTCAAGTTATTCAACTTTCCCGTGAGCATGGCTTTTCTGGTTTCCCAGTTCTTACTGGTAAAGAAGTGGTGGGCATTATTACTAACCGCGACTTGCGCTTTGAGGAAGACTTAGATGCGCCAGTAAAAACGAAGATGACTCCGCGTGAGCGCTTGATTACAGTTAAAGAGGGTTGCTCCCTAGAGGAGGCAAAGCGTTTGATGAGTCAGCATCGCTTAGAGCGTGTGCTGGTTGTTAACGACAAGTTTGAATTGCGCGGTTTAATCACCGTTAAAGATATCTTGAAAGCCACCGAGCACCCAAATGCTTGTAAAGATAGCGAAGGTAAGTTGCGCGTTGGTGCTGCTGTTGGTGTGGGTCCTGATAACGATGAGCGTATTGAACTTCTGGTTCGCGCAGGCGTCGATGTGATTGTGGTCGATACCGCTCACGGCCATAGCCAAGGTGTACTAGACCGCGTTAAGTGGGTTAAGAAAAACTATCCTCATGTACAAGTGATTGGTGGAAACATTGCTACTGGTGATGCTGCCAGAGCATTGGCTGACCATGGTGCTGATGGTGTGAAAGTCGGTATTGGCCCAGGCTCCATTTGCACAACCCGAATTGTTGCTGGTGTAGGCGTTCCTCAGATCAGCGCGATTGTGAATGTGGCTGCTGCACTCAAAGGCACGGGCATTCCGTTAATTGCGGACGGTGGTGTGCGTTACTCCGGTGACGTTGCTAAAGCTTTGGCTGCTGGCGCAAGCTCAGTCATGATGGGTGGCATGTTTGCCGGCACTGAAGAAGCTCCAGGCGAAGTGTTCTTGTATCAAGGTCGTTCATACAAGAGCTATCGCGGCATGGGTTCTTTAGGCGCGATGGCGGATGGTTCTGCTGATCGTTATTTCCAAAGCGATATCAGTGCTGCAAATGCAGAGAAGCTAGTACCTGAAGGCATTGAAGGTCAAGTACCTTACAAGGGTAGTGTCCTTGCCATCTTGCATCAACTGACTGGTGGTATTCGTTCTTCAATGGGCTATCTTGGATGCAAGACGATTGATGAACTTCATGAAAAAGCGAATTTTGTGGAAATCACTTCAGCGGGTGTACGCGAGTCACACGTTCATGATGTGAAGATCACTAAGGAAGCACCAAATTACCACATTGATTAAGGCTGTTCCTTTCGTGCACGACAAAATACTGATTCTCGACTTTGGTTCACAAGTCACCCAATTAATTGCTAGACGCGTGCGAGATGCCCGCGTCTATTCTGAAATCCATCCCTACGATTGCGATCCAGAATTTATTCGCAAATTCATTCAAGAGCAGGGTGGTAAGGGAATCATTCTTTCAGGTGGACCTAGTTCCGTTACTGAAGAGGGAAGTCCTCGTGCACCGCAAATCGTTTTTGAATTGGGTGTTCCTGTTTTGGGTATTTGCTATGGCATGCAAACCATGGCGACCCAACTTGGTGGTGCGGTTGCTTCTGCTGAATCTTTGGGTAAAGCCCGCGAGTTTGGTTACTCGGAAGTGCGTGCCCATGGCCATACTAATTTGCTGAAAGGCATTCAGGATTTTTCCACCAGTGAAGGCCATGGCATTCTGAAGGTGTGGATGAGTCATGGTGATTCAGTAACCACCTTACCACCAGCTTTCAAGCTGATGGCTTCAACAGAGTCTTGCCCGATTGCCGGCATGGCAGATGAAGAGCGTCAATTTTATGCATTCCAGTTTCATCCAGAAGTAACGCACACCCTGCAAGGTGAGGCTATCTTGGCTCGCTTTGTCCATGAGATCTGCAAGTGCAAGCCGGACTGGGTGATGGGTGACTATATTAGTGAAGCAGTGGACCATATTCGTAAGCAGGTTGGTGACGAAGAGGTCATTCTTGGTTTATCTGGTGGCGTTGACTCTAGCGTAGCGGCGGCTTTAATCCATCGCGCTATTGGTGATCAGCTCACTTGCGTATTTGTTGATCATGGCTTGCTTCGTTTAAATGAAGGCGACATGGTGATGGAAATGTTTGCCCGCAACCTCGGTGTCAAAGTCATTCGCGTGGATGCCAAAGAAAAGTTTATGTCTGAGCTTGCTGGTGTTGCTGATCCAGAAGCTAAGCGCAAGATTATTGGTAAAGAGTTTGTTGAGATTTTCCAAGCTGAGTCCGGCAAGATTAAAAATGCCAAGTGGCTTGCTCAAGGAACCATTTACCCAGATGTCATTGAGTCTGCTGGTAAAGGTAAGAAGGGTGCGCATACGATTAAGAGTCATCACAATGTGGGTGGCCTGCCTGAAGATATGCATCTCAAGCTACTTGAGCCATTGCGTGAATTATTTAAAGACGAAGTGCGCGAACTCGGCGTTGCCCTAGGTTTGCCACGCGAGATGGTGTATCGCCATCCATTCCCAGGCCCAGGCCTCGGTGTTCGCATCTTGGGTGAAGTCAAATATGAGTTTGCAAGTCTTTTGCAACGTGCTGATGCGATCTTCATTGAAGAGTTGCGCAATACCATTGATGAGGCAAGCCAAAAATCTTGGTATGACCTCACTAGTCAAGCCTTTGCAGTGTTCTTGCCAGTGAAATCTGTAGGCGTTATGGGTGACGGTAGAACCTATGAATACGTTGTCGCTCTTAGAGCGGTTCAAACACAAGACTTTATGACTGCGCACTGGGCCCACTTGCCGCATGATTTACTAGGCAAGGTATCCAATCGCATCATCAATGAAGTTCGTGGCATTAATCGCGTGGTCTACGACATCAGCGGAAAACCTCCGGCAACTATCGAGTGGGAATAGGCGACTTCAGTTCGCCTTTACCCATAACCATGCTTGAGTTACGAGAAACTTCCCTCGCAATACTGGCAAATACCGATGTGCAATCCAAGGTTAGCCAGTTGGCCAACTTGTTCGATGAGTATCAAGCTGGACGCATTGTTGTAAATCTAGCTGGCAATCCCGATAGTCAAAATAATTGCCTCCCAGGTCGACCCGCTAAGCCAGACTTAGTGGCGCCGAAGTTTGTTCCCAAAAGAAAAATGGATACGGTTGAAGGCAGAGCCATTCTTTGGCACTCCTTGGCACATATTGAATTTAATGCCATGAATTTAGCCCTCGATGCGATCTGGCGATTTCCAAATATGCCTAAGGCGTATTACGAAGACTGGTTAAGAGTGGCAAAAGAAGAGGCTTACCATTTCAGTTTGATCGATGCCCATTTACAGTCCTTTGGATTTAGTTATGGTGATTTCCCAGCCCACAATAGTTTGTGGGAGATGGTTGAGAGAACAGCTGATTCAGCGATTGCCCGAATGGCTTTGGTTCCTCGAACTATGGAAGCGAGAGGTCTAGATGCCGTTCCGGAGATTCGAGATCGGTTTAAGCAAATCAAAGATGATCGCGCCGTAGAGATTCTGGAAATCATTCTCCATGATGAGATAGGACATGTGCTTGTTGGCAATCGTTGGTTTAACTTCTTATGTGTCAATGAGGGCTTATCCCCAATTACGACTTATCGTGAGTTGGCCGAGAAGTACCGTGCGCCCACTTTGAGGGGGCCATTTAATTTTGATGCCCGTGAGCAAGCTGGCTTTACTTCTGAGGAATTGGAGTTACTAGAATCTCTTGGTGAGAAACGGACGCAAGTAGCATGAAGATTCTGAGCCTCATTCCACCGATGACGCAGCTGAATACGCCGTATCCATCTACGGCTTATCTCACTGGCTTTCTGCGTTCACGTGGCTTTGATGCAGTACAAGAGGATTTGGCTTTGGCCTTGGTCCTAGGTTTCTTCACTCCGCATGGTTTACTCGAGATTCAGGAGCAATCCTTGAAACTCCCCGAAGAAAACCGTAGTGCGAGTGTCAACTTCTTTCTAGATTACTTTGCAGATTACCAAAGCACCATCGCTTTGGTGATTACATTTTTACAAGGACGCGATAGCACTCTTGCTCATCGCATCAACAGTCGCACTTTGTTGCCTGAAGGACCGCGTTTCGCATCCTTGGAAGCTTATGATGAAGAAGAGGGTTCTGACTCATTGGCATGGGCATTTGGTGCGCTCGGATCTCAAGATCGTGCGCGTCATCTAGCTACTCTCTATCTCAATGATCTATCCGATGTCCTACGTGATGCGGTGGATGAGCGTTTTGAGTTTGTTCGCTATGCCGAATCCTTGGCAGGTAGTCAGCCTACTTTTACGCCTTTGGCGGATGCCTTGGCAGCAAGCCCCACATTAATGGATTTGCATTTACAAGAGCTAACAAAATCTTCCATTGAAAAGCATCAGCCAAGCCTCGTATTGCTCTCAGTGCCTTTCCCTGGAGCAATGTACGCTGCATTACGAATTGCTCAAACCATCAAGCAACATCACTCTAATATCAAGGTTGGCCTTGGTGGCGGCTACGTGAATACTGAGTTACGTGAGCTCACCGACCCACGCATATTTGATTTTATTGACTACATCACCCTAGACTCGGGCGAGAGACCATTGCTTGCTCTGCTTGAGTATTTAAATGGCAAGCGTTCTGCGGAAAGATTGGTGCGTACCTTCATTCGTAATGCCAGTAATGAGGTTAGTTACATTAATTGGCAAGAGCCGGATATTCCATTTGAGGATGTCGGAACGGCCACCTGGGATGGATTGCCGCTCAACTCCTATTTATCTTTGCTGGACATGCTCAACCCCATGCATCGCTTATGGAGTGATGGGCGTTGGAATAAGCTCACGGTTGCTCATGGCTGCTATTGGAAAAAATGTAGCTTTTGTGATGTCAGTCTAGATTACATATCTCGTTATGAAACTGCTTCAGCTGCTCTATTAGTTGATCGTATCGAGGCAATTGTTGCTGAGACTGGTCAGACGGGATTTCATTTTGTAGATGAGGCGGCGCCACCTAAAATCTTGAAAGCACTTGCTGAGGAATTAATTCGTCGCAAGGTAGTCATTTCTTGGTGGGGCAATATTCGCTTCGAAAAAACCTTTACGCCAGACCTGTGCGAACTATTAGCGCAAAGTGGGTGCATTGCTATGTCTGGTGGATTAGAAGTCGCATCTGACAGGCTACTTGATCTCATGAAAAAAGGTGTTTCAGTCGAGCAGGTCGCTCAAGTGACTAAAGGATTCTCTGATTCGGGAATCTTGGTACACGCTTATTTGATGTATGGCTTTCCAACGCAAACTGTTCAAGAAACCGTCGACTCCTTGGAGTATGTTCGTCAGCTTTTTGAAAATGGCTGCATTCAGAGTGGATTTTTTCATCGCTTCACTTGCACGGTGCATTCTCCGGTAGGTCTTGACCCGGCAGCATATGGGGTTGAGCTCGTACCATTGCCCCCAATTAGTTTTGCTAAGAATGATGTTGCCTTCATCGACCCTGCGGGAGTAGATCATGATCTGCTCGGCATCGGCCTTAAGAAGGCGATTTACAACTTTATGCATGGCGTTGGCTTTGAAGAGGATGTACATAAATGGTTTGATATGCCTGGCATTCCAAAGGCTTCGGTAGGTCGCAATAAAATAGCCAAAGCTTTAAGGCATGTATAAACTTAAGCAATCTCACTTGCTTAATAAATTCACTATGGGTAGCAATATGAATCTGTCTCGCCGCACCTTCATTGCATCAGCCGCTTTAGCTCCAGTAGCCTGTGGCAGCCTTTCGTATGAGCATGGCATTCCTGTGGCTCAACCAAAATCACTTCCTGTGGTTCGTCCACCGCAAGTGGGGCAAGAGTGGACCTACATCAAGAAAGATGTCTTTAATGGAAAAACCTTGGATGTAATTACTGAGCGTGTTTCTAATATTGGCTCAACCATTGTGATTGACCGCATGAATGCTGATGGCGCTCGCTTACCCAGTGAAATTCAGACTTCATGGGGAATGGTTTCTACAGATACCCAGTGGTCGCGTTTGCTCGACTTCAGCCCATCTTTACCGCTTTGGCCAGAGCAGCTCTCAACAACCTGGGCGAAACAGTTCACTACTAAGTACAGTATTGCCGGCTATTCAGACTCGAGATTAAATTGGCAGGAATACATGAGTGTGCAAGGCTGGGAAAAAATTACCGTCCCTGCCGGAGAATTCGTGGCACTGCGTTTTCAGAACCTTATTAATTATGAGAGTGAAGATCCAAACAAAGTCGATTGCATTCGGAAGGAAACTGTTTGGTTTGCTCCACAGATTGGCCGCTGGGTTGCGCGTGAAGCTTCTGGTTCTTATCAAATTCAGGGGCAGATTGGTGCAGTGATTTTAGAAGGTAGCTACCAATGGCAACTAAGTTCCTACAAATAAGCAAATTACGCAGATTTCTTTTACTGCTGTCACCAGTATTGTTGGTGGCCTGTATTCCTGCGCAGCCTTATCCAGCCTCAACCCCTTTGCCTCAACCGATTAGCCCTCCCAAGGTGAGGGCGCCACAAGTAGGGCAGCAGTGGGTCTACAACGTTCGCAATGTATTTAACCAAGAGTTGGTGGATATTGTTACGGAGAAGGTGGTTTCTATTGCGCCCCAGATTCGAATTCAGCGAAGCGGACTCAAAGCGGGGCCGCTTCCTGATGAAATCCAAGACCCTTGGGGTTATATCCTCCAGGACCCACACTGGAATCCTCCTCAAAAATTTGAACAGGCTCTTCCAGCATGGCCTGAGCAACTTGTTCCAGGTTGGTCTGGTTTCTACCGCACGCGGTATCAAGTTGTTGGCTATCCCGACAGTAGTTATTACTGGGGGTTAAATGTATCAGCGCTCCAATGGGAGGGTGTCAGTGTCCCGGCTGGCCAATTTCCAGTATTGAAATACCAAAATGAAGCGCCTTATTTTGAGAGTAACGATGTTTTTAGGGTTGCCAACTATCGCCAAGAAGATATGTGGCTTTCACCAGAAGTGGGTCGTTGGGTCATTCGTCGCGGGTACGGGCGATATCTCTTGGGGGGAATGTTCTGGAATGATGCCCTCTGGGAAGACTACTTAGAGTGGGAGCTTGTGTCCTGGAAGTAAGCAAAGCGCTTAAAATCAGCACATAGCTATGTATACCGTAAAAGAACTCTTTCCAACCCTCCAGGGTGAGGGTGCCCACGCAGGTCGTGCGGCAGTGTTTTGCCGCTTTGCTGGTTGCAATCTGTGGAGTGGCCGCGAAGAAGATCGCGCCACTGCAGTCTGCCAATTTTGCGATACCGACTTTGTTGGTAGTGATGGTGCTGGTGGCGGCAAGTTTGAAACTGCTTCGCTATTGGCTGACACCATAGAAGAGGTCTGGAATAGCACCTCTGCTGGTCCTCAGCAGCGTTATGTTGTTTTCACTGGTGGCGAACCATTGCTACAGCTCGACGCTTCTTTAATTGATGCTTTACACGCTAAAGGCTTTGCTGTTGCTATCGAGACCAACGGGACGATTAAGGTTCCCAAGGGTGTTGACTGGGTATGTGTCAGCCCAAAGGCCGGCTCAGAGCTCATTGTGTTGCAGGCCGATGAGATTAAGGTAGTGATTCCGCAGGCAGGTCATAGCTCCTTAGAGACCTTATTGGCAAGATTTGAGAAGATGGATTACCGCAATCGCTTCTTGCAGGCCATGGATGGTCCAGACCTTCAAGAAAACCTCGCATTAGCCGTTCGCCTATGCCAAAAGCGGCCTTTATGGCGTTTGAGTGTTCAGGCCCATAAAATGATCGGTATTCGATAGTAGTTATAGCTATATTTAAGTATTCAGAAGAGCAATCATGACCACCAAGCAAGAAGCCATTTCAATTACCCGTCGCCTGGAGTTTGACTCGGGCCATCGTATTCCGAACCACGATGGGCAGTGCCGTCATTTGCATGGCCATCGCTATGCGATTGAGGTCACTCTGACTGGTGTGATTGCGGATCATCCCGGTAAGGCAGATGATGGCATGGTCTTAGATTTTGGAGATATCAAGCGCCTCACCAATCAATATGTAGTGGAGCCTTGGGACCATGCGTTTTTGGTGGCTAAAGAAGATGCTGGATTAGTAGAGTATTTAAACTCCATTCCGAATCACAAGACTGTAGTGATGGAGCATGTTCCTACTGTTGAAAACTTAGCTAGCGCAGCCTTTAGATTGCTGCAGCCTGTTTTTGAGAAAGCCTTTGATGGCCGACTTAAGCTTGCGTCTATTCGTCTTTATGAAACACCCAATTGTTGGGCAGACGTTTCTCATTCCTAAGAAGTAATATGCAAGCAGAGCTTGATCGCCAATTTATGCAGCAGGCTTTGAGTCAAGCTAAGCTCGCTGCTGTTGCTGGTGAAGTCCCGGTTGGAGCTGTATTGGTTCGAGATGGTCAAGTTATTTCTACTGGTTTTAATCGACCAATTACTAATAGCGATCCTAGTGCCCATGCCGAGATGATGGCGTTGCGTGCTGCAGCCCAGAGTGAATCCAATTACCGCCTGCCAGGCACAACTCTTTATGTCACATTAGAGCCTTGCACTATGTGCGCAGGAGCGATGCTGCATGCCAGGGTGGAGCGCGTAGTCTTTGGCGCGTCCGATCCTAAAACTGGCGCCGCCGGTAGCGTGCTCAATGTATTCTCAGAAAAGCAGATTAATCACCAGACCCAGGTTGAAGGTGGCATCATGGGTGAAGAGTGTGGTCAAGTGCTACGTGATTTTTTTAAGGAGCGGCGTTGAAGAAAATTCATTTGATTGCTCCTTCAGGGGCGAGCTTCGATGCTAGTAGCCCATTAGCTGGAATCGAGTGGCTTCAGAAGCAGGGTATTGAAGTTCTTAATACAGATTGCATAAATCGAGTTGAGCAACGTTTTGCTGGCTCGGATGCAGAACGTTTGGCTGACATCAATCAACTAGCTACCTTATCTCCTGATATGGCGGTCGTAGCTATGCGTGGGGGTTACGGATTACATCGCTTGCTCCCGGATATTCAGTGGAGCGCTATTGCTAAAGCTGTTCAGAACGGTCTACAGATTTGTGGGCATAGTGATTTCACGGTCTTCCAGTTAGGCTTATTGGCAAAGACTGGGGCAGTAACTTTAGCTGGCCCCATGCTCAACTTTGACTTTGCTTGCCAGGGAGAGCAGGGCGAGGGAGTTGCTCCCAATGCGTTCATGTGGACGAATTTTCAACAAGCTATCAACGAGCGCAAATTAGATTGCACCATTAAGCTTGCGCAACCCTTCTTAAGCAAGTCTGCCGCAGGCAAGGTATCAGGACTGCTCTGGGGTGGAAACCTCACTGTGCTGGCAGGACTGGTTGGTACGCCTTACTTGCCAACGCAAGAACAAACCCAGGGTGGAATTCTATTTCTAGAGGATGTCAATGAGCATCCCTATCGAATCGAGCGTATGCTCATGCAATTGCTGGATGCTGGGATATTAGAAAATCAAAGCGCCATTCTCTTGGGGGGATTTTCCGCATATCGTCTCTACGACAATGATCGCGGTTACTCCTTGGAAAGTGCTATTGAGGCTATCTGCAAACGTCTTCCTGACGGCATCCCCGTGTTAACTGGATTGCCGTTTGGTCATCAAGCTGAGAAACTCACCTTGCCGGTAGGTGCGCAAGCGCACATTCAATATGATGCATCGGGATTTAGTATTCAGTCTCATTGGTAGTTATTCATATTAAGGAAATCTCCTTGCGAGTTTTAGCATTCCTCACCAGCATATTGATTGCGAGTACTGTAATGGCAACTGAAGAGCCGAAGTATGTCCTCCTGGAGAAATCCGAGCCATTTGAATTGCGTGCTTACGCTCCACTCATAGTTGCAGAAGTTAAGGTGGATGGGGATTTAGATGCCGCCTCGAATCAAGGCTTTCGTTTGATTGCAGCATATATCTTTGGAAAAAATCAGGTATCCGAAAAGATAGCCATGACTGCACCTGTTGGAATTGAATCCAGCGATCAAAATAAGAGTGCCAAGATTGCCATGACTGCTCCCGTAGGGATCGAGAGTAGCAAGTCTTCTGAGGGTGCGGGCAATCAATGGACGGTATCATTTGTGATGCCTGCAGAGTACACCTTGGCTAGCTTGCCAAAGCCATTAAATCCGCAGGTCAAAATTAGAGAAGTGCCTGCCGAGAAAAGGGCGGTGATTACTTTTTCTGGTTTTTATAACGAAGAGAAGGTTCAGGAAAAAACTCAGGCATTGCGTGATTGGATCAAGATCAAGAATCTAAAGCCTGTCGGTGAGCCTCAGTTTGCACGCTACAACCCACCTTGGACGCTACCCTTCATGCGTCGCAATGAGGTCATGATTCAGGTCGTAGATTAAACCTCAAAATTCTTTAGTACAAACCCAGCACCACTATCTTGGTCAAGCGCTTTGACGAGAATAGGCAAGCTTTCGGCCAATTGCTTTTCTAGTGTCCACGGCGGATTGATGATGAACATGCCGCTAGCCTGAAGTCGGCGTTCTTTAGGGGCATTCTCAACCTGCAGCTCAACTTGCAACCAAGACCGTTTATGTGCCGCCGCAATCTTCTTCATGTGATCGGGTAGGGATGCCGATTCTCTTCTGGAGAGACATGGGTACCAAATTGCATAACAACCAGTAGCGAAGCGGTGCAGAGCTTCTTCCATCGTATTTTCAAGATAACGATAGTCTTGCTTATCTTCGTAAGAGGGGTCAATTAAAACAAGTCCACGCCTACTAGGTGGGGGCATCAAGCCCTTTAATCTCGCAAAGCTATCTTCTGCGTAGATGTCAATTTGTTTTGATTGCTTGAGCTCGCTGATATTGTGGCGCAAGATATCAATCTCTTTGGGGTGAAGCTCAAAAAGCTTCAAACGGTCATGGGATCTAAGCAATCGCGCCAAAATAAATGGGGATCCAGGATAGATGGTGATTTCATCTACAGTATTCTCGGCTTGAATATATTCGAGATAATTGGCAATGCCCGGACTAACGGGATTGGTCTCTGCAAATTTAGCTAAGCGATAAATGCCTTGATCCGCTTCTTTGCTGACCGTAGCAAAGCCATCTATGAGGCTATAAATACCAGCGCCAGCATGAGTATCAACAATCGTCAGGGCGCCTGGCTTTTCTTGAAGGTATTCGACTAAATGAATCATCACTAGATGCTTCAGAATATCGGCATGGCTGCCAGCATGGAAAGCATGGCGATAACTAAACATCTTTAAATGCCTCTAGGTTTTTGCGCTTTAATAAATAAAGCCAGGGTGATGCTAATTAATGCTGCACAAGCATATTGCAAAGATTGATTGAGTTCTGAGTCTAGGGTTTTGGTCAAAAGTACATAGATCGTCGCAAGGCCGCCGAGAGCAAGTAAGCGAGACCCGATCTTATTGGGTGCTAGCTGCGCATCTGGAATTAATCCGGCTAATATTGCCCCAAGCATGCCCGACCAAATTCCAATGGCGCAGCCGGCTAAAACATCTGTAAGCCAGTGAGCGCCAAGTGCATTGCGAGAGATGCCGGCAAAGCTTGCAATGATGAAGAGCCACCATAAAGAGCTTCTTTTTTCTCGATCGCTAGCAAAGTAGATTCCAGAAACTACTGCAAAAGCAGTGAGTGTATGCCCCGATGGCATTGACCTATGTAATAAAGGCTCGCCGATGCGATAAAAATCTTCTAAGGCCAGCACTCCAGCAGGGCGAGGGAGGGCTAAAAAGGGTTTGATAATTTGACTAATTGCCCCGCCAATCAGGGATGCCAATAGTCCGGCACTCAGTAATCGAGGCGCCAGTACTAAAAGCGGAAAACACAAGGCAAAGATTCCCCAGCCATTACCAATGAAAGTAAGCCAAGCCCAAAGAGTGTCCGGGAGAATCTGGGTATAGCGATTGATGAACAAAAACGTCGGAGTTTGTAGTTCACCAAAGTAAATGGCAATTGCAAGACCAAGTGGCAGAAGGGGGATAAACCACGCCCAAAGAGAGGCAACTGCTAAAGCTGATTTGCGCTGCTCAGTCATGCGAATTAACGTGCTCGCTCTTGATCGGCTTCATTCAATTGATGCACCATTTTCTCGAGCACTTGAGGGACTGTAATTGCTTGCATGCAGACATTGTCATGACAGGGTGTCTTGCGATGATTGGCTGCGCTGACACAGGGAGAGCACGCCAAGTTAGCTGTAATCGAAATCGACTTACCAACAGAGCCATAGAGTGCCGGAGTCTCTGGTCCAAACAGGACAACGGTACGCAATGGAGTAACGGCGGAGAAGTGGCCTGGCCCAGAATCGTTAGTCACCATCACATCAGATAGTGTGTAGAGGGGTGGTAGTTCTGCGAAGCTAACTTGACCGGCAAAGTTCAGGGCATTTTTAACATCAGCAACAGCGCGTACTTTTTCAACATACTCAAACTCGGCTGGGGAACCAGTAATCAGAATGAGGTCATTTGGGTAGCGTTGATTTAATCCCTGAATGAGTTCGGAGAAACGCTGCTGTGCCCAACGTCTTTGCGGCAATAAGTCACTTGCATTGGGATTTACCAAAATGAGACGTTGCTGACCTTGCTTAAATTCAATACCAGCTTCTGCGGCAAGCTTCTCAATACGTTCACGTACTTTGCTTAGCGCTGTGGGATCAATTACCGCCTGCTCTAAGCGAACTTCTGAATCCGCAATATGAATTTTGCTAAATGGCACTTCAATCTCTTTGGCAAATGCCGCATGAATAAGAGAAAGAAAATTCTTGGTAATGTGGATATGCGGGTTGTAATGCACTTTGCGAGTCAGCATAAAGCCACGCCACAAGCCTTCACCATGAAAGATGTGATAACCCACACGGCGACGCGCACCGCAGAGGCCGGTTAGTAGAGCAGTGAAGCGGGAGAACAACTCCAAATCAATAACGGTATCGATGCGATGCTTGCGTGCTACGAGTAAGAATTTGACCGTATCTTTAATGAGGCCGCCCAAGCTTGAAGAGTCAATCGTAAAAATGTTTTCTGGCTTGACAGTATTTAATAGGGTGAGGCTGGCACGATTACTCTTAAAGATCAGGAAAAATAATTCGGCGCCACGAGCCTGTGCATTTCGCATGGCTGGGTCAACTAAGATTGCGCTTCCCATTTCTGATAACTCAATAAAGAGGAGTTTGCGTGGCGCATCTGAACCACGACTAAAGATATTCTTGATGCCATCAATCAGAGCGACTATTGGACTTGCTGCTGCGCAGAGTGGCACACCAACCCAGTGGTCGATGGCGCGCATGGTGTTGACGCTAATACTCATAGTGGACTCTAAAAGAATTATTTCCGTTTTAATAAAAAGTAAGCGCCGGGTAGTACTGATAAAACAGTAATGGCGCCATAGCTAATGGATGCTAATACCGTCATGGAGGGACTTACGCCCCACAATGCCAGTACAGAGGAGAGCGTAGCCTCGCGCAAGCCCCAGCCAGAGATGCTGATTGGTAGCATCAACAAAAGGCTTAATGCAGGCAAGCCAATCATGAGGGCTTCAATTGGGGCGTCTACTCCATAGGCCTTTAGGCAGAAAAGCAGGGTCAAAATAGTGAGGGCATGAATGCCAATTGCAAATGCGGCTTGAGCCATATTCATGGGCCAAGAAAAAGCCAGCTTAATACCAGGCAAAGCGTGATTCATTTGCAGGCGATCCAATAACTTTTGCAAGAGATTGCAGCTGGGGCCCCAAGCCAAAATGGCGGCAAGCAATAAACCCGCCAAAATCATGATGCCGGTGACGGCATAACCTAAATCTGTTCCCCAGGCAGCTAAAGTGGCGCCACCCAAAATGAGTCCAAGCCCACCGAGTAAATTGTTTCCAGCCAAGCCAAGTAGTCGGTCGACTAGAACCATGGAAAAACTCAAGCGTAGTTTGGGGGTGGCATGCTCTAAGTCAACAGAGTGATGAAGTTCTTCATCAAGCTCTTTTGCTTCAGTTAATTTGCCACTACTATTTAAATGGGTCGCAGTAATAGCGCGATAGCTATCGCCACCAAGCGTACTCGGTAATCCTTGATTGATAAGTCCACCTGCAAGGTAGAGCGCTACAAAATTGATGAGGCTTCCCTGAAACCCGACTTTGCGCATTAAGAATCCCCAGCGCAATCCACCGCAAATAAATGCTGAGAGCATCATCAAGCCTGCTGCCAAAAACCACCAAGGCTGCATCTGAATTTCAGAGTCTAGGAGTGCGTGCCAGTCAATTCCGCTAGTGGCTTTCCAAAGGAGGGCGACCGATAGCAAAATGCGAATCGTGGGCCAAGCTCGCTTGAGAATTGCTTTCCACCCAGATGTGGCTTTTGGGGTGGTTTGGGGTTGTGAACTCATAGGCGTAAGGATAATGCCTTGAGACCCTAAGGTCTTGAATTTGGGGAATTAACGCGCTACCCCAGCATCCTGCCAGTTACGGCAAAGGCTATAGTCAAATTTGGACAAAACCTGCCCAAAGCGGATGATTTCTAGGTTATCTAAGGGCTCGCATGCTTCAAAGGCCTGATTGCCTCCAATTGGGGGCTTAAATGCCATTCCTGACCAGTTGATTAGCAAGACGCTTGCACCAGCTGGTAATTGCCCAAACCAAAGGTCAAATTGATCCTGTCGTTGATCCAGTACAAAGACTGGGAGTGGTTGTGTATACCAAGCGGCACGACTACCCAAAGTCCAGTTTTGTACTGCGATTCCGTTTGCTTTAGTTGCCACTGCCAATTCAGATGCTTTTTGACCAGCAAGCTTCCATCCATAGAGATCGGCAATCGGGTTGGATTTGATGGCGGCCGTATTAACTCCTCCTGCCAAAACATACCCAAAGCCTAGCAAGCAAATCAGTAACTGCCCAAAAAACAAAATGCGAATTGCCATACGTTGTTGCATAGCCCAGGCCTTGGCTAGACCAATGCCAGCAAATGGCGCCAGACAAAACCAAGCTGGTGTAGTCCAGTGGGGCAGGCTACCACCCCCAGATAGTGCAGCAAAAATGATGAAGGGGATCGCAAAGAAGCTGAGTAAGGCAATGAGAACGGGCTTCTGAGAGTGGAGACAATTCTTGAGAAATGTATAGCTACCTATAAGCAATAGAGGGCCAAAGCAGGCAATCTGAACACCCATAAAAGCGGCAACTCTGCGCCATACCCAAGTGCCACCGCTGCCATGAGCAATTTGATATTTGAATGAGACCCAATCATTCACCCAGTTCCAATACAGTACTGGACTAATCACGAGCAAGGCAATGACTGCAGCTATCCAGAAACCAGCTTTGGTAATCCAGGCTTTTTTGGGTGAAGCTAGGAAAACAAAGAGTAAGGCAAATGCAGTAAATGCAGCGGTGTATTTGCTCAGCCCCGCTAAGCCCAGCAACAAACCGGTGATGATCCAGTCTGCGATGGAGAAGTGATCTTTTCGGGTCCAACGCAAAGCCATCAACATTAAGCCAAGGCTTAAGGGGGTAAGAAGGGTGTCGGGTAAAAGACCAATTGCTAAAACATGGGGTAGTGGCGCTGCAATGATTGCTAAAACAGCCATGAGCCCACACAGGTTGGCTGATGGAAGAGTGGTAGTTAAGTAGCCTGCATTACGCCCCTGAATGAGGCGATGAATTTCTAGCGTGACTTGGTATACCAAGAAAGCAGAAAGCACCCATAGCAGTTCCGGAATAAGACGAATGATCCCCTCGGATGAGGTTATGGCAACTAGTGGCCACTGTATCCAACCCACTAGTGGTGGGTGATCAAAGTAACTCCAAGCAAGATGTTTGGCATATAGAGCGTAATGGGCTTCATCGACAGAAAACTCAATTGAGAAGCCGAGGGCAAAATGCACCACTGCAGCAATGCAGATGCTGATAGCGGCCCAGCTAGAGGGTGATTGATGGCGCATCACCCGATTTTAGACTTAGCACCTCATTCTTTGGGACAATTCAAGAGATGTTTACAAAAAACCGTTTGCGATCCCTGCTGCTTTTGACTGCCGTAGCCACCTTATTGGTAGGCTGCGCTGGCTTTACCGGGAACTCGATCGAGAATGAGGCAGGTCAAGCATTTAATGCTGACCAGTTACCCGCACAAGAGGACTTGCCAAAATTCTCTGCGGAGAAGCCACGAGATGGCATGCCAGAGGGCTGGCATTTCTATCGCATAGCGCCCTACAAAAAGAACACGATTTACCGCCTTGAAAAATACCAAGGCCGTACGGTACTAGCGGCCAATTCTAAAACCTCGGCATCGGGTCTTGCAGTAAAGCTTCGACCGCGCTCTGCACAAAACTTATGGCTTCAGTGGGAATGGAAGGCGGTAGGTGCAATGCCGCAGGCGGACAATGCAGATAGCCAAAGTGACGATGCACCGCTTCGTATCTTGGTGGCATTTGATGGCAATAAATCCAAACTTCCTTTAAAAGAAAAACTTACTTTTGAGATGGCCAGTTTGATTAGTGGCCAAGAGATGCCATATGCCACAGTGATGTATATCTGGTCCGGTAAAAATTCAGTCAACACTGTTTTAAACAATGCGCACACCTCTCGCGTAAAAATGATTGTGGTTGACTCAGGTTGGGATAGCTTAGGTGAGTGGCGAAAGCACGAGCGAGATTTAGCTGCAGACTACAAGTTGGCTTATGGAGAGGCGCCAGGCAATATTATTGGTATTGCATTATTGACTGATACTGACAACACCAAATCAGAAACCCGCGCTCTCTATGGCGACATTGAGTTGGTGCGCAAGAACCCCAAATAACTTAAGCGTGCTTAGGGCGCCAACGCTTGAGAAGTAGGGCGTTACTCAAGACACAGAAGCTAGATAGCGCCATGGCACTGCCAGCTAGCATGGGTGATAAGTAGCCCAGAGCTGCCATCGGAATACCAATCGTATTAAATGCAAACGCCCAAAATAAGTTTTGACGAATCTTGTCCCAAGTCTTTTTGGAGATATCAATTGCATCTGCAACTAAAGTGGGATCGCCACGCATTAGGGTAATGCCAGCAGCTTGCATTGCTACATCCGTACCGGTAGACATTGCCATGCCAACATCTGCCATTGCTAGAGCAGGAGCATCGTTGACTCCATCACCAACCATTGCCACGAAATGTTTTCGACCTTCGGAGTCGGTCTGCAACTTCTGAATAAGCTCCGCTTTATTGCTTGGCATGACTTGAGCAAAGACTTCATCAATGCCGATTGTTTTTCCTACTCGGGTAGCTGCAGCCAAATTATCGCCGGATAACATCACTGTCCGAATATGTAATGTATGAAGTGCATCGACTGCTGATTGAGCATTTGACTTAAGCTCATCCCCAAATGCAATCACAGCAATTGGGGATGGCACTTCACTTCCTTCGCCACTTGCATCAATCAAAACGGAAACAGTCTGCCCTTGCTCAAAACAAGCCTGTGCTTTTTGCAAAGCAATCTCGTGCTGAGAGCTTCCCTCGAGAGAAGCTACGCTCTGCAAGCGCAGCGTCTTACCGGCAAAGAGGCCGGTACTTGGTATACCTTCAATGCCAATACCAGGCAATCCTTTGCTCGATGAAGTCGCAATGGGTATGACACCTTTTGCTTTTGCAGCATCAAGCAAGGCTTTAGCTAAAGGATGTTCACTCCCCAATTGCAAGCCCGCAGCAGTGGCGAGAATTTGCTCCACGTTGGCAAATGATTGATTGAAAGGAAGTAAAGCAAGCATGCGTGGCTTACCAATGGTTAATGTCCCGGTCTTATCAAAAGCAACGATATCGAGTCGGTGTGCCAACTCTAATACCTGCGGATCTTTAATCAGAATGCCAAAGCGTGCAGCTATGCCAGTACCCGCCATGATTGCAGCTGGAGTAGCTAGGCCAAGTGCGCAAGGGCAGGCAATCACTAGAACAGATACGGCACGCAAGATCGCAATGGATACGGAGTCCAAGTAAAGCCAGTTACCGATGCCAGTGATGAGTGCAAGAATAATCACGGTTGGAACGAAGATGGCGCTCACTCGATCCACTAACTTTTGAATCGGCGCCTTTTGAGTTTGCGCCTCTTCTACTAAGTTAATAATTTGTGAGAGTACGCTTTCAACACCAACAGCTTGAGCCAATATCACCAGTGCGCCTTCACCATTTAAAGCGCCCCCAATGACTTTGGAGTCCAATGCTTTCTTAACGGGCTCACTCTCACCAGTAAGAAGAGATTCATCTACATGACTAGCGCCAAACACAATGACGCCATCAACCGGAATGCGTTCACCGGGCAGCACCAAAACCCGATCGCCTGGAAGCACTTGATCTAAAGGTAAGTCGCGGTATTGATCTGTGCCGATACCGCTATTTATTTGTAGATCAACACCAGCACTTAAAACTTTGGCATGTTCTGGCCAAAGCTTTTGTAGGGCGCGAATAGCTTCGCTGGTTTGTTGCTTGGCGCGTGACTCTAACCATTTGCCTAATAAGACCATGCAAATAATGACAGCTGATCCCTCAAAGTAGAGTTCATGTGCGTGACTCGAAGTGAGCAATATATATAGACTGAGTCCGAAGGCGGCACTGGTACCGATTGCTACCAGTAGATCCATATTGCCGGCGCCAGCCATCAAAGATTTGAAGCCCGCCCTATAAAAGCGCCATCCCAAGATAAATTGCACTGGAGTAGCCAAAGCCAGCTGCCACCAGCCCGATAAAGACCAATGAATGCCAAAAGGCATTAAGAACATCGGTAAAAAGAGGGGGGCGGAAAGCAAGAAGCTTAGGATGACGCGACCCAAGCCGTCAGCAGCCCAAAATGACTTGGCATTTTTCTGATCCAAATTGCCTCGAGCTGAACTCTCTTTGGCCTCGTAGCCCGTCTTTTTAACTAGCGCGATGATCTCAGCTAGGCTAGAGGAGCCACGTTTTACCCGAACCCTCGCCTGCTCAGTGGCTAAATTGACGGTGGCTGCCTCAACCCCAGGAATCTTATCCAAAGCTTTTTCAACCCGACTGACGCACGAGGCGCAAGTCATTCCGCCGATATCGAGGCTAAAAAACTCTGAATTACTGGATTCTGTGGGGGTCATGTAGAAGATAATCTACTTCAAGATGAAAAAAAGCCATCAACAACCGTATTTTGACAATTTTTAAGGAGTAACTATGTTTACGCTTAAGGTATCAGGAATGACTTGTGGTGGCTGTATTAATGCCGTAACGCGAGCCGTTCAGGCCCAAGACCCCCAGGCTCAGGTTCAGGCGGACTTGGCGACCCAGCTAGTGACGCTTGAAACAACTCTTTCCCCTGAATTGGCCGCTGGGCTTATAACAGAAGCCGGATTTCCAGTATCGAATTAAGGCATTGTTTAGAATGAGGCTGCCTTATTAAATCTCGCAGCTTTTCGTTTCTAAAGGATCGTGAATTATGTTCTTCAGTAAGTTAATGCCTCACGATGGCAATTTCTTTGAATTGTTTAACGAACATGCTGCGCATATCGTCTCAGCATCCGAATCTTTCCTCAAATTCATCGAGCATTACAACGATGAAGCATTGCGTGCGAAATATACGCAAGAGGTTGATAGCGCTGAACATGCTTGCGATGATGTGGTGAAAGAGGTGCACCGCCGCCTCCACAAGACTTTTATTACCCCGATTGATCGCGATCAGATTTTTGACCTAATCAACACCATGGATGACGTTGCTGATTTGATTCAGAACGGCACCGAAGCAATGCATCTCTATAACGTCAAACAAATGACCGATGAGATGCTGCATATGGCGGAGCTCTGCAACCAATGCTGTATTGGTATGAAAAACGCTGTAGGCATGCTCAAAGATATTTCGGACCCTGAAGTTGCTAAGGCAGCTTTAAAGACTTGTGATGAGATTGATCATTTGGAGTCTGGCGCAGACCGCTTACTCTCAACCGCAATTACTAAATTATTCCGCGAAGATATCGAAGTGCGCGAGCTGATCAAGTTGCAGCGTATTTATGAGTTACTCGAAGAAGTTACCGATAAATGTGAAGACGTTGCCAATTTGGTTGAAGGCATCGTTCTTGAAAATTCTTAAGGTTAAATAAGTTGGCCTCAATAGAAGTCGCATTTTGGGTAGTAGCGCTTTTAGTAGCGCTAGCCTTGGCATTCGATTTCATGAATGGATTTCATGATGCCGCCAACTCGATTGCTACCGTTGTATCTACTGGGGTGCTTAAGCCTCAGCAGGCAGTGGTATTCGCCGCTTTCTTTAACTTCCTGGCAATCTTCATTTTCCATCTCAGCGTTGCCGCTACGGTAGGTAAGGGGATTGTTCATCCTGCCGCAGTAGATTTGCATGTGATCTTTGGGGCTCTGGTGGGCGCCATCATCTGGAATGTGATTACTTGGTATTACGGCATTCCTTCAAGCTCTTCCCATGCGCTGATTGGTGGTCTCGTTGGGGCGGCTTTGCCTAAGGCTGGCGTTGATGGTTTGGTGTGGTCAGGAATCATCAAGACCGTATCCTTTATCTTTATCTCGCCTTTGGTGGGCTTCTTATTGGGTTCACTAATGATGTTGTTGGTGGCTTGGGTTTGTCGCAACGCCAACCTTTCAAAAACAGATCGCTGGTTTAGACGCTTACAGTTAGTTTCCGCAAGCGCATACAGCTTGGGTCATGGCGGTAACGATGCCCAGAAGACTATCGGCATTATTTGGCTCTTGCTGATCATCACCGGTTATGCGGAAGCGGGCGCCAGTATGCCGCCTACTTGGACGATTATTTCTTGCTACATCGCAATTGCGATGGGTACGATGTTTGGTGGTTGGCGCATTGTTAAAACTATGGGTCAGAAGTTGACTAAGCTCAAACCTGTCGGTGGTTTCTGTGCCGAGACAGGTGGGGCAATCACCTTATTCATGGCAACGGCTCTTGGGGTTCCGGTATCTACTACCCACACAATCACTGGGGCTATTGTTGGTGTTGGCTCAACTCAACGCGCTAGCGCAGTTCGTTGGGGGGTTGCTGGCAATATCGTTTGGGCCTGGATCTTTACTATTCCTGCTACTGCCTTGATGTCTATGGCGGTTTACTACCTGAGCCTCCTTATTTTTTAAGTCGGTCCAACGAGATTTCCCAATCTCGTTTTAAGCAATTTTTTGCATGTGCGGTTAATCTACCCACTATTCCATTCTTTGTAATACCTCCCAATTGACTTTATTGGGATTCCCTTGCGGGATTGTTCTTTTTCTAGGAGATGTCGGTGGCGCTTACTGTAGAGGCTGTGCAAGCAGCATTAAAGGGTTTAATTGACCCAAATACACAAATCGACTTTGTGTCGGCAAAGAGCGTCAAAAATCTAAAAGTAGATGGCGGCGATATTAGTCTAGATATCGTTTTGGGCTATCCAGCAAAAAGTCAGTTTGATGTTATTCGTAAATCCGTGATTGCAGTGCTGCGTGAATTGCCTGATGTGAAAAATGTTAGCGTCAATGTCAGCAGTCAAATCGTTGCGCATGCTGTTCAGCGCGGCGTCAAGCTATTACCGAATGTAAAAAATATCATCGCTGTTGCCAGCGGTAAGGGCGGGGTCGGAAAGTCCACTACCGCAGTTAACCTGGCTTTAGCTTTAGCGGCTGAAGGTGCGCAGGTCGGTATGTTGGATGCGGATATTTACGGACCTAGTCAGCCAATGATGCTGGGTATCACTGGCAGACCAGAATCCATTGAAGAAAACACGATGGAGCCAATGGAAGGTCACGGCCTTCAGGCAAGCTCAATTGGTTTCTTGATCGATGATGATGCGCCAATGGTGTGGCGTGGTCCGATGGTGACGTCTGCTTTAGAGCAATTACTGCGTCAAACCCGTTGGCGTGATCTTGATTACCTGATTGTGGATATGCCTCCTGGTACCGGTGATATTCAGTTAACGCTGGCTCAAAAGGTGCCTGTGACCGGCGCAGTCATTGTGACCACCCCTCAAGACATTGCTTTGCTCGATGCGCGTAAGGGCTTAAAAATGTTTGAGAAGGTTGGTGTACCGATCGTGGGCATCATCGAAAATATGAGCACCTACGTCTGCCCAAGTTGCGGTCATGAGGAGCATGTGTTCGGTACCGGCGGTGGCCAAAAGATGTGCAAAGAATATGGCGTTGATTTCTTGGGTGACTTACCTCTGAATTTATCGATTCGTGAGCAAGCAGATGCGGGTCGTCCAACAGTAGTAGCTGACCCTGATGGCGCTATCAGTGCAATTTATAAAACGATTGCAAGGCGAGTGGCCATTAAGGTTGCAGCGCTTTCAAAAGACATGAGCAGTAAATTTCCTAACATCGTGGTTCAAAATACCTGAGGCCTTATGCGTTTTGCAGTGCTCATGCGTAAGCAGTCTGTTGATAACCCCTGGGTTTCCTTTCGTTGGGCGCCTCAAGAGGTGATGCCAGACTTCGGGCAATTTACCAACGCAGTCAGCGCAGAGAACAAAATTATTGGGCAGTTTTTAGGGCGCGATGATCAAGGTGAGTCTTGGTTGTTTACTGGCTACGAGCTCAATCTTTTCCCAGATGAGGCCGAGGGCTACTACCTTAACCTCTCTGCTGTTCAGCCTTGTTGGTTTGTGATGTGGCGCCTAGAAGAGGATATTGAGCGCTACGTGGACGCTCAATCTATTGAGTTGGCTAAATCTGAAGCAACCATTGCAGTTCCACATCGCATTTGCGTAAGCTATAACGAAGCAGCGCGCTTGTTGGATGGTGGCGAATCGGTTGATAGCGTTCCCTTGTCTGCGGAACACGCTTCTTGGCTGCAAGAGTTTGTGAATGAAAATTACCGCCCTGAACCTAAGAAGCGTCATCGCCCTGAATCATTCAAGGGTGCTAATCGTGGGACGGAGGATTGATGGCTGGCGGATTTCTAAATCGTTGGTCGCGTCTGAAGTCTGGGGAGAACCTAGAGCCTGAGAAAAAAGTAGTCGAGCAGACCAAGCCTGAGTTAACAAGCTCTCCTGAATTAAAGCAGGAGCCTGCTGACACTAAAGAACTTACGCCTTCGGCAACATTAGAGGACGTAGAAAAGATCGATCGATTTGCTCCTGACTTCTCTGCTTTTATGAAGCCAGATGTGGATCCTGCAGTTCAGCAAGCCGCCATGAAAAAGATGTTCTCCGATCCGCACTTCAATGTAATGGATGGCCTGGATATCTATATTGATGATTACTCTAAGCCGGATCCAATTCCTCTGGAAATGCTCAAGCGCATGGTGCAATCGGACATGCTCAACATTTTCCGTAAAGATAGCGACGATGAAACCCCGGTCGCCCAAACTACCGCTAATAAAGAATCTGAATCGGAAGAGCAGGCTTTACCCCTAAGTCCACAGACTGATTTAACATCCACACCAGCAGCTATTCAGGAAACGGGAGATAAAGACCCCGTACCCGTGGATAAGAAAACCAGTTAAGAAGAAATCAATGAGTCAAAAATTAGTCTGTAATTGCAACGGAACCATGCCTTTGGATTCAAAGGCCCTGGGCGTCACCATGCACACCTCCTTATGTAGGCAGGAAATTGGCTCAGTCATTAAGGCATTTGATGGCAGTGACTCTATCGTGATCGCCTGCACTCAAGAGCGCGCTTTATTTGGTGAGTTGGCCGAGCAATCAGAAAAGCCTTTGGTAGCGCCATTACGCTTCGTCAATATTCGTGAAGTAGCTGGTTGGACGCAAGAGGCTAAAGCCTCTACACCGAAGATCGCAGCATTGCTTGCCTTGGCTGATATGCCAGAGGCAGAGCCGGTACCCGTAGTGAATTATGAAAGCCAAGGTCGCTTACTGATTGTTGGCCCTGGAGACCAAGCTTTGCCTTGGGCTGACAAGCTCAGCGACTCTCTCGACGTATCTGTTTTATGTACAGAACCGGGCGCATTGCCGATTGCAAGAAACTTCCCGATCTATTCGGGCGAAGTGCTTAAGTTAGATGGTTATCTGGGTAAATTTTCTGTCGACTGGAATTTGCAAAACCCGATCGATCCTGAGATGTGCACTCGTTGTGGCGCCTGTGTTGAGGTTTGCCCAGAAGGTGCAATTGATGATTCATTCCAGATTGACCTGGATAAATGTAAATCCCACCGCGCTTGTGTCACAGCCTGCGCTGGTATTGGCGCTATTAATTTTGATCGAGTAGAGCGTCAGCGTAATGCTGAGTTTGATTTGATTATGGATTTGCGAGCTGATCCGAAGATGCGCATGAGTCAAACACCACAAGGTTATTTTGCTCCCGGGAAAGATCCGCTTGAGCAAGCCTTGGTTGCAAATGAATTATTGGGCTTAGTTGGTGAATTTGAAAAGCCTAAATACTTTTCCTATACCGAAAAGATTTGCGCGCATGGCCGTAATGGCAAAGTAGGGTGCAGTGCTTGTATCGATGTCTGCTCTACAGGCGCCATCTCCTCCTTGTTTAAGAATGGACAGGGTACTGTAGAAGTTAATCCTAATTTATGTATGGGCTGTGGAGCTTGCTCAACGGTTTGTCCATCAGGTGCGATGCGCTACAACTATCCAAGCGTCAGTCACCAAGGCAAAGAGATTAAAACTCTCGCGAATGTATTTGCTGCCGAGAGCACTAAGATCAAACAGGTGCAAGCGCCTGCCTTGCTGTTGCATACGCTTAAGGCTGGTACTCAAGCTATAGATTCTCTAGGGCGCTTGGCCCATTTAAGACCAAAGCAGTTTGAGGGATTGCCATCTTTCGTATTGCCTTATGGAATCGAGCACATTGCTTCCACTGGCCTGGATTTATGGCTTGGTGCAATCGCCTATGGTTTTGGTGAGGTCATTTTGTTGCTCACTGGCGATGAAGATCCCGCTTATCGCGCCGCATTAGAAACGCAAGTTGATTTGGGTAATGCAATTTTGGTGGCGTATGGATTTGATGCCAGACTTTCACTAATACATCTCACTTCCGCCGATGATCTGCAGCCCGTATCCGCAGCAATGGGTAAGCTGCGTCAGCGTGGCGCTCTGCAGGCAATTTGTTCGCCCGCCAGTTTTGGTCTTGGTAATCAAAAACGCGAAACCATTGAAATGGTTTTAGAGCACTTCCAAAAGCAAGCTAAAGCACCGCTTCCAGCAGGTGGCGCTGCATTGCCAAAATCCTCATTCTTAGGTGGCCTCAATATCAACAAAGATGCCTGCACCCTGTGCATGTCTTGCGTAGGCAGCTGTCCAGAAGGTGCTTTGCTCGATAACTTAGACGAGCCGAAGCTTTCCTTTATTGAGAAGCAATGCGTTCAGTGCGGTATCTGCGTTCAAACTTGCCCAGAGCAAGCCCTGTCATTGGCACCGCGTTTACAGACTGTTGAAGAGCGTAAGCAGAAGGTAGAGCTCAACGAGACTAAGCCTTTCCATTGCATCAGCTGTGGCAAGGTCTTTGGAACGGCGAAGATGGTGGATTTGATGTTGGTAAAGCTGGGTGCCCATGGCGCCTTTGCTGGAGCAGCTTTAGATAGACTCAAGATGTGTGGCGATTGTCGCGTTGTCGATATGGTGAAAAAAGAAATATGAGCGAGCAGATAAAAGAGAGCACCTCAACTGAGGTCGGTGATGTAGGGCTGCCAGAAGATTTGGCTAGAGCCGATCTATACGGCTTGATTGCTAGGTTTTTTCATCAACCGCCAGATCAGGAGTTATTGGATCAAATAGCCGCCTCTATTCCAGATGGGCAGGAGAGTCAGCCTGATGATGCACCGCTAGCTAAGGTTTGGAATAGCGTGGTCGAAGTTGCCAAGAACAACCCTGCCAAAGCATGGCATGAGGAATTTGACCGCAACTTCATCAGCGTAGGGCGCCCCAATGTCATTCTGAATGGCTCTTTTTATATGGCAGGTCATTTAAATGAAAAGCCGTTAGTTGAAATTCGTCGTGCCTTAGACACCTTTGGCTTGGAGTCGGCCGAGGAGGTTACGGAAACTGAGGATCATTTATCGGCGCTATGTGAAGTGATGCGTTACCTCATAGCAGGGGACGACGTTGAAATCTCAAACTTGACCAATCAAAGGATTTTCTTCAACGACCATATCCGTCCTTGGTATGACGAATTGTGCGATGCAATAGAAGGCATTCCAGATATGCATCTTTACCATCCGATTGCTGCATTAACTAGAGAGTTCCTTGCTATTGAAGGTCAGAGTTTTGACATGATTTGATGTTGCATTGCACAAGATGAAAACCCCTAGAAAAATAAAAATTCCAAATATGCAAAAAATACAATTACCAATTACACTTTGACCTATATCAAATTTGCACTAAATAGGAGCATGCGATGAGCACTAAATCCGTAACTACAGTAAACGAAGAAAACCAACCTTCTCGTAGAAAGTTCTTCATCGGAGCGGGCGCCACTGTCGGTGCTGTTGCTGTTGCTTCGCAAACATCCATTGGTAAGGCAGTGATTCAGGAAATCGGTAGCACTGTTCAAGGCAAGGATGACGGTTATCAGTTATCTGCGCATATTCGTAAGTACTACGAAACCACCATGCTTTAAACCCAGTTGTGAATGAAGTCGTTTCCAAATAATTAAATAAAAATATTTTTCAGGGACAACATATGAGTCTGACTCGTAAATCCAATACCCCACAGAGCGGCCGCTCTACACCTGCATCACGCCTCATCGGTAGCTTGTCACGTGGACTTCAGTCTGCTGTGCCAACGATGGATCGTCGTACCTTCCTCAAGCGCTCTGGCGTAGGCGTTGGTGCTGGTATCGCAGCAAGCCAATTGAGCTTAGTCCAAAAGGCCTCAGCAGAACAAAGCAAGGCAATGTTGGATGGCAAGGGTAAGATTGAAGTTAAGAGAACAATTTGTACTCATTGCTCTGTAGGTTGCGCAACTGACGCTACTGTTGAGAACGGTGTTTGGGTTCGTCAAGATTCAGCGTTTGATTCCCCGATTAACTTGGGTGCTTACTGTGCTAAGGGCGCATCTCTGCGTGAGCATGGACATGGGGATTTTCGTCTTCGTTACCCAATGAAATTGGTTGATGGCAAGTACCAAAGAATTTCTTGGGACCAAGCTTTAACTGAAATCACAGCGCAGATGAAAGATTTGCGTAGCAAGTACAGCCCAGATTCACTTTTCTTTATTGGCTCTTCTAAGCACAATAATGAGCAAGCTTATTTAATGCGTAAGTGGGTTTCTTTCTTTGGAACCAACAACACAGACCATCAAGCACGTATCTGTCACTCCACAACAGTTGCCGGTGTTGCAAACACTTGGGGCTATGGTGCGATGACCAATAGCTACAACGACATGATGAACGCCAAAGCGGCTTTGTACATTGGATCTAACGCTGCAGAAGCGCACCCAGTGTCTATGCTCAGCTTGTTGCATGCAAAAGAAAATGGTTGCAAGGTGATCGTGGTCGACCCACGCTACACCCGTACTGCAGCCAAGTCTGATCAGTATGTTCGTATCCGTTCTGGTACTGATATTCCTTTCTTGTTTGGTGTTCTGTATCACATCTTCAACAATGGTTGGGAAGATAAGAAGTACATCAACGACCGTGTATACGGCATGGATGAGATCCGCAAAGAAGTCATGGAGAAGTGGACTCCTAAGAATGTAGAAGAGGCTTGTGGTGTTCCAGAAGCGCAGATGTACAAAGTTGCTGAAACCATGGCGAAGAATCGCCCAAGCACTTTGGTCTGGTGTATGGGTCAAACACAGCACACCATTGGTAATGCCATGGTTCGTGCATCTTGCATCCTGCAATTGGCTTTAGGCAACATCGGCAAGTCCGGTGGTGGCGCAAACATTTTCCGTGGTCACGATAACGTTCAAGGTGCAACTGACGTTGGTCCTAACCCAGACTCATTGCCTGGCTACTATGGCCTTGCAGCAGGTTCATGGAAACACTTTGCAACAGTATGGGGTGTTGACTACGAGTGGATCAAAGGTCGCTACGCACCAGACATGATGGAGAAGTCTGGCACAACGGTTTCTCGTTGGGTTGATGCAGTGCTTGAAAAGAATGACATGATTGATCAACAAACCAATGTCAAAGGTTTGTTCTTCTGGGGTCATGCTCCAAACTCACAAACTCGCGGCTTGGATATGAAGCGCGCGATGGATAAGTTGGATTTATTGGTTGTTGTTGATCCTTACCCAAGTGCTACTGCCGCAATGGCAGCAATGCCACCTGCTGAAGGTCAGACAGTAAACAAAAATCGTAATGTTTACTTATTGCCAGCTACAACTCAATTTGAAACAACAGGTTCAGCTACTGCCTCAAACCGCTCATTGCAGTGGCGCGAGAAAGTGATTGATCCATTGTTTGAGTCTGTACCTGACCATGTGATCATGCAGGCATTTGCTGATCGCCTTGGTTTCGGTGAAGAGCTTTCTAAGAACTACAAGATGCTCAATTCCAAATTTGCTGGTAAGCAATGGAGGGAGCCTGAAATTGAATCCATCTTGCGCGAGATTAATCGTTCGGTATGGACAATTGGTTATACCGGTCAAACCCCTGAGCGTTTGAAGGCTCACATGAGAATGGCGGGCGTATTTGATCCGAAGACATTGAAGTCACGCGGTGGCGTTGATCCAGTAACTGGTTACGACACAACGGGCGATTACTACGGCTTGCCTTGGCCTTGCTACGGTACTGCCGCTATTAAGCACCCAGGTTCACCAAACCTCTATGACACTAGCAAGAGCGTCATGGAAGGTGGCGGAAATTTCCGCGCGAACTTCGGCGTGGAAAAAGACGGTAAGAATTTGTTGGCTGAAGATGGCTCTTACTCTAAGGGTTCAGCAATCACCACAGGCTATCCTGAATTTGATCACGTATTCGTGAAAAAACTCGGCTGGTGGAATCAGTTGACCGAGGAAGAGCAAAAGCTTGCAGAAGGTAAGAACTGGAAGACCGACTTATCTGGTGGTATCCAGCGCGTAGTAATGAAAAACGGTTGCCATCCATTTGGTAATGCAAAAGCACGCGCAGTGGTGTGGAACTTCCCAGATGCTATTCCAACTCACCGTGAAGCGCTCTACAGTACCAATGAGCCAATGATGCGTAAGTACCCAACATCTGCGGATAAGAAGAATTTCTGGCGCTTGCCAACTCTCTTCAAAACAGTTCAGGATAAGAACTTGAATGAGAAGCTCTATGAGAAGTTCCCAATCATTCTGACTTCCGGTCGATTGGTTGAGTACGAAGGTGGAGGAGACGAAACCCGTTCCAACCCATGGTTGGCTGAGTTGCAACAAGAAAACTTTGTGGAGATCAATCCAAAGGCCGCTGAAGACCGTGGCATTAAGAATTGGGATTACGTATGGGTTAAGTCACCAACAGGCGCCAAGATCAAAGTGCGTGCATTGGTAACCCCACGTGTTGATCAAGGCACTGCATTCGTACCATTCCACTTTGCTGGCTGGTGGCAAGGCAACGACTTGCGCAAATATTACCCAGAGGGCGCTGCCCCAGTAGTTCTTGGTGAAGCGGTTAATACTGCAACAACCTACGGCTACGACCAGGTAACAATGATGCAAGAAACCAAAACCACCATGTGCCAAATCGAAAAATTTGCCTAAGTTAAAAAATACAGTCAGGAGAACATCATGGCAAGAATGAAATTTATTTGCGATACAGAGCGATGCATTGAGTGCAACGGCTGTGTCACAGCTTGTAAAAACGATAACGAGGTACCTTGGGGCATTACTCGCCGCCGCGTTGTAACGGTGAATGACGGCGTGATTGGCCAAGAGAAGTCTGTCTCAGTTGCTTGTATGCATTGCTCAGATGCGCCTTGTATGGCTGTTTGTCCAGTGGATTGCTTTTACCGCACCGACGAAGGCGTGGTATTGCACGACAAAGATATCTGTATCGGTTGTGGCTACTGCTCTTTTGCTTGCCCATTCGGCGCTCCTCAGTTCCTGAGTCAAGGTGCCTTTGGTTCCCGCAGCAAAATGGATAAGTGCACATTCTGTAGCGGTGGTCCAGAAGCAAATGGTAGCGTTGCTGAGTTTGAGAAATATGGCCGTAACCGCTTGGCTGAAGGTAAGTTGCCTTTATGTGCCGAGATGTGTTCAACCAAAGCATTGATTGGCGGCGATGATGAAGTGATTTCTTCTATTTACGCTAAACGTGTATCAGTACGCGAAGCAAATGGTAGATATCCAAGCAATGAAATATTTGGTTGGTCTACCGCTTATGGTCCTTCAGGTTCCCCTGCGCCTAAACCAACGCCTGCTGACAAAATTCCAGGAGCAAAGTCATGAAATTAAATTTCAAAACTCTCGGCTTATGTTTAGTAGCCGGTGCTTTCTTGGTTGCCTGCTCAGAGCCTCCTGAAATTGCGGCGAAAGCTGCAAAGCGTCCTGATGTGGCTCCTTATATGGGAGCTGACAATGGATTTATGACGAAGGGTTGGACTCCGGGTGATCAGGCTAGTTGGACGGAGGCGATTAACAAGCGCAATCAGAATCAATCTGAGTATTTACGCGTTAAGTGATCAGTTAAACAACAATAAATAAAACGAAAACGTTTAAGGATATTTGTATGAATCGATCATTTTCAAGTGTTAGTCGCTCATGGGTGCTTGCCCTGGGTGTATCACTTAGCTTATTGAGCGGTGTGAGTTTGGCCGAACGCTCGCCAATGCCACCGCTACCAAGCCCGAGCGGCATTGATATTCCTAAGAATCTCAATGCAATTCCTAACGGAACTCAAGCTCAATCGCAGCCAGCTAATACAGCGCCTAAAGAAGGTGCTATTTGGGATACGGCTAACAGCGATCCTTATAACTACGTCAGTATTCCAGACAAAGAGGCGAGTGTGTTGATTCAGCGCTCTGGTCAGCAATGGCGCTTGATTCGTAATGGTGTAATTACTGTTTATGGCGGCTGGTTACTGGCTCTCGCATTCTTTGGCGTGATTGCAATGTATATGTTTAAAGGCCCAATCAAGTTGCACGAGCCTTTGTCTGGTACAAAGATTAAGCGTTTTAATGGCTTTGATCGCTTAACTCACTGGACTATGGCATTTAGCTTTATTGCTCTTGCATTTACCGGTCTTTTGATTTTGTACGGCAAGTTCTTTGCAATGCCGTTGATGGGTGGTGCAGCTTATGGCTCATTCTTGATGCTTTGCAAAAACATCCATAACTTCACAGGCCCATTGTTTACATTAAGTATTGTGATTTTCTTCTTCCTCTTTGTTCGTAAGAACATTTTTGGAGAAGGCGATATGGCTTGGTTAATGTCTTTCGGTGGAATCTTCTCTGGTAAGCATGTACCAGCTGGTTTCTTTAACTTCGGTGAGAAGTTCTGGTTCTGGTTTGGCATGGTATTCCTAGGCTTGATCATTTCTGCCTCAGGATTTGTGCTCGACATGATCGTTCCATTCATGGATATCCAATACTTGCGCGGCACTATGCAGTTGGCCAACATCATTCATAGCTCTGCTGCTATCTTGATGACGGCGATGGCAATGGGTCACATCTACATCGGTACAGTTGGTATGCAGGGTTCAATCGATGGCATGAAGACTGGCTACGTTGATGCAACTTGGGCTAAAGAACACCATGAAATTTGGTACAACAAGATTAATAAATAAGGACAAAGCCATGAAAAAAATCATTGCTTTCACACTCTGTTCATTTGCAACTGCGGCTGCATTTGCCGCCTTGCCGCCATTAACGCCTGAAGCTCAAGAGGCTGCAACCTTGGCTAAAGCAAAGACTGCATATGGAGACAAGGTTGGGGCATTCAAGTTATGCCAGGCGCAAAACAAAGTGGCTGATCAATTTAGGGTTTCTGGTACTCCGGCACCAGCAGCCTGTGTTGCACCGCCTCCATTTGTTGCACCAGGCGCTGCAGCGGCAGCTCCAGCACCAACAGCAGCAAAGTAATTAGTCTGAAAGTAACTCTTGATGTAAGTAGCGCTTAGCTGCTTGAGTCTGAGGATCAGCAAAGAAAGGACCTACGGGTCCTTTTTCTTTTATTTGGCCCTGATCAATAAAGATGATGTACTCCGCAAGCCTTTGGACTTGTGCAAGCTGATGGGATGTGAAGATCACATCTGAGTCTTGAAGCTTAAATTGACGAATAATTTCTTCAACCTGCTCAGTCGTATTGGGATCGAGATTGGCCGTAGGCTCATCCAGTAAAACCAAATTCGGCTTTTGCAAAATGGCTCTCCCTAGACAAAGCTTTTGTCTTTCACCTGCTGAGAGTTTGTGGGCGGGACTATTCGCAAGATGGCTTAAGCCAATCTGCTCAATGACTTCATCAATTTGGATTGAATCAATTGAGGGATCTGAGTCCTTGACCATAGCAAGATTGGTTCTTGCTGAAGCTTTGATCATTGGCGTGTGGTGGAGCACCAGGGCAGACCGGATGCCTACGGTTGAATAAGTTACCATTCCTAAATCCGGCTTAATTAAGCCATCCAGTAGCTTCAGCAGTGTTGTCTTTCCAGCGCCATTAGGGCCAATACAGGCGCAAATTCGATCGGCTGGAATGACTGCATGAGGAATATCTAAGATGATCCGCCCATCACTTTTGACAATGACGCCTTTGAGCTCAATGAACTGCTGAAATTGTTCCAAACCATTAACCATAGCGACGCTCTGCAATTTGGCGAACTACAAATGTAAATAGGTTTGCTAGCAATACAATGCCGAGCAAAATAATCCCTAAGGCTAGGGCTAGGGGCAAATCCCCTTTGCTAGTTTCCAGGGCAATTGCTGTGGTCATGGTGCGAGTGGAGTGGTCAATATTGCCGCCCACAATCATGACGGCACCCACCTCAGATATCGCTCTGGCTAATCCCGCTAGGACGGCAATCGTTAGGGAGAAGCGGCAGTCCCAAATAAGCCATTTCAGGGCAGAAAGCCTGGGCAGTCGAAGCGCTCTAAACGAATCCCGATGAATTCTCCAGGAATCCTCAAGGATTTGTCGGCTTAGGGCGGCAATGAGAGGGGTTGTCAGCAGTGTTTGGGCTAGGATCATGCCCTTGGGCGTAAAAAGCCATCCCCAGACTCCTAGGGGCCCTGTGCGGGAGAGCAAAAGGTAGACTACTACGCCAACGATAACTGTTGGTACGCCCATTAAGGTATTTAAGGTGACCGTAATTGTCTTTTTGCCATTAAATTCTTCTGTTGCTAACAGTGCGCCTAGGGGGAGTCCGATGAGGGTGCCCAGAAGAAGCGCAGTCAGGCTGACCTGAAGCGAGACGAGGACAATACCCATTACCCCCGCATCTAAATGCGCAAGCAGTCCAAAGGCATCCTGGAAGGTCGTAAACATGGGCTCGATTCTAGCAAGGCGGTGGCAAAATGGCATAAATGCAAACAATTTCCCTTTTTTAACTCATGGCTGAAGTCATTTGCCTCTGTAATGAGGTCCTCGACGTCGATCTTCGTGAATATCTCGATGAGCATCCGATCGACTCCATTGATGAGTTGCGTGAGCAGGCCTCCATTTGCAATAAGTGCATGCAGTGCCAGGATTTGGTTGAAGGTGAAATCTATTTGGCGCGTGTAAGACGACAACGCGCTGCGGGACAGTTTTAATGACCCAGATCCATTTAGGTCGCTTTAGCGTCATGACGATGAATGTGCATAAGGGCTTATCTCCTTTGCATAGAAAATCTACCATCTACGAGCTACGTCAAAAAATGCGTAGCCATCATCCTGACTTGCTTTTCCTACAAGAGCTCCAACAAGAGCATCGGGGTCGAATCAGGCGATTTGGTCAATGGCCTTTGATGGAGTTGACCCATTTTTTGTCTGAAGATTTTTGGCATGATTGGCACTACGGTAAAAATGTCGAGTATCCCGATGGTCACCATGGCAATGCCATTCTTTCTAAAAGACCACTGCACAAGGGTGAAAACTACGATATTTCTGCTTATCGATTTGAGCGGCGTGGTTTACTTCACAGCATTACTCAATTAGAGGGCGCGCCAACACCCATCCATTGTTTTTGTGTGCACCTGGCATTATTTGAAAGAGGGCGGGAGCGTCAATTGGATGAGATCATTCGTTACATTGACACTCTTGCGGGTGGCGGTCCAACCATTGTGGCGGGCGACTTTAATGATTGGCGCAATCGCGTGAGCGCTCCAATGCAAGCGGCCGGCTTTAATGAAGTATTTGAGGTTCTTACCGGCTCTCCTGCAAAAACCTTTCCCAGCGTGAAGCCGATGCTTCCGATGGATCGGATTTATGTTCGGGGTCTAAAAATCCATTCTGCAGAGGTGATGTATGAATGGCTTAAATTATCTGATCACCTAGGTATTACGGCGGAACTGGAAATCGAATGAGCTTTTTAAATTATTTACTGGGAACTATCTTTGGCTTCTCATTAATCTGGGTTCCACTTCTGCACATAGCTATCGTGCTTCTATTTGGATTCAGATTGATCTCAGTAAGAAGACCGGTTGGTGTTGTCCTCGCATGGTTTCTGATTGTGGTTCTCGTTCCCTTAATTGGAATTGGTTTGTATATTTTGATTGGTGAGCGTCCTGTGGGTCGCAAACTAACCCGAAAAATTATTCGCATGGATAAGGAATATGCAGCAATCACTGAAAATATGCGTCAGCGCTATCAGACTGATAAGCAGTTGCTGCCAATTGAGGGCAGAGCGTTAAGCTTATTAGCGGAGTCGAATAATGGCTCGCCAGTAATTGCTGGCAATAAGATTGAATTGTTTACGAGTTCTCTGAAGATCTTGCAGTTATTTATCGATGAGATAAATCAAGCGAAAAATACACTGCATTTGGAATTCTATATATGGGCTCTCGGGGGTGATGCTGATCGTGTTGGCGAGGCCTTAATTGCAGCAGCTAAGCGTGGCGTAGTTTGTAAGGTGTTACTAGATTCCTTGGGTAGTAAGGATTGGTTTAAATCGACTTGGCCGAAGCGTTTCAGGGACGCTGGAATTGAAGTGACTGAGGCCTTGCCAATTCAGATTGGCCGCTTCCAATTCCGTCGCGCTGATCTTCGGTTGCATCGAAAAATATTTGTAATTGATAACGCCATTGTTTGGACTGGCAGTATGAACATGGTCGATCCACGCAGCTTCAAGCAAGACTCGGGGGTCGGTGAATGGGTTGATGCGATGGTTCGAATTGAAGGGCCGGTGGCATCCCAGTTTGAGCTGACCTTTTCATTTGACTGGAGCGTGGACAATCCGAAGATTACGCACTTCAATGATGTGGCGCCTGCTGCAACTCCGACAGAAGGTCGGGTGCTAGCCCAAGAGTTTTCCTCTGGCCCGGTATACCGCGACGATATCTTGTATCAGGTATTGCTATCCGCCATCATGGATGCACGTAAGGAGCTGACGATTACTACGCCTTACTTCGGTCCAGATGATGGTTTGATTCAGGCATTGATGGCAGCAGCGGGTCGGGGTGTGAATGTAACGCTCATTGTCCCTAAATTAAATGATTCCACATTAGTCGCTTGGAGCAGCCGTAGCTTCTATGCCGATCTCATGAATGCTGGCGTCAATATCGCTGAATTTCATGGCGGACTATTGCATACGAAGAGCTTATTAATAGATAAGCGTGTAGCGATATTCGGTTCGGTCAATTTTGATCAACGCAGCTTGCGTCTCAATTTTGAAATTAGCTTAATCGTATACAACGATGAGTTTTGCGCCAAACTTGAAACTTTGATTGACTCCTACCTGGCTCAATCAGATATGGTGAACCCAGTAAGTTGGGCTAAGCGACCACGGTGGCGTGTCTTGCTAGAGAACGCAGCCCACTTAGCTTCACCCTTACTTTAAATTGCCCCTTGAGCGCGCATAGCCTCAATCTCACTTGCAGTGATACCAAGCTCATCTAGGATTGCATTGGTGTGCTGACCTACTGATGGGATTTCATCCATGCGGTAGTTGAAGCTACTGTTGCTTCCTGGGGGTAGCATTGCTGGAATAGAGCCTACAGGCGAATCGACTTGCACCCAACGATCCCGCGCTTTGAGTTGTTCGTGATTCCATAAGCCCTGCATATCATTGAGACGAGCGTTAGCAATTTGGGCTTCATCTAATTTTGCAATAACTTGTTCGGTTGTCAGTTTGCTAAAACAGGCATCAATGATTGAGAGCAATTCATCTCGCTTCTCATTGCGCTTGAAGTTTTTATCAAAACGTTCATCCTTGGCAAGCGCCTGATTCCCGAGCACCACCTCGCAGAATAAAACCCATTCACGATCGTTTTGTAGGCCCAACATGACGGTGCCGCCATCACCCGCCTTAAACGGTCCATAGGGATAGATCGTGGCATGAGATGCGCCATTGCGAGGGGGAGGGGCGGCACCTTCATAGGCATAGTAGAGCGGGTAGCTCATCCATTCCCCGAGTGATTCAAGCATGGATACGTCGATCGTTGATCCCTTACCAGTCTTGCCTCTTTGTAAAAGAGCTGCCAGAACGTTTGTATAGGCATACATGCCTGCGGCAATATCGGCAATGGAGTTTCCTGCTTTGCTGGGAGTTTCTGGGGTCCCGGTAACGGATAAGAAGCCAGCTTCACTCTGGATCAATAGGTCATAGGCTTTCTTATCGCGATAAGGGCCATTATTTCCATAGCCTGAGATGTCGCACAAAATCAAACCTGGGTTGTCCTTTTGCAGGAGTTCTGCGGTCAGTCCCATGCGCGCCGCTGCACCAGGCGCCAAGTTTTGCACTAGGACGTCAGCTGTTTTTAGCAGTGCCTTGAGTGCCGTTAGTGCAGATTCTTGTTTGAGATCTAAGGTCAAGCTTTCTTTAGAGCGATTTACCCAAGTGAAGTGCGATGACATGCCATTAACACGCTCATCATAAGCACGGGCAAAGTCGCCAGCGCCAGGCCGTTCAACCTTAATGACGCGAGCACCTAAATCTGCTAACTGACGCGTACAAAAAGGAGCAGCGATGGCATGCTCTAGAGAAACTACGGTAATACCATCTAAAGGACGAATGCTCATGTAATTACTTACCCAACTGAATAAATGAAAAGGCCCAAAGAATTAGAAGGAGCGGGGGAGTCCTAGGACATGCTCGGCTACGTAGGAATAAATTAAGTTAGTTGAAATTGGCGCCACTTGGTAGAGGCGGGTTTCTCGGAATTTGCGTTCAACATCATATTCATTAGCGAAACCAAAACCACCGTGGGTTTGCAGGCATACGTTAGCAGCCTCCCATGATGCTTTTGCTGCTAGGTACTTGGCCATATTGGATTCAGCGCCACAGGCTTGCTTGGCATCAAAAAGCTCGCAGGCTTTAAAGCGCATCAGGTTAGCCGCTTCTGTTTCGATATAAGAATCCGCAATCGGAAACTGAATGCCTTGGTTCTTACCGATCGGCCGATCAAATACCACGCGCTCATTCGCGTAGCGACGAGCTTTATCCACAAACCAGTAAGCATCGCCAATACACTCCGCAGCAATGAGCGTGCGCTCAGCATTGAGCCCGTCAAGAATGTATTTAAATCCTTGACCTTCTTCGCCGATCAAATTCTCGGCAGGAATTTCTAGGTTGTCAAAGAAGACTTCATTGGTTTCGTGATTCACCATATTGGCAATCGGCTGGATCGCCATACCTTTGCCAATCGCTTCTTTAAGGTCAACGATAAAGATCGACATGCCCTCTGATTTTTTCTTTACCTCAGCTAGTGGAGTAGTGCGCGCTAGCAAAATCATCAAATCAGAATGCTGAATGCGGGAGATCCAAACCTTCTGGCCATTCACGACATACTTATCGCCTTTTTTGACTGCAGTAGTTTTGAGTTTGGTGGTATCGGTACCAGTAGTAGGCTCTGTGACTGCCATTGTTTGGAGGCGTAATTCACCGGTAGCGATTTTAGGGAGATAGAGTTTCTTTTGGGCATCAGAGCCATGACGTAATAAGGTGCCCATGTTGTACATTTGGCCATGACAAGAGCCTGCATTGCCACCCGAGAAATTAATCTCTTCCATGATGACCGAGGCTTCAGCAAGACCTAGACCAGAGCCACCGAATTCTTCTGGGATTAAGGCTGCTAGCCAACCAGCCTGTGCCATAGCATCAACAAAAGCCTCTGGGTAGGCCCTTTCATGATCCACCTTTTGCCAATAAGCGGAGTCAAAACTGCCGCAAAGATCGCGCAAGGCTTCACGCATATCTTGGTATTGGTCTGGCTTGGGGATGGGGTGATTCATTTGGTGGTCTATCAATAAAAGGGGTTAAGGAATATGCGAATCCCTACAGTTTAAGCAAGAATCTAAAAGTGTGGGCAACTCAAAAAGGACCTCAGCTTCGCCTATATGGCTGATCTAAATGCCTATTGGGGCATACTTGAGGAATGGTCGCATCCTTACTTTCTACCCCGCTTGGAGTCTTTGCTTAATGGAGCAAATGCTGAGTCAGTTTTTCGACTTCTTTGGGATGCCATCGGTTGGTTTGCCGGCAGTATTTATTAGTGCCTTTATTTCTGCAACCTTGCTGCCTGTGGGATCTGAGCCGATACTTTTTGGGTATGTTTCGGTAAACCCCCATTTATATTGGGTTGCTATAGGCGTGGCTACGATAGGCAATACATTGGGTGGTATGTTCGACTGGTGGCTTGGGCTACTGAGTCGAAATAGCTTTGAATCCTTAAAGGGGCCTGCTAATGGCAGAATGCAACGCTGGCTAGAAGAGCGGGGCCCTAAGATGCTCCTGTTGTCATGGCTACCTGGTTTTGGCGATCCTCTGTGTTTGGCTGCTGGATGGCTCAGGTTGCCTTGGTTACCTTGTCTAATTTATATGTTTATTGGCAAACTGCTACGTTATCTCACGATGACCTGGCTTTTAACCCTGGTGCCCAGCAGTTTTTGGCATCAATTGGGGCATTGGCTTCACATCATCTAGAGGAAGCACCAAAGCCATTAAACAGCGCAATACTTTTGCTGAATCTCATCGTTATTTAAGAGATTCTGGGCTGTGTCATGAAAAACAATTTCCCCTTGGTCAAGAATGTAGGCTCGGTCAGAAATCTTAAGCGCTTGCTGGACATTTTGTTCAACCAAAAGAATTGTTAGACCTTGTTGCTTTAGTTTTGCAAAGAGCTCAAACATTTCTTCCACCAATACTGGCATGATGCCTTCGGATGGCTCATCCAAAAGTATGACTTTAGGCTTGGCAATCATAGCGCGTGCGATTGCTAGCATCTGCTGCTCACCACCCGACATGGATGTCCCGTCTTGATTCAATCTCTCCTTGAGACGAGGAAAGGTTTCTGCAATCTCGTCTACCATAGCGCTCATATCACCATGACTCTTCTTGGCAATAACACCTAGCTCTAAATTTTCTTTAACGGTTAAGCCTGGAACAATGCGTCGATCCTCGGGAACGTAAGCCAAGCCAAGGTGGTAGCGTTCATGCGCCGCAAGATCCAAGAAGGAGATGCCATCAATAGAGGCTTTACCCTCTCTCTTGGAGAGTAGACCCATTAAAGAGCGCAGGGTAGTAGTCTTGCCGGCGCCATTACGCCCCATCAAGGTAACGATTTCACCTTTGTTTACTTGCAAAGAGACGCCTTGCAAAACATGGCTACGGTCGTACCAAGCATTTAAATTTTCAACACGCAACATATATAAACCTTCGTTAACCTTGGCCTAGGTACACACGTCGTACCTCTGCATTATTTTGAATTTCTTCTGGAGTTCCCTCGGCCAAAAACTCGCCATGATGTAGAACGATGATGCGCTTACATAAGCCCATGATGAGCTTCATCTTATGTTCAACCAAAATAACCGTTCTTTCATTTGCTAGTGTGCGAATAAGATCCATCATTACGAGCGTCTCTTCAGGAGACATGCCTGCGGTTGGCTCATCTAACAGCAGAAGGCTTGGGTTGCAGGCAAGGGCCATAGCAATTTCTAGTGCACGCTGTTGACCATGAGCCAAGTCACCGGTTTTTTTATTTCTTAAGTGCTCTAAGTTCACGCGACGTAAAAGTTGGTCCGCAAGCTCAATGGGCCCTGGATAGCTTTGTGCATTACGCAAAAAGTTATAGCGCGCTGTTTCCATTTGTGCAGCAACCCGCACATTTTCATGAACGGTTAATTGTTTAAATACATTGGTAATTTGGAAGCTTTTGGAAATGCCTATACGAGCAAATTCGTATTGCTGCATGCCGGTAATATCTTTGCCGTTGAATAAGATTTGACCGCTCGAGGGTGGGAAGGCACCACTAAGCACGTTAAAGAATGTACTTTTTCCTGCGCCATTAGGGCCAATGATGGCCGTAAGGGATCCGGGCATAAATGTAGTCGATACATTCTGCAGGGCCTTGAATTTCCCAAAACTCTTACTGACATTGCGAGCCTCAAGGATAGGGGTTTGGTTTGAGCTACTCATTATTTCGAATCCTGATTGAGGTTTAGCTTGCTCAAGATGGTTCCCCAGATTCCTTTGGGGAAGAACAATACAAAGAACATGAATACCAGTCCAATGACAGCCATCCAGTGTTTGGTGAAAGTTGTGACTACATCCTCTAAATAGAGCATGACGGCAGCACCAACAAACGGTCCAAAGAAAGTGCCCATACCTCCCAAGATGCTCATCATGACTGCCTGGCCGGATTGGAGGTAGTGGAGTGAATCTATGGGAACAATAGAGAGGTGTAGAGCGCGCAATGAGCCTGCTAAGCCGCAGATCGCCGCTGACAGTACAAACACCAGCAGTTTTGTGCGGGATACATCAAAGCCGCAGGCTGCAGCACGCTTTTCATTCTCACGAATCGCTTCCATCACAGCACCAAGAGGTGAGTTTAAGATTCGAGAGATGAGCCATATGGCAATAACTACAAAAAAGAGAATGATGTAGTACTTCACCAGAGGATTAAGGAAGTCTACTGGGATGCCTAAGATGTTGAATGAGTCAACGCGGACGCCTCGCAAACCATTTTCTCCGCCAGTTAAACTCTCGGCCTTATAGAAGCCGTAAAAAACAATTTGACCGAGCGCTAGTGTGACCATAGAGAAGTAGATGCCTCTGGTGCGAATCGCCAGGAAGCCCATCACTAATCCACCGATAGCAGCGCCAATTACGCCTACAAGAATTGCAGCGCCCCAAGGCATTGCATAGTGGACGATACCGATGCCGGTGAGATAGCTACCAATACCAAGAAAGGCCGCATGACCAAAGGAGAGGAGGCCCATATAGCCAAACAAGAGATTGAATCCCATGGCGAATAAGCCAAAGATCAAAATATTGATAGCAAGCGCCTCGTACGGCATGATGAAAGGAAAGACCATCAAGAAGAGACTGCTTGCTAGTACGCGATGACGTGCAATGAGTTGGAAGAATGATTTCATAAATATTTAGGGGTATTAACCCATTGCCCCCGCTTTGCCAAATAAACCCTGTGGTCGAATTAAGAGCACTACTGCCATCAATACAAAAATAGAAAGTTCAGAGAGGTCAGGGAAGAATAGGGAGGTCATGCTGTAGACCACGCCAACCAATAGGCCCGCAACAACTGCGCCCACCGGTGAGCCCATACCACCAACTACCGTGACAACAAATGATTCTGCCAAAATCGGAATACCCATTTCTGGGTTAACGGATCGGGTAGGCGAGGCCAATATTCCAGAGAGTCCGGCAATCGCACAACCAAGGCCAAATACCATCAGCCATACTTTGGCAATATCTACGCCCAGTACTTTGACAATCTCTTGATCTGCGGCTCCGGCTTTAATAATGAGCCCGTAGCGGGTCTTTTGAATGAAGAACCAAACTGCGAAAATAATGACAGCTGTGGCAGCAATCAGAAAGAGTCGATATTTAGGAAAGAAACCAATGCCGACATCTAGCGTGCCTTTAAGTCCATCAGGGGTAACGGATGGTAGACCTTCAATTCCAAAGGTGACGCGCATCGCCTCAATCAACACGTAAGACAGTCCAAAAGTTAGGAGGAGTGGATAGTCAATGCCGCGACCATAAAGAGGGCGGACTAGAAATCGCTCAGTCAGCAACCCAAGCGCTCCAGTAGCAATTGGTGTTAGAACCAAGCTGAACCAAAAGTTACCTGTTACACCAAGGAAATAGACGCCCATGAAAGCGCCAACCATAAAGAAGGCGCCGTGGGCAAAATTCACAACATTGAGCATGCCAAAAATAAGGCACAAGCCCAAGGCTAGGAGTGCATAAATACTACCCAGGGCAATTCCTGTGAGCAGTTGCATGCAGAGAAGTTCGAATGTAAGACCGGTCATATATGTACTCAGAAAAACTCCCCTTCAGCCAGAGGCATCGGGGGAGGGGTTCAGGGCAAATCAGATGATCTACCCTGAAATTTCAGATTTAAGCCTTATGGCCTAGCTCCGCGCAACTACGCATATTCTTCTCGGTAGTTGGTTCAATCGTCAGAATATTAAAGACATCGTACTTATCCTTCATATTCTTTGACTTAGACTCAACAATGATGACTGTTTGAACGGCTTGGTGGTCACACTTGCGATAGTACTCAGGACCTTTGTACCAGTCGTACTTTAGGTTCTCCATTGCGCCAACCACTTTCATGGTTTCAGTAGATTTGGCAACCTTAATGGATGCCAGCACACTCTTCACGCCAGCGTAACCTAATGCACCGTAGTCAGATGGAACTGACCCGTTATACATTTTGCGGAATGCATCATTAAATGCTTTTGCTGTTGGAATACGATCCTCGAGTCCCCAGTAGTAGGAAGTGCCGCCAATAATTCCTTCGAATGCTTCTGGGCCACCAGCAAGACGTGATGTGTAGAGTAAAACTGGCGTCACAATTTTCATACTGGATTTCAAGCCAAAGTCGGTACATTGTTTGGCGGCATTCACTAAGTCGCGGCCAAAGTTGCAGAGCACTAAGATGTCAGGATTTAATGCCTTGATGCGTGGCAAAAACGCAGAGTAATCGGATGCACCTAGTGGATGGCGAATATCTGCCAGAGTAGTGGCACCCATCTCTTTGCCGGCACGCTCAAAAGCGCGCACCATTTCATGGCCATAAGCGTAGTCAGCTGTTAGGAATACGATCTTCTTGCCAAAGCGAGGGATAGAGTAGCGAGCTACTGCGCCGGCTGTCATGGTCGGATTTAATGCCTCATGGAATGTGTACACACTCCAATCTTTAGCTTCATTGATTGCATCAGACTGGCTGATGGAGTTGAAGAGCACTTTACGCTCTTTACATACAGCATTAATAGACAGTTGGGTTGCAGCTGATAAAGAGCCAACAACAAAATTGACCTTATCTTTTTCAATCAACTCAAGGGTGCGGGTGGCTGCCTCACCCGGATTGAGCTTGTCATCGCGAACCAAGAGTTCAGCTTTTCTACCGTTAAAACCACCAGCATCGTTAAATTCTTTAATGGCTAACTCAGCAGCCTTCACCTGATCTTGCGCCTCTGCAGAGAAGGGTCCTGTTAATGGGGTTGGAAAACCAATCTTAATAGTGTCAGATTGAGCGCTTGCCATGTTCATCCAAAGTGGAGTGCTTGCTGCTGCTGCTCCGCCGATCAACATTTTTCTTCTAGTTTGATTCGTTACTTTTTGTTTCATGGTTGTCTCCTCCATTTAAAACAGTTTATTAATAGGACTACTTTTTATTACATAAATCTTAACTGAATGCTTCTGGTAATACGAAAAACTACATCAAGTTTTTAATGTGACTCTGGAACTGCCTTCCCTTCTGCTAGTAAGGTGCTGATATCAATTGCCGTCTCAGCCATTACCGTATCTGCATTTCTGCGAAGGCTATTGCCATCCCTTGTGCCTTTGCTACCTTGGGCTTGCATATAACGTCCAAGATATTGCGCTCTTGCAACAACTTGTTGTCCAAGCTTAAGCCGTTCCTTGCCATATGCCTCCAGGGCAGCAGGGGTTGCGCCCAACATGGCAATGTGGCGAGCTATCACCATGGCTTCATCACCCGCCTTTGTAACTCCCATGCCGACATGCGGACGACCAACGAAGGCTGCGTCACCCATCAGGGCAATTCTGCCAAAAACAATTTGCTCTGATCGAACATCGTAAATGGCTTGCAAAAATGGTGAAGCAGTTTTCTCAAGAATTTCTGCATATTGCGGAGCTAGAATATTGCGAGCAACTGTACGCATTTCGGCTATATGTTTCCATGAAACTTTTAGCGGTGGGATTCCGGTTGGATAGTAGTGACCATCTGCATCTGTTAGAAGCTTGACTAGTTCGCTATCCTCGGACGCGGGGCGATACCAAACAAAGTTATAACGGCGTTTACCTGGCCTAGTGTCATTACCTGGCCCTGCAACTGGGTATCCGAGCATTTGTTCGCCGTTGGGTAGGCAGAACCCAAAATAATTGAAGAGCGTATTCAGCGTGTAATTGGAGAGATGGCTTTCATCGCAGACGCCGCGCCATGCAATGTATCCAGCATATTCGGGCTGAATATCTGGTGCCACTTGGGCTCTTATTGCTGAGCGAATACCATCTGATGCAATCAGCAATTCAGCCTGATAGGTGCTGCCATCCTCGCAAGTTACTTGAACGCTGCTCGAATCTTGAGATACCGCTTTTACATTTTTACCTTGTAAGTAACGCTCAGCTGGAAAATTCTCTTTCAACAGGTGATAGAGGCGACTCCACGAAGTTAGGATTTGGGGGAGTGGCATTTCACCCAAGCTCTCACCGTCAATACCCAATGTAACTCTTTTAGATACAGCAACCCCTAAGCTGTCATCAACGGCAATGCCAGCTTCGCGTAAGGCATCTGCAAGCGCATCATGCGTTACGATTCCAGCGCCTCGACCATCTAAGGAGCCAATCGCCTTTTCTAGTAAGGTGACATCGTGACCTTGGCGGAGCAGTATATTGGCAGCAAATAAGCCTCCAAGAGATCCGCCGATGACGAGAATTTTTGCCATCTTTACTGTGCAGCCTTGGCATCAAGTGCTGCTTTTTCTGCTGCAGGGTAATTTAATTCAATCACGATGCCGTTGGGATCATCCAAAAAGAGTTGGTGAAGCTGCAAGACGGGCACTGTTCGCTGCCTGCAGGGCACTCCCAATTTATCAAGCTGTGCAAGCTTGGCTTCCAAGCCTTTAGCAAAAAACGCGATGTGATCTACCGCTCCAGAGCCATATAGCGAGCTGGGATCACGCTCACCAAGGTATTGTTTTAGACCATTGGGATCATTCTTATCAATCGCAATTAGATGCAGTACTGCATTGGCCCAATCGTTCTCATCACCGTTATAAAGCCAGACCCCCGGAAAAGGAAATTCTGGGCGTGGCCCAACCGTTAACCCAAGCACTTCGCTGTAAAACTGAGTAGTTTTTTCAATCTCTAGGCTGCGGATGGAAAAATGATTTAGGCTGAGGTTTGTCATGTTATTTTTTACCGGTAGTAAACAAGTTTTTTGCTGAGATAAGGTAAGAGCGAATTCGATCTTGAATGATTTCTTGCTCTGTGTTGGGATTGCCTGAGTCGTAGATGGCTTGACCGTAAATCCACCGGCGCATTCCGATGTAAAAAATACCGCCATGCAGACCCATTAAAAACTCTAATTCTCGCTGCGAGGGCTTGCCGCGGGTGCTGCGACCGCAGTGTTTACGAGTTTCGCGAATCAGTCTAGGTAACAGGCGATCACGCAATAACTCAAAGAATCGGTCGCTGATGGAGTGGTCGCTTAAGCCCGAGAAAATCAAGATGCGAACGAAATCGTAGGTGAGCACCGTATTCGAGTAGTCGGTATAAAACACATTAAATTTTTCTTCTGGTGAAAGATGCTTATCGTCCAATAGCTGCTCCCATTCGGGCTTCCAGCGTGACTCAAAGACATCCTCATAGACCGCCTTAATTAAAGCGTCCTTTGTAGGGAAGTAGTGATAGAGCAGGGTGTGGGTGACGCCCAGTCCTTTTGTGAGATTTCTGAGTTGCCCATCAATCCCATGTTTTGCAAAGTACTGAATTGCGCGATCCAGTATCTGACGCTTACGATCTGCCGTACTCATTCTGCGACGAGCAGGCGCGCCAGTTGCAGCTACTTCTGTAGCGATGCTGTTGCTGGTGCTCCGGTCTAGAGTAAAACTCATTGTCATCAGGGTTTATCCGAATTTGGCCTTATTGACCAAAAGTTAAATAATGGTACATTGTTGAACAATTGGTAGATAAGACTCTATTCGTACAAACCCCAAGGAGATGTAATGGAATTAAATGGCGAGCAACTCATCGCGGCTCCAATCCCCGATGTATGGAAGGGATTGAACGATATTGACGTCCTCGCAAAGTCCATTCCTGGTTGCGAAGAAATTAGTCGGGTCTCCCCAGAAGAGATTCATGCCAAGGTGATGTTCAAAATTGGTCCTGTGAGGGCCAGATTTGCGGGAAAGCTGCTATTGAGCGATGTCATTCCCGATCAGTCTTGTTCAATGGCATTTGAGGGGTCAGGCGGCGCCGCCGGCTTCGCAAAAGGCCGTTCACGAGTTGAATTAAAGGTTGCCGAAGGCGGCACCCTAATTTCCTATACGACAGAGGCCTCTATCGGGGGCAAGTTAGGGCAAATTGGTGGACGCTTAATTAGTGCTTCTGCCAAAAAAATTGCAGATGATTTTTTTCAACGCTTTGCAAAAGAATTGGGTGGCGAGGTGGTGCCGCTGGAGTCAGGCGCACAGACCGAATAAGGTCTGGCGACATAAATATAAAAGTAGTGGAGGAGACGGAATGAAAGCAGCAGCATTTGATTATGCAAAACCAAAGGTTCTCAGCGAAGCTTTATCTCTGCTGGCCGAGGCTGGTGAAGATGCCCGTTTGATTGCCGGTGGTCAGACGCTTTTGGCGACACTCAACCTACGCCTCTCTGAGCCGAGTATTCTGATTGACATCACCAGTCTGGATGAGCTCAAAGGGATTGCTGTCATAGGGGACCAATTGCGGATTGGGGCTTTAGTCACCCACACCGAGATTGAGGACTCCAAGTTGGTTGCACAGCATGCGCCACTCCTGAAGGCTGCTGTCCCGCATATCGCCCATAGAGCGATCCGCAATCTGGGGACTTGGGGTGGTTCCCTGGCTTACGGAGATCCTGCGGCTGAGTGGCCTGCTTGTAGTCTGGCGCTTAATGCAACTATGTTGATTGCGGGCCCAGATGGTGAGCGTCGTATTTCAGCGCAAGACTTTTTCATTGATTTGTATACAACCTCTTTAGAGCCCAATGAAATTCTGATCGCGACTGAAATCCCCGTTGCAAACCCCAGCCAAGTTTTTTATTTCCATGAGCTAGCACGTCGTCATGGCGACTATGCAGTTGCGGGAGTTGCCTTAGTTGCAAATAAAGCTGGCAATGTTCTGAGTGATTGCACTTTCACCTTCTTTTCTGTTGGCGCTACGCCTGTCATGGCAACCAAGGCTCAATCACTAGTCAACGGTAAACCTCTTAGTGATGAGTTGATTGGCAAAGCAGTTGATGCCGCAAGGTCGGAGATTGAGGCGATTGCTGATATCACCAATAGTGCAGAGACAAAACAACATTTAATTGGTGTTTTGTTAGAGCGTGGCTTAAAGCATTTAATTGCTTAACTAACTACTAGAAAAATAAATCAAGTTCGGAGATTGAAATGAGCTTAAAGAAAAAAATTACGATGACCGTCAATGGCTCGGTAGTAAATGCTGAGATTGAACCGCGTCGCCACTTGGTGGATTTTTTGCGTGAAGATCTTCATTTGAAGGGTCCGCACTTAGGTTGTGAGCAGGGCGCTTGTGGTGCCTGTACTGTTAAGGTGGATGGCCAAATTATTCGTGGCTGCTTATTCTTAGCTGTGCAAGCTGATGGGTGTGTTGTCGAGACGATTGAGGGGCTAACGAAAAGTGGTGCATTAGCAGACCTACAAGAAGCCTTTATGCGCCACAACGCGATGCAATGCGGATTCTGCTCCTCTGGCATGTTGCTTGCCGCTGCGGAGTTGATTGAAAAACAGCCCAAAGCTACGCGTGAAGAAGTGCGTGAATGGATCTCTGGAAATTACTGCCGTTGTACCGGTTATCACTCCATCGTAGATGCCATCATGGCGGTGCTTGAAGCTCGCGCTAAAGGTGAAAAAATTAAACCTGTTGTTGCTCTCGCTTAAGAAGACTGGGAAAACTGAATATGAATAAACCAGCTGACCTCAAAGGATTGATGCTTGATCCGGTAACCAATGATCAACGCTATATTGGCAATAGCGAACCTAGACATAAGGCGCGTCGACTCATCGAGGGTCAAGGCACTTATGTCGACGATATTCAATTGCCCAGAATGGGACATGTGGTCTATTGGCGCTCTCCAGTGGCCCATATGAAAATTGGAAAAATTCATACGGAACAAGCAAGCAAGATGCCGGGTGTGCTTGCCATAGTTGATGGCGTCAAGATGGCAGAGCTTTGCAAGCCATGGGTTGCCACTTTAGGTCATCTAGCCGGCATGAAGTCTGCCCCTCAATATGCATTGGCAATTGATAGGGCTTGCTGGCAAGGTGAGCCTGTAGTCGCTGTAGTTGCCGAAACGCGTGCCCAAGCAGAAGATGCTTTGCAATTGATTGACGTTGAATGGGAGGAGTTGCCCGCAGTAGTCTCAATGGAAACAGCATTGGATGCAGAGACCCCAGTAATCCATCCTGAGCTTGGCGATAACCTCTGCTTTACGCGTAGCTTGGATGTTGGTCAGGTTGATGAAGTATTTGCAACTGCGGATGTGGTTGCGGAGGCCACTTTTGGTTTTGGCCGCCATACTGGTGTGACTCTGGAGCCTCGTTGCCAAATTGCTGATTACAACCCTGGAGATCGTCGCCTGACGGTTTATCACTCGCAGCAAGCGCCGCATATGATGCAAGACTTATATTGCCGTCAATTTGGTTTGTCTGAGTCTGATGTTCACGTTATCTGTAAAGATGTGGGTGGATCTTTTGGTATTAAGGTTCACGCATATCCCGATGATTTTGCAACAGTGGGTTTGGCTATGATGTTGGAGCGCCCAGTCAAATTTGTTGCGGACCGACTCGAATCATTTACGAGTGATATTCATGCGCGTGAGCATCGAATTAAGGGTCGTATTGCAGCCAACAAGGAGGGCGACATCCTGGCCTTTGAGATCGATGATCTCACTGCTATTGGCCCATATTCCATGTTCCCAAGAACTAGTGCGATTGAAGGCAATCAAGTGGTTAACTTGGTCGGCGGTCCTTACAAGCATCAAAATTACAGAGCCAAATTGAATGTGGTGTTTCAGAATAAAACACCTACTTGCCAATATCGTGGGGTGGGGCATCCGATTGCCTGCGCTGTAACTGAAGGTCTAGTGGATTTGGCTGCGCAAAAGTTAAAGATGGATCCTCTGGAATTCCGTAAGCGCAATGTGATTCCTGATGATGCTTATCCTTGCTCTGGTATTTCAGGAATTAAGCTGGAAGTGTTATCGCATGAACAATGCTTGCGAACCATTGAAAAGATGATGGACTATTCTGCTTTGCGCAAAGAGCAGGCTGAGTTGCGTAAAAAGGGTATTTATCGCGGAATTGGTTTCGCCACATTAATTGAGTTAACAAACCCAAGTCCAGCCTTCTATGGTGTGGGTGGTGCTCGCATCGCATCTCAGGATGGCGCCTCTGCGCGATTAGATCCTAGCGGCGTGGTTTCAATACTGATTGGCGTTGGTGAGCAGGGTCAGGGTACTGAAGGTATCTATGCTCAAATTGCCGCCGATGCTGTTGGACTCTCCATTAAAGATGTTCGTATCATTACTGGCGATACCGATGTCACACCTTACGGTGGTGGCACATGGGCTTCTCGTGGCGCTGGTGTTGGTGGTGAAGCAGTGTTATTAGCCTGTCAGGCGCTCCAGGAAAATATCTTAAAGCTTGCTGGTGCTATTTTGAATAGATCGCCTGAGGAGTTGTCAGTACGACGTGGGCATGTTTTGGATAAAGCCAGCGGCGAACAGTTGCTGCCATTTAGTGAGATTGGCCGTATTGGTTATTTCCGCACCGATACCTTGCCTGTGGGATTCTCTGCGGATTTGATGGTGACACGTCATTACACGCAAAAAGAATATCCATTCATCTTCACCAATGGTGTTCAGGCGTCTTATGTGGAAGTGGATCCGGATACAGGGTTTGTAAAACTCCTGAAGCATTGGGCGGTTGAGGATTGCGGTCGCGTTTTAAATCCTATGTTGGTCGATGAGCAAGTGCGTGGCGCTATTGTTCAGGGTATTGGAGGCGTTCTTTTCGAAGAGTGTCTATATGACGATAGTGGCTTGCTGAGGAACGGCAGTATGGCGGATTATTTGGTCCCAATGGCCAATGAGATGCCGGATATTGAAGTGGCTCACGTGGAGACACCTACCCAGTCATCCAAGTTGGGGGCTAAAGGTGCGGGCGAGGCTGGAACTGCGGGGGCCCCTGGAGCCGTCCAAAACGCGATTAACGATGCTCTGGCGCCATTTAATACTGCCGTGTTTGATCAGCCCATTACCTGCGAAAAGATTTTGAAGGCCCTTGGCAAGGTCTAATTGAGAGCTCTTTTGTATTGGTGCATTCCCCCTATCTAAGGGGATGTCGCATCCTGTAACATCAAGTTTTGATCACCCGCAAATCCCCGCCAGGGGATTTGCCATTAACTTGTTATAGCGAAAGAATATGTCCCATTTAAAAGGTAAAACAGCTCTCGTCACCGGCTCCACCAGTGGCATTGGCTTGGCAATGGCCATTGGATTGGCAAAGCAGGGCGTCAATATTATGGTGAATGGCTTTGGCGAGAAAGACGCTGCTATTGCTGCTATCAAAGCTTGTGGTGTTGAGGTTGACTATCACGGTGCCGACATGAGCAAACCTGCTGAGATTGAAGACTTGATTAAGCAGACTGAAAAACGCTTTGGTTCACTCGATATATTGGTGAACAACGCAGGCATTCAGTACACAGCTAACGTTGAAGACTTCCCTGCTGACAAGTGGGAATCGATCATTGCGATTAACTTAAGTTCAGCCTTCTATACATCACACCATGCTTTGCCTGGAATGAAGAAGCGTAATTGGGGTCGCATTATTAATATTGCATCGGTTCATGGTTTAGTTGGCTCTGTCCAAAAATCCGCTTATGTTGCTGCCAAGCATGGCATTGTTGGTTTAACTAAAGTGACTGCACTCGAGAATGCCAAAACTGGAATTACCTGCAACGCAATTTGTCCGGGATGGGTTCTCACTCCACTGGTTCAAAAGCAGGTTGATGCACGCGCAGAACGCGATGGGATTTCTAATGAAGAGGCCAAAAAAGCCTTGGTTTCAGAGAAGCAGCCTTCAGGCGAATTCGTTGCTCCAGAGCAATTGGCTGCATTAGCTATTTTCCTTTGCGGCCCCGATGCCTCCGAAGTACGCGGAGTGGCCTGGAACATGGATGGTGGCTGGACAGCCCAGTAATCCTAGGGGCGGGGTGATTCAATCTAATCCCCCGTTACGCGCCCAAACAAAATCGCCAGAATCGTCTATAGTTAGTGCAAATATGGCTGCTATAGCTATTTGTTAACTCGATTTACAAGGAAAAAATGATGGAACATACATTACCTCAGTTGCCTTACGCATTAGATGCGCTTTCACCATTCATCTCAAAAGAAACTCTCGAGTTTCACTATGGCAAACATCATCAAACGTACGTAACCAATTTAAATAATTTGATTAAGGGTACTGAGTTTGAAAATGCTTCCCTAGAAGATATCGTTAAAAAATCTGCTGGTGGTGTTTTTAATAACGCCGCTCAAGTATGGAACCATACTTTTTACTGGAATAGCATGAAGCCAAATGGCGGTGGCGCTCCAACTGGCCCATTGGCTGATGCTATCAATGCTAAGTGGGGCTCTTTTGATAAGTTCAAAGAAGAGTTCACAAAGTGCGCAGTAGGTACTTTTGGATCTGGTTGGGCTTGGTTGGTTAAGAAGGCTGATGGCTCACTTGATTTGGTTTCATCCAGCAATGCAGCTACACCAATCACTACTGATGCAAAACCTTTGATGACTTGCGACGTTTGGGAGCACGCGTATTACATTGATACTCGCAATGCTCGTCCAAAGTACTTAGAAAACTTCTGGAATGTAGTGAACTGGGATTTTGCTAGCAAGAATTTTGCTTAATCTCGCTTAACTATTTTTGACTGAAAAGGTTTCCATGGCATCTATTTTTACCTCATTGGGGCGCACAGTTTTAGCTGGGTTTGTACTCCTTGCTTTAATTGTTTTAGCTTTAGGTGCAAACCTCAGCTCTATTGAATTGCCATTTCTATTCCGCTGGATTCACGTCATGGTTGGCGTGATGTGGGTTGGTTTGCTTTGGTATTTCAATTTTGTGCAGATTCCTTCGATGCCTAAAATTCCGGATGAGCAAAAGCCTGCTATTGGAAAAGTAATTACTCCAACAGCATTGTTTTGGTTCCGCTGGGCAGCCTTATTCACCGTTGTTAGCGGTTTAATCTTGGCTGTAGTGAATGGTTATGCCCATCAAGCATTTACCTTGCAAGCACCATTCCGCGCTATTGGTTTAGGTATGTGGATTGCCTTGGTAATGGCCTTCAACGTTTGGTTCATTATTTGGCCAAATCAAAAACGTGCCTTAGGCATCGTTGCAGTTGAGCCCGACGTTAAAGCAAAGTCAGCACGTATTGCAATGTTGACTTCACGCTTCAACACGATGCTTTCCATACCAATGTTGTTTTTGATGGTTGCTCAGTCACACAACAGCACATGGTTTGTTGTCGTTTGATAAATAGACCGCTGTAGATCATTAAAAGGCCCGCAGATGCGGGCCTTTTCTTATTCCTAAGTCTGTTTGAGTAAGTAGGAGAGCGGTTGCAAAGACTTGCTTCTATTGCAGTATTGGTGGCAATTCTTTTGTAAGGGCGCCACGTTGCGCTGTTGCAGATCCAAGTAAAGCAAAGCCAAGCAATTTCCCATCACTTGATACAAAGCGGGCCTCGAGGCCGCCTTCTACTGGAATAATCTTCCAATCGCCAACTGCTCCCTTTGCAGGTGGGGAAACAATGGTTGGCAGTGAGGGTGTCTTCACCATCACTGGCATAGCAGGGTAGGACAGAACTGCTGCCTGTCCAAGCAAGCTTGGTGCCAAAGCTCGCGCTGCCTGCATGATGGGCATGACATAAGGCAGGACCAAGCCATCTACTTCAGCGCAGTCGCCAATAGCAAATACATTCTTTGCGCTAGTTTCTAATTGGCGATTAACGGTAATACCTGTACCCGTGGCGATTCCAGCAGCCTTCGCCAGCTCAAGTCTAGGCTTCAGGCCAACGGCCGATAGAAATACATCGCTAGTAATGGTAGATCCATTGGCAAGGGTGATTGTGAGGGAGTCGGCATTGCGATCAATCGATTGCACGGTAGTTCCAAGGTGCCAACGCACGCCCACATCGCTAAGTTTTTCTTGCAGAGCTTGTGCAGCTGCTTCTGGAAGTAGTCGACCTAGGGCCTGTGGTGCCAAATCAATCACATCAACTTCGTAAGAGCCCAAAACTAAATCATTTGCAAACTCACAGCCAATCAGGCCAGCCCCAAGAATGGCAATACGTTTTTTGCCTTCAATCGTTTTACGAAACTGGGCGTATTCCTCTAGATCGTTAACAGTGATTACTTCATTGGCCGCGTTGCCTTGTAAAGGTAGACGAATTTGATCTGCACCTAAGCCCAACACTAGCTTTCCATAGGGAATGTTTCCTTTGGAAGTGGTAATTGTCTGGGCGACTGTATCAATTGCTGTGACATCAGCATCACTCACGATTGCAATCTCTAGTTGGGCTGCCATTCCTTCAGCATTTGTAGAAACCAATTGCTCTGCGGACTTATTGCTGGCGAGGGCGGTAGAGAGCATCGGCTTTGAATAGAAGTAGCCTGGCTCCCGAGTTACTAAAGTCACGGGGATAGTTTTATCTAGCTTGCGAAGCTCGCGAATAACGGTAAAGCCGGCTAAGCCACTGCCGATAATGACAATGCCTGATTGAGTTAAATCGTTCTGATGATCCAAAGCGGAGTTTCCTGTTGATGTGCTGTATTACGTTAGTTGATGTACTTCAAAGTCATTAATGCTTTGAGTGAATTACGATGTTTGAACCATTTCAAAATCAGACTTTGCCACGCCACAGTCCGGACACTCCCAGTCATCCGGAATATCAGCCCAAGCAGTACCAGGGGGAATGCCTTCTTCGGGCAAGCCTTTTGCTTCGTCATAGTTAAAGCCGCACACGATACATTGCCAAGTTTTCATAGGGATTCCTTGCTAAAAGAGATTACAAGCAGTTTAAATTTAATTTCAAATTCTGTTGTAAGTCAGATTCAAACCATATTGGATGAAGTCGCTAAATAATGATTTATATGATGAATAGCAATGCTATTATTTATCTAATAAATTGATTATAGGGACATCTACAGATTATGGCTGCTCTACCTTCATTACGTCAGCTTCGCTACTTTGTGGCAATTGCTCAAGAGCTTAATTTCACCCGGGCTGCAGAAGTTTGCTTTGTGGGTCAATCTACTTTGAGTGCAGGCTTAAAAGAGCTTGAGGACGGCTTGGGTATCCGCTTGGTGGAGCGTGACCGTCAAAATGTAGCAATTACCCCAATTGGCCTCGAGATTCTGGAGAGGGCGAAGACGATCTTAGCTTCGTCCCAAGATTTGGTGGAATACGCAGATGCTGCAGGTAAGCCTATGGCTGGGACTATTCGCCTTGGTGTGATCCCAACTATTGCACCTTTCTTACTTCCAAATGTGATGCCGGATATTCGGACCCGTTTTCCGAGTCTGAAGATTGCCTTGCGCGAGGATCTGACAGCTAATCTTTTAACTAGATTGGCCGAGCATCAATTGGATTTCATTTTGATTGCTTTGCCATATGAGACTTCAGGTTTATTGGTTAAAGAATTATTTGATGACGAGTTTTGGTTGGTTGCTAGGGAAGATGATCCAGCCCTCAAAGGTAAGGAGATTCATCTGCCAGCAAAAATGGCGGAAAGACTGCTGCTTTTAGAAGAGGGGCATTGTTTGCGCGAACATACATTGCAAGCTTGCAAGCGCTCAGATATTCGCAAAGCGGACGGCATGGAGGCCACGAGCTTGCTAACACTGCTACAGATGGTGGACTCTGGAATGGGAATTGCATTGTTGCCAGAGATGGCAGTGAGAGGTGGCCTGTTGAATGGCACCAGCCTAGAAGCTCGCCCATTAGCGCCACCTGCACCTAAGCGAGTGATTGCCTTGGTAGCCCGTTCCTCCACGGCGCACATAGCGGAGTTCCAGGCGTTTTCTGATTGCATTCAGGAGAGATTCAAGAAGGGCGCCAAGAGTAGTCGTGGTGCGGTGAAGGGCTTACGCAAGGATTAGGCTGTACTCAGCAAGAATGCACCATTCTTGCTACAGTCCATGATCGAATCATTTATCAGTAAAAAAGAAAGAGTCTCATGTCCGGAAAAGAAATCATGTTTACCTCCGTCAAGCTTGGCTCCATTGAGTTAAAGAATCGTCTGGTGATGGCACCGCTAACAAGAATGCGCGCCATCGATGGGGATGTGCCAAATCCTTTGGCAAAAACATACTATGAGCAAAGAGCAAGCGCTGGCCTCATCATCAGTGAAGCAACACAAATTTCCCCAATTGGAAAAGGCTATCCTTCAACCCCCGGAATTTATTCTGCCGAGCAAACTGCTGCATGGAAAGAAATCGTGAATGCTGTTCACGCCAAGGGCGGCAAGATGGTTGCTCAACTCTGGCATGTAGGTCGTATTTCTCACTTATCTTTGCATCCTGGGCAGGGTGCCCCTGAAGCGCCTTCAGCGATTGCACCTGCTGGTCAAACCTACGGCGCCGATTGGAAGTTGCATGACTATGAAACTCCTAAAGCAATGACGACTGAAGATATTGCGCGCTTGTTAAAGGATTTTGAATTTGCTGCGGCTAATGCAAAAGCGGCAGGTTTTGACGGTGTAGAAATTCACTCCGCAAATGGTTATCTACTTGATCAATTTTTACAAGATAAAACTAATCAACGTACCGATGAGTATGGTGGCTCTATCGAAAACCGTGTGCGCCTATTAGGTGAGGTGATTGAGTCGGTTGCCAAGGTATTCCCAAGCGATCGTATTGGTGTGCGTCTCTCACCTTACGGTAGTTTTAACGATATGGCAGATAGCGATCCTATAGCTTTGTTTAATGCCGTCATTCAAAAGCTCAATGGCTACCAGTTGTCCTATGTGCACATGATTGAGCCGCGCTCAACGACTGCGGGTGGTAATGATCAGATTGATGCAGGTGCCCCAATTACTTCAGAGATTTTCCGAAATGCCTACAAAGGTAAATTCATTAGTGCTGGTGGATATGACCAGGCTATGGGGGAGGTTGTTTTGGAGGCTGGCTTAGCCGATGCAGTGGCTTATGGTCGTTTGTATATTGCCAACCCGGATTTGGCTGAGCGATTTGAGCAAGGTGCCGCACTTAATGCTTACAACCGCGCAACGTTCTATGGTGGAGCAGAAGCAGGGTACACCGACTACCCAACGCTCTAATCTAAGTAACTATTTAATAAGGCCTCTATCGAAAGATAGGGGTCTTATTTTTTGTCCTCAGGATCTTTCAATAGATCGTAGTGGTTCGCAACGAGTAGGAGTGCAATTGATGCGCAACCCATGGCAAAGAATTGCCATTGATGCAACATGGCAGTTCCGATTACTGTCATCAAGATAGTCCAACCAACTGCCATCTTAGCTTTTTTAGTTAAGGGTTTCATATATCGGAATTCAAGTAAAAATTATCTAACGGAAAGCCTGGCTTTGGCACTCAGCTCATTTGGGGCTCCGCGCTTATCGATCTGAGAAAGTCTAAGAGCCTCTTGCTCAAAATCAATTTGAGCTGGATGAAATTCAATATTGCCCAGGTGAATAACGTAAGTCCATACCAGTTCACGGCCTCTATCTTTATATACATCTACAACACGCTTCATTTTTTACCGCCTAGAGTGGGTGCCGTGCTATGTACGACGTTCATATTGTGTTTTAAATCATTCAAATTTCGCGGATCAATGCGAATCACGCCACCGCGAGGGCTATCGATGTCTGCGATCAAAAAGAAGGAGATGGCAATCATCATTGGAAAAATCATAAAGAGGCCGACATTGCGCTTGAAGTTTCTTGCGCCAAAGCCTACCAGCATATTGGCGCCAATCGCGATTGCGCCCATTAACCACCAGGCAGCGGTCGGGATGCGATTCCACCAGGCAGCCTGAGTGTAGCCATGGGAATTAATCACATCATTCATTCCGGAAATGACTAGCGCAGTAGTGGGAGTTGATTGTGTTCGTGCAACAGGGAGTAGCTCATTCCACATGGCGTTCTCTAGCGCAATCGTACGCTGTGTAATTTGCCTAGCAGTCTCTTGATCTTGCTTGGAGTAGAACAAGATACGCTGATCTAAATATTCGTTCAGCAAGCCTTTAATGGTCTCAGCAGTTTTACTGGGCAGAAGGTCCGCTCTTAAAAACTCTGTGCCAATGGCATTTGCCTCAGCCTCTTCATAAGTCTGCCTTAAGTCATATCGCGCAATGGCCATGGAGAAGGTAAAGCCGATGATCAGGCCAAGTAGGGTCAATGTGGCAGTTTGAATGATCCCTAAATCCGTCGAGGTCTCAGTATCCTTTGTACGGTACTTGCTCAATACGGCATTACCAAACCACACTGAGCCCGAGAGGGCTACAGCGGAAATAGCAAAAACTAATTCGGGGGAATTGGCTAAGTATGAAATATTAAAAAGTCCCTGGATACAAAATATCTTTAGTCACATTCTGAATATCACGGTGTCCTGTAAACGCCATTGTGATATCCAATTCATTGTGAATAATGTCGAGGCATTTGGTAACACCAGCTTCGCCCATCGCACCCAAGCCATAAAGGAAGGGGCGGCCAATCATCGTACCGCGTGCACCAAGTGCCCAAGCTTTCAATACGTCTTGGCCAGACCGAATGCCGCCATCCATCCACACTTCAATATCTTTGCCAACTGCATTGACGATGCCAGGCAAAGCTTTAATGCTGGAGATGGCGCCATCTAACTGACGGCCACCATGATTGGAAACAATCAAAGCATCGGCGCCGGAGTTGGCAGCAAAACGCGCATCCTCTTCATCCAAGATGCCTTTAATGATTAGCTTGCCGCCCCAGAGTTTTTTGATCCACTCCACATCATCCCAGCTCAGGCCTGGATCAAACTGTTCAGCAGTCCAAGAGGAGAGGGAAGACATGTTGCCAACGCCGGTAGCATGACCAACAATATTGCGAAAGGTTCTGCGAGGAGTCATTGCCATACCCATACACCAGCGTGGCTTGGTCATCATGTTGATCATGTTGGCAATAGTCAGCTTTGGAGGTGCAGACAAACCATTTTTTAAATCTTTATGGCGTTGTCCCAAAATCTGTAAATCCAAAGTTAGTACAAGGGCAGAGCATTTGGCAGCTTTGGCGCGTTCAATGAGGCGCTCAATAAAGCCACGGTCTTTCATGACATAGAGCTGAAACCAAAACGGTTTAGTGGTTCGCTCTGCCACATCCTCAATTGAGCAAATACTCATGGTGGATAAGCAGAAAGGAACGCCAAACTTTTCAGCGGCACGGGCAGCCAAAATTTCACCATCAGCGTGTTGCATGCCGGTTAAACCAGTTGGTGCAAGCGCTACAGGCATTGCAACCTCTTGACCCACCATGGTTGTTTTGGTGGTGCGATTAGTCATATCTACAGCAACGCGCTGGCGCAGTTTGATCTTCTGAAAATCGGATTCGTTGGCTCGGTAGGTAGATTCAGTCCATGACCCGGAGTCTGCATAGTCATAGAACATCTTAGGGGTGCGTTTTTGATGCAGAACTCGTAAATCTTCAATATTGGTGATGATTGCCACTAAAACCCCTTTGTATATTGCCAATGCCAGATGTCTGGCGCTAATTTAAGCTCTATCTTAGCAATACCAGGCAATTTGTTTCTACAATGCGTAGGCAAGGCCCTTCTTGGGGCTCAAAATACCCATTTATTCACCTAAATCCTCCTGAATGCCTCAATTACCCCTGTCGACCGTCTTTTATTTAACGCTAGCCACCATTCTTTGGGCGGGTAATGCGATAGCTGGGCGAGTGTTAGTGGGGAGTATTTCGCCAATAAGCCTAAGTGCAGTTCGGTGGGGGCTGGCAGCTCTCATATTGCTCCCTTTAGGCTGGAAAGTGTTCAAGCCGAGCAGTGCCCTCTGGCAAAACAAAGGCCGCTTCTTAGTCTTGGGGCTTTTGGGTGTGGGTAGCTATAACGTGCTGCTCTATCTTGCCCTGCAAACTTCAACTGCAATTAATGTCACGCTCATCGGTGCCAGCATGCCGATTTGGATGCTTTTTATCGGCGCCGTCTTTTATAAGGTGAGGCCAACGCTCTTGCAGATGGTGGGTGCAGTTGTTTCTTTGGTTGGGGTTACGGTAGTTCTGACGCGTGGTGAGCCAACTAGCCTGCTGAGCATGGAGGTGGTGATGGGTGATTTACTCATTATGTTGGCCACAATTCTTTGGGCTTTCTATAGCTGGATGATTAGTCGCCCAGGGGAGAGTACTGAACGTCAATGGCCATGGGCTGAGTTTTTGATGGCTCAGGTCTTAATTGGTTTTATGTGGACGATGTTATTTGAAGGTGCTGAGATTGCCACGGGACATGCCTTTATTGATCTCAATTACTGGACTGGGGCATTGATTGTTTTTGTAGCAATCGGACCATCATTAATTGCTTATCGATGCTGGGGCTTGGGGGTTAATGGTGCAGGTCCAACCGTAGCGGCATTCTTTGCCAATCTCATTCCTTTGTTCACCGCATTACTCTCGGCAGCTATTTTGGGTGATCCACCCCAGCTTTTTCATGGCCTGGCTTTTGCCCTGATTGTTATCGGAATACTGGTCTCCTCTACGGCTAAAAGAAGTAGCTAACCCATCTCATTTGCTCAAAAAGCCCGTTTTCAGAGGGTGAGTACCCAAACAGCGCTAAATCAGTATCATTTAGGGCTAATCACTCGATTTACTAGGAAATTACTATGCCAGGCTTACTCCCGAATGTTGATCCAGACGGTTTATTAGAGTTTTCGGTTGTTTATACAGACCGCTCGCTCAACCATATGTCTGAAGAATTCAAAAAAGTCATGGTGGATATCTCTAGTGTCCTGAAGGATGCTTATAACGCTAGCTCGGCAGTCATCGTTCCGGGAAGCGGCACTTTCGGTATGGAAGCAGTTGCCCGCCAATTTGCCAATAATGAAAAGTGCCTTGTATTGCGCAACGGTTGGTTTAGCTATCGTTGGACTCAGATTTTTGATCTAGCCAATATTACCCAGGACATTACTGTTCTCAAAGGGAAGCAATTGGAAGATACTGCGCAGGGTGTTTTTGCTCCGGCGCCGATTGAAGAAGTGGTAGCCTTCATTAAGAAAGAAAAGCCAGCAGTTGTTTTCGCTCCTCACGTAGAAACGTCTGCCGGAATTATTTTGCCGGATGACTATCTCAAAGCGGTTGGCGAAGCAGTTCGTTCAGTCAATGGTTTGTTTGTCCTGGATTGCATCGCTTCAGGTGCAATGTGGGTAGATATGAAGGCTTGCAATGTTGACGTGGTGATTACGGCGCCTCAAAAAGGCTGGAGTAGCTCACCTTGCTGTGCCTTGATTGCCATGGGCGACAGAGCACGCGAGCGTATTGAGTCTACACAAAGCAGCAGCTTCTCAATGGACCTTAAGAAGTGGCTCCAAATTATGGAAGCGTATGAAAAGGGTGGTCACGTGTATCACACCACCATGCCAACAGACGCACTCAAAATCTTGCGCAATGTAATGAAAGAAACTCAGGCTTTGGGTTTTGCCGCACTGAAAGCGAAGCAACAAGAGTTGGGTGACAAGGTTCGCGCCTTATTGGTATCGAATGGCTATCACTCAGTTTCAGCAAAAGGCTTTCAGTCTCCTGGCGTAGTAGTGAGCTATACCAAGGATCCAGAAATTCAATCAGGCAAGAAATTTATTGCGCTGGGTTTGCAGACTGCTGCTGGTGTGCCATTGCAGTGTGACGAGCGCCCAGACTTCCGCACTTTCCGAATTGGTTTATTTGGTCTAGAGAAGTTGGCTCATGTTGACCGTACTGTTGGTCATCTTGCAGCAGCTCTAGAAAAGATTACTGAGACTGAAGCGCAGCCAGCTTAAGTGGCAAAAAAGAGTAAGAAAAAAGAGTAATAAGAAAGCCGTCTTAGGACGGCTTTTTCATTGCCTCTAGCGCCAAAGGGTTGGGAGTGGCTTCACCAACCTTAGTAAGTACATTCGTATCCAGATGATGGAAGGGCTCATCCTGACCTTTGATCATCATGACCGTGTCTTGCTCGTAAGACCAAGTGCCATCTTCCAAAATGGTCACCATGATGCGGTACTCAATGGTTTTAAATGCGTAGTCCAAAAATGGGCTTGAAGAGATCCCGGCAGTTGGATCATCAATTTTGGCAACGCACTCAAACTGGGTTGCGCTGGTAGAGGCTTTGCCTGTTGCCATCGTGATCATGCCGCGAGGAATCGTGAGGGTGTGAACTATGGATCCAGTCGCAGGCTCCCAAAGCCAATAGCCAACTTGATCATGATAGGTTTTGACTTGATCAGGCTTGGTGATGTGGAGGTGATAGCGCAAGCCATAAAACAACTGCGGCCCATTGGTTTGCGGATCAATTGGCTGCATCTCAATACGCTCGGTATAAACCTGCTTCTTTGGACCTTCAGCCTTAGGCTTAATGTCCAAGCCCCGTTGACCTTCCCAGATCCCAGCAAGGCGGGTAAGGGGTCCTAGGTTTTCTAGGGTATTGATTGAGTATCCCTGGGGCTCTGTATAGATATCGGCGGGAAAAGAGTTCATGAGGAAGCCTTGGTTAAATGAAGCATTAATGGCAAATAATTGAGTATTATCAAATTATCCACAAACCTTATGGAGTCTCAAATGAATACTCGCTTTGCAAAACTTACTTTGGCCACACTCATTTCCGCCTCTATTGGTTTATCACCGTTGACAGTGATGGCGGCTGATCCAGCACCAGCTCCTGCGCCAGCGGCAGCTCCAGCAGTGGCGCCTACTACTCCAGCACCTGCTGCCCAGCCAGAGAAGGCTGCTAAGAAGTCTAAGAAGCAGACTAAGAAAGATAAAAAAGCAGAGAAGAAGGCTAAGAAAAAATCAAAGAAAAAAACTAAAGCCGCACAAGAGCCTGCAGCAGCTCCGCAACAATAAATTCGCGGTAATTAAGTTAGGGGGTCGGATCCCTCAAGGTCTAAGGGCTTTGTGGAATTCAGCCCCTTTTGCTTTTCTGGCGCATTGTTGCGTACCAGCAGCCACATCGCCCCCATCACCAAACTCATCCCGCCCACCTGAATCCAGGTGATTGGTTCGGACAACACAATCCAGCCCATAAATAGCGTTGAGACGGGGCCCAGTATTCCGGCTTGCGCAACGAGGGGTGAGCCGATGCGATTGATCGCAATCATGATTAACAGCATCGGAATGACGGTGCACAGACTGGCATTGAGTAGGCTGAGCCAATAGATCTGATGTACCTGTACAAATACAGCCGCGGGATCGTAAATCAGAATTTGAATGACGCTCAGAAGCGCAGATGCGGAACTAGCGTAGACCACTAAGCGCACGCTACCTACGCGCTTCACCATTTCTCCGGAACCAATCATGTAGATTGCATATGAACATGCGCTGGCAAAGACCAGCAACATGCCGAGCACAGCCAAAGAACCCGTCGAGCTGGCATCCTGAATGAAGACCACAATCACACCAAGATATCCAACAACAAGCGCATACCATTGCAAGCGACTAATAGATTTATTTAATACAAAATAAGAAATCAACAAGACGATAGTTGGAGTGAGATAAAGAACAATGCGTTCTAAGCCAACGGAAATATATTGCAGCCCCAGAAAGTCTAGGTAACTGGAAAGAAAGTAGCCCATAAATCCCAAGGCAAATATCTTCACCTGATCTCGCCAAGTTAGCGGACTCATGGCTTGTCTGCGTGCTTGCCACCAATAAATTCCCCAGAAAAGAGGGAGGGCCATCAGCATCCGCAAGGCAATTAAGGTCTCCGCATTTGCGCCATAGCCAAATGCGAGCTTGATCAGAATCGCTTTTCCGGAAAATAGAACTGAGCCCAAGCCGGCCATAAAGAGACCGTAGACATAACGACGATGTTGCAGAATTCCGCTGGCTGATTGCATGCTGTTTTATAACAGCTTATTCAGAAGACTCCGCATTTCCAAAATGACCTCTGATGGAGTAAGTCCAATCGGACCAATGTCCTTAGCTACCAAACTATCCGCTGCTGATGCATGGAGTTGAACCCCAATGCAGCCAGCCTCCCACAGATTGAGATTGTGATGCAGCCCTTGGGCGGCGATCGCTGCAATCGTGCCGGTTAACACATCGCCCATTCCACCGACGGCCATACCGGGATTACCTTCCGCGCATTGCACTGCTAAATGAGTAGGAGAGGCAATCAGCGTATGTTGGCCTTTGAGAACCACAATGGAGTTGGTGAGTCTGACTAATTCAGATAGGGCTCCAAGTCGGTTTGCCTGGATATCCGAAGCTGTCGTATTCAGAAGATGTGCGGCTTCACCAGGATGTGGAGTCAAAATACTCATGCCCGGAAGCGCCTGATTGCGTTCTTTCAGTAGATCCAGATACTCGGGGGTATCGGCAATGAGATTGAGCGCATCAGCATCGATGACTAGCGGAACTTTTGGGTAGCGTAAAGAAGCTATCAACCAATCCCGAGCCAGCGCAGAAAAACCTAAGCCAGGTCCAATTGCAATTACATCGGGTGCGGTAGCTTCTAATTGTTCTTGGGCATTAAAGCTGGCCAAGCGAACCATGAGCTCGGCCTGTTCTGGCATAGCATGAGCGGCTGTAGGGTCGAGCATTTCCAGAATAGTCCAGCCGGCTCCTAAGTGAAGTGCAGCGCTGCCAGACAACATCAGGGCGCCAGCCATGCCAGGTGCACCGCCAATCAGTAGCACCTTGCCAGCATTCCCTTTATGTTCTGAGGGTGCTCGTTTAAGACGAGTGATCAGCTCGAGAGATCTCAGTTCGGTAGGGGGATTCATTTGAATAGTATCGCTCTAATGAGTGGCTTAACAATGGATTTTATCGGGAGTATCCTTTAACAATGAAAATACAATTTCTTGGTGCAGCAGGCGAGGTTACCGGTTCAAGGCATTCTGTTGAGGCTCTTGTGGGTGGGCGTGAAATTCGCTTCATGGTGGACTTTGGCATGTTTCAGGGTGGGCGCGAGGCAACCGCAAAGAATCTCGAGCCTTTACCGTTTTCCCCTAAAGAAATTGATTTCGTCGTGCTAACGCATGCACACATTGATCACAGCGGCTTATTACCCAGACTCTGTGCTCAAGGTTTTACGGGCCCCATTTATTGCACTGATGCGACATTTGAGCTGCTAAAAATTATGCTCCCCGACAGCGCGCATTTGCAGCGCTCTGATGTAGAGCGGGCAGAGCGTAGACAAAAGGCTGGTAAGTGGCGCGGTGAGCTACCGGTGGCTTTGTACTCTATGGAGGAGGCGGAGCTTGCTCTTGGGCAATGCGAAATACTTCCTTATGGAAAAACGCTAGAACTGAGCCGAGGCATTAATCTCGAGTTTCAGAATGCGGGGCATATTCTGGGATCAGCAATTGCCGTGATCGATGTTACCGAAGATCATGCCAAGACAAAGCGCTGTGTTTTTTCTGGGGATATTGGCATGAAGGGGAAGCTATTGATGCCCGATCCCACTAGGATCGAGCAGGCTGATGTAGTAGTAGTGGAGTCAACCTATGGTGATCGGCTGCATAAAACTTTGGCAGATACCGAGTCTGAATTCATTGATGTCATCACTAGCACCTTGAGTGCACATGGCAATATTGTGATCCCCGCATTTGCTGTGGGTCGTACTCAAGAGATTTTGTTTCTACTGATTGATTTGGTGAGGCGCAATTTATTGCCTCATCTCAGTATTTGGGTTGACTCTCCAATGGCGACCGCCGCTACTCATTTGACTCAGCATTTCTTTTCGCAGTTGGATAAAGAGTCACAGTCAACCTTTGAATGGTTTAAAAAGAACCCAGGTGCAGTAGATCTGAGGTTCATAGCAGACGTAGAAGAATCTAAGGCCTTGAACAAGATCAAGGGCGGGGCAATTATTATTTCAGCGAGCGGTATGTGTGACGCAGGCCGCATTGTTCATCATTTGCAGAATAATTTGCCGCACGCGCAAAATGCAATTGTGATTACTGGATTTCAGGCCTATGGCAGCTTAGGTCGTCGCTTGGTGGATAAGGCGGCTAAGGTGCGCCTCTTTGGTGAAGAGGTTGCGGTTCGCGCTTCGATTCATACAATTGGTGGCTTATCCGCCCATGCTGATCAGGCTGGACTATTGGATTGGTTGCGAGGTTTTAAATCAGCACCGCAATCCGTGTTTGTAGTTCATGGAGAGCCCGAGGCTTCTGCCGTTTTAGCCCAATCAATCCGGGAAGAGTTGGAGTGGAAGAATGTCATTATTCCAGAGCGCTTACATTCTTACACTTGCTGATATTTAATCAGCTACTTTAGCGCCCTGAACCTTGTGACGGAGCATTGCCTCGGCAATAAGCCCAGAATTTTTTAGCTCCTGAATCACGCTACTGAGGTAGGCGGTTATTTTTTCAAAATCGACCCGCGCCTTAGGCGTGCCAATGGCCTGATTGATCACCATAAATCTACCTGGAAGCATACGTAAGCCTTCATAACGTTGCGCATCACTCTCTAATTGCTGCTTCACTCCGGCGGCAACGTTTCCAGACCCGGACATAAAGTCATCCACCACTGCTTGGGAATTGGCGGAACGTAGCAGGCTGGCTTGTTTGATTTCACGAGTAAGGTAAAGATCGTAAGCGCTGCCTTTGCCAACAACAATCTCATTACCAGCAACATCAACATCTTCATTCTTGGTCAGCGGAGAAGAGTCTTTCACCATATAGGCGCCTTCAATCTGGATATATGCAGGGGTGTAACTGATGTCTGCTCCACGAACGGGGTCAATTGCCACAAATACCAAATCCACATCTCCTGCCTTAACGGCATCAACCGTGGCGCCCGCCATTTGATAGCAGGTAAAAGTAATTGGGAGCTCTAATTTGCTAGCAATGTGATTTGCTATGTCGACAGTAATACCTTTGGGGGTATCTCCATCTAAGCTGGCCAACAGGGGGTTGCCTAAATTGATGCCAACTCGCAAGCTGCCAGTTGGGGCAAAAGAGCTGAGTAATGAAGGATCGAGTTTATTCATTGGAGGGGGGGGTGACTAAAAATAGTTATAAAAAAACCGCGGCGAACCGCGGCTTATTTTTCTCGAGAAGAGATTATTTCTTAGCGTCAGCTGCTGGAGCTGCTGCAGGTGCAACTGGAGCTGCAGGAGCATCTTTCTTAGCTTCTTCCATGTGTGCTGCTTCAGCACCATGCTTCTCGCCACCCATATCAATGTCGCCGTCGCCTTTGAGGAGTAAATAGGCTGTGGCACCAACTAATACTAGTACCATGATGATGATTGAACGGTTGCTCATTGCTTTTCCTTCGGTTTGGTTAATATCCTCTAATATTAACTCCTGAAGCGCTGGCGGTAAATCCGAATAAGCCCTAGATGCCAAATTAATGCAATATTCTAGGTAGTAATACTGATTTAGAGGTGATCTCCCTCAGCCTCATTGGCTCAGTGATAATGACCAGGATTCAAGGCAGACCATTTTAAAGCTTGGAATAAAGGCGCAAATATGAGTCCAAGACTCCCCGTAAATAACTCCCAAACCATTACTGATTTTCTGAATCTGCAGAAAAGCCAACTGGCGGAAGATACTTCTGAAGACTCCTATCGATTTGCTTTTGATGATCAGGCTTTTTTAGCTCGCCGTGAAACTTTAGGTCTGCGTTTTCAGCTGGAGTTATTGAAGCCAGAAATACTCTTGCATGAGCGTGGCATTGAGCACACGATTACCGTCTTTGGGTCCACTCGCTTTGTGAGCTCTGAAAAAGCGCAAGAGTTAGAAAAGAATGCAAAAACAGGGGAAGCCATAGCCGAGGCTCAGCAAGCATTGCTTCACTGCAAGTACTACGATTCCGCAAGAGAATTCGGGGCAATCGTTGCGGGCTATAACGCCACCCAATCTGAAGATCGAAATAAATTGCATATTGCTACGGGCGGTGGCCCCGGAATTATGGAGGCTGCAAATCGTGGTGCGTTTGAAGCGGGGGATCAGAGTATTGGTTTTAATATCAGCTTGCCTCGAGAGCAGCACCCCAACCCCTATCTCACGCCTGGTTTGAGTTTTCGCTTCCACTATTTCGCTATTCGCAAAATGCATTTCATGCTCAGGGCGAGGGCGATTGTTGCCTATCCAGGGGGCTTTGGCTCTTTTGATGAGTTGTTTGAGGTTTTAACCTTGATGCAAACCAAAAAGGTAGAGCGTTTTCCGATCATTTTGGTTGGAAAGACATTTTGGCAAGAGGTTGTTAGCTTCAAGCGGATGTTGGAGTATGGGGTAATAGATCAAGTGGATATGGATTTAATCCACTTTGTGGAGACTGCGCCTGAGGCTTGGGCGGTGATTCGCGACTGGTATCAGTTGGCCTAAATGCGCATGAGAACTGTAAAATAGGTACTCAGACACTATGACTATCTCCAATACCGTACACCTGACCTCCGAACTGGATCTGCCGGCCTATTTGTTCGGTATTGCCATGCTTTTAGTTGTGATGCTAGTGCATGGAGTTGCCTTGCTTCAAATTGCAAAGCGCTACGAGGTGAAGTCATTTCTGTATCTTTCAGAGCATAAGTACTCTTCGGTGGCTTTCGTTTTTTATGTCAGCGTACTGTGTTTATTTTTGATCCATCTCTTTGAGATCGTTCTTTGGGGAATCTCATTGAGAGCATTTAATCTCTTGCCTAATTTAGGTGAGAGCATTTTGTTTAGTGGCAGCACCTATACGGCGATGGGCTTTATGGACGACCTCCTGCCAAATGGTTGGAAGATGTTGGCAGTCATTATTGCCTTCTCCGGAATGTTTGCTTTTGCTTGGACTGCATCCGTCATGATCTCCATGACTAAGAATTTCCGTCAAGCCTACACCCGTTTGCATATGCAAAAACTCAAGCTGCCATCTGAAGTTATTGAACGCTACAAGTGAGTCATGACTAAATCTTGGGATGCCATCGTCATCGGTGGCGGTGCAGCTGGGCTATTTTGCGCTGGCGTTGCTGGCCAGTTGGGTAAAAAAGTATTAGTACTGGACCATGCCGACGTCTTGTGTGAAAAAATTCGCATCAGTGGCGGAGGTCGATGTAACTTCACCAATCTACACAGCAGTCCAGCAAATTTTCTCTCCCTAAATCCGAACTTTGTAAAAAGTGCTTTAGCTCGCTATCCCGCAAATGAGTTCATTAAGCTGGTCCAGTCTTATCGCATTGCCTATCACGAGAAACATCAAGGGCAGTTATTTTGTGATGACTCTGCCAAGCAGATCATTGAGATGTTACTGGGGGAGTGCGCTAAGGGACGCGTTGATATTCGTCATCCGGTTACGGTGGAGTCGATATCCAATGAAGCTGGCACATGGATCGTGAAGACCAATACTGGCATCGAAAGATCCAAGTCTATCGTGATGGCAACAGGCGGCTTACCGGTTCCTGCAATTGGTGCAACAGCTTATTCCTTGGATATCGCCAAGCAATTTGGATTGAAGATAGTTGATCCACGTCCTGCATTGGTGCCGCTGTCATTTACTTCAGGTGAGTTCGATAATCTGATTGAGTTGTCGGGTCTCAGTTTGCCAGTTCGTATTGCTTCAGGATCAAAGGGGCATCGCTATGGCGCTTGTCGCTTTAATGAAGATCTACTCCTAACGCACAAAGGCCTTTCAGGCCCCGCAGTCTTGCAGGCGAGTAGCTATTGGGCCGAGGGTGAGGCAATACACATTGATTGGCTTGGTGCCGTCGAAGCCAATGGGCGCTTCACCTGTGATGAGTTATTCGATAACGAGGATAACCGCCTCAAACTCACTGAAAATATCTTAGCTTCAGTGATGCCACTACGCTTGGCAAAAGCATTTGCTGAGCAGAAAAATCTCTTAGGCAAAAAGTGGGCCGAGGTTTCTAAAAAGGATCGTCAGGCGCTCAAAGAGCTCATCACTAATTGGTCGGTAAAGCCCGCAGGAACGCTGGGCTGGAAAAAGGCTGAGGTGATGTTGGGTGGAGTTGATACCAAAGATCTAGATGGGCAAACCATGATGGCTCGAAATCATCCTGGCCTGTATTTCATTGGTGAGTGTCTTGATGTCACTGGGCACCTTGGAGGTCACAACTTCCAGTGGGCCTGGGCTAGTGGCTTTGCTTGTGCCCAATCCCTTTAAGGATTTCTTAAAAATCCCAGCAATCTATTAGTTTGGCTGGTTTCTCATCCAGTCAGCGGTATTGAAGAAAGACTCTTCTAGCTGAGCGCCGATCTGGCCATCAATACCGCAATCTTCCATCGCGCGATACATGCAGGCTAACCATTGATTTCGTTCCTTAAGACCAATCTTGAATGGTAGATGTCTGGCCCGCAACATTGGGTGACCATATTTGGGGGAGTAAACGTCTGGGCCTCCCAACCATCCTGATAAAAAGAGTTTGAGCTTATCTCTTGAGCTCGTGAGATCTTCCGAATGCATGGCTCGCAATTCTGCGAAGGGCTCTTCTAGCGCCATCAAATCATAGAAACGGTCGACCAATTCTTCAACCTTTTCAGCGCCACCAATAATCTCGTAAGGGTTTTTTCGTTCACTCATGCCCTAATTTTAATGCCTATAAAGCAGGGAATTGGCAAGTCTCGATTTTGGGTATAGAGTGGAAGAATAGCTTTACTGGTTACTGAAACCCCTAATACACCTAAAGGAGAGTGGTAATGGATAAAAAAGATATACAAGCATGGCAACAAGAAAAGGCAAAAGAGTTATTTGCGTACTCCCATAAATTGCTGGATGCTGCTAAAGATCTGAGCGCACACCATCTAGAAGAAATGCAGTGGGGCATGAAAAATGCGATGGAGAGCGCTAAGTCTGCAGCCAAGAATGATCTTGCTAAGCTTAAAGAGTTGCAAGAATCTGCAACTAAAGAAGCTGCAAAGCGCGCAACCGTATATCAAAAGAAAGTGAAGTCCGTTCTAAAAGATATTGGCGATGATGCAGCTGATGGTACTGAAAAACATCTAGAAAAAGTACGTAGCTCATTAGTGAGCTGGCTTGAAGATGTTGAAGACAAAATTCCAGGCCATGCTGATAAGTTATCTAAGGTAGTTCATGACATGTCGACCGCAGGGCAAAAGATGTTTAAAGAGGGTCGAAAAATTGTTAATCAGGTGGCCGATGCTGCTGAGAAAAACATAGAAGAGCATCTTAGGCAATCATCTGAAACAAAGAAGAAGTCTAAGTAATTAGGCTCCTCACCAAGCCAGTAAAAAGCCACCCCAATTGACCTCCTCCCAATAAATTGGACACCCTAAATTAGAAAAAATCGGCGATATTATCCCTAAGGAGGGGTGCGCCATGAAGAGGTCAAAGTTCACAGAAGAGCAGATTGCTTTTGCATTGCATCAAGT